>JAHJXZ010000055.1 GCA_018827205.1 Gammaproteobacteria bacterium | reverse complement strand
GCACCCTGAACTTCCCCCTGGGTATTTCCCTGCCTTACGCAATTGCAAGGGTGTCCTTCCGGCCCCAAGCAGCCATGCCAGCCGACACTTATTCCTATAAAGCGCTGGGTGAGCAGGATTAACGGAGATTTACCATGTACGCAGTAATTGTTACTGGTGGCAAGCAATACAAAGTCACCGAAGGCGAATTCCTCAAGGTCGAAAAAATCGAGCTGGCCACTGGCGAAGCTGTGACTTTTGACCGTGTTCTGCTGATCGGCAATGGCGACGACGTTAAAATCGGCGCTCCGGTTGTTGAAGGTGCCAAGGTTGTAGCTGAAGTGATCGCCCAAGGCCGTCACGACAAGGTCACCATCATCAAGTTCCGTCGTCGTAAGCACCACATGAAGCGCCAGGGCCACCGTCAGTGGTACACCGAGATCAAAATCACCGGTATCCAGGCCTGATTCGTTTCGGTCTGATCCCTTTATAGGAGTATTGAACTCATGGCACACAAAAAAGCTGGCGGTAGTACCCGCAACGGTCGCGACTCAGAAGCCAAACGCCTTGGCGTGAAGATGTATGGCGGCCAGGCTATCAAAGCAGGCAACATCATCGTGCGTCAGCGCGGCACCCAGTTCCACGCTGGTTACGGCGTTGGTATGGGTAAAGATCACACCCTCTTCGCGAAAATCGAAGGCGTGATCAAGTTTGAAGTAAAAGGCGCGTTCAACCGCCGTTACGTGAGCGTCGTTGCGGCTTAATAGCGCGACTGCTGGGAAAGCCCCGTCCTTGCGACGGGGCTTTTTTGTTTCTGTATTCTTGGGGTTCTTGCCAAACTGTCCTGGGTGTAAGCGTTCGATTTGAATGCAGGTCAATTTTGCAAGAACCTGGTGTTTCTCGGTTTAGATGACCCGTGTGATAGCGGGAGGCGTAAAAATGAAATTCGTCGATGAAGTATCGATTTTTGTAAAAGCCGGCGACGGCGGTAACGGCATGATGGCTTTTCGTCGTGAAAAGTTCATCGAAAAAGGCGGCCCCAACGGCGGTGATGGTGGTGATGGCGGCTCGGTGTATATCGAGGCGGTCGATAACTTCAATACCTTGGTGGATTACCGCTATACCCGTCGTTTCCAAGCGCAGAATGGCGAGAAGGGTGGCAGCACCGACTGTACCGGTGCCAAGGGTGAGGATCTGATCTTGCCGGTGCCGATTGGTACCACGGTGATCGATGCTGGTACTCAGGAAGTGATTGGCGACTTGGTCCGCTCTGGTCAGCGCTTGATGGTGGCTCAGGGTGGTTGGCACGGTCTGGGTAACACCCGCTTCAAGTCCAGTACCAACCGAGCACCGCGACAGACCACGCCGGGTAAGCCGGGCGAGGCGCGCGATCTCAAGCTGGAATTGAAGGTGTTGGCCGATGTCGGTCTGCTAGGTTTGCCGAATGCCGGTAAGAGCACCTTTATCCGCTCGGTGTCGGCCGCCAAGCCGAAAGTCGCCGACTATCCCTTCACCACCCTGGTGCCAAACTTGGGTGTGGTCAGTGTCGATCGCTACAAAAACTTCGTGGTTGCCGATATTCCGGGGCTGATCGAGGGCGCTTCTCACGGTGCTGGCTTGGGTATCCGCTTCCTCAAGCATTTGTCGCGTACCCGTCTGCTGCTGCATCTCGTCGATATGGCGCCGCTAGATCTGACCGATCCGGCCGAGTCGGCAGCGACCATCATTGATGAGCTGACCAAGTTCAGTCCGTCGCTGGCTGAGCGCGAGCGCTGGCTGGTGCTGAACAAGGCTGACCAGATTCTCGATGAGGAGCAGGAGGCGCGGATTGCTGAAATCGTCGCGCGGATCGAGTGGACTGGACCGGTTTATGTGATTTCCGCCTTGGCGCGCCAGGGCACTGAGAAGCTCTGTTATGACATCATGGACTTCCTTGAGGCGCGCGCTGAGCGCATTCAGGAGAACCCAGAGTTCGCCGCTGAATTGGCTGAGCTGGATACGCGCATCGAAGATGAGGCGCGCGCTCAGCTGCAGGCGCTGGACGACAAGCGTGCGCTGCGTCGCTCCGGGGTCAAGGCTGTCGGTGATGTCGATGAAGACGACAGCTTCTGGGATGAAGAAGACGAAGATGATGGCCCGGAAATTATTTACGTCCGGGATTAAGCAACTACAAAAACGCCGCTTAATTGCGGCGTTTTTGTAATCACAGGTCGCGGCTAAGGTTGGAAGATCATGCGTGACAAGGTAACCGGCGCGCAGCGCTGGGTGGTGAAGATTGGCAGTGCGCTACTGACCGCTGATGGGCGTGGTCTGGATCGCGCGGCGATGGCTGTGTGGGTCAGGCAGATGGTCGCGCTGCGCGAGCAGGGTGTCGAGTTGGTGCTGGTGTCCTCTGGGGCGGTGGCTGCGGGCATGAGCAAGCTGGGCTGGAGTGCTCGGCCGAGTGCGATGCATGAGTTGCAGGCAGCCGCGGCGATTGGCCAGATGGTGCTGATTCAGGCGTGGGAGTCGAGCTTTGCCGAGCATGGTCGGCGCACGGCGCAGATCCTGCTGACCCATGACGATCTGTCTGACCGCAAGCGCTACCTGAATGCGCGCAGCACGCTGCGCACGTTGGTGGATCTGGATGTGGTGCCGGTGATCAATGAAAACGACACCGTGGTCACCGACGAAATTCGTTTTGGCGACAACGACACCCTGGCTGCGCTGGTGGCTAATCTGGTCGAGGCTGATCTGCTGGTGATCCTCACCGATCGCGACGGTATGTATAACGCCGACCCGCGGCACAATCCCGATGCTGAATTGATTTACGAAGCGCGCGCTGATGATCCGGCGCTGGATGCGGTGGCTGGTGGCGTGGGTGGTGCGCTCGGGCGTGGTGGTATGCAAACCAAGCTGCGCGCGGCGCGCCTGGCGGCGCGTTCCGGTGCGCATACGGTGATTGTCGGCGGTGCTATCGAGCAGGTACTGGCACGGCTCAAGGCGGGTGAGCGTCTGGGTACGTTGCTTGCGCCTGAGCGCGGCATGCTGGCGGCGCGCAAACAGTGGCTGGCTGGGCATTTGCAAACGCGCGGCACCCTGGTGCTGGATGACGGTGCGGTCAAGGCCTTGGCGACCGGGACCAAGAGCTTGCTGCCGGTTGGGGTAAAAGCCGTGCAGGGCAGTTTTCGCCGCGGTGAGATGGTGGTTTGTGTAGCGGCAGATGGCCGCGAAATTGCCCGAGGGTTGGCCAATTACAGTGCGCTTGAGGCGCAAAAAATCATCGGTCAGTCGTCGGATGCCATTCAGAAGCTGCTGGGGTATGTTGATGAGCCCGAGTTGGTGCATCGGGATAATTTAATCCTGATTTGAGGGAAGGCTGATGCGAGTGGTAAAGGGATTGCTGGGTGCGCTAGTGCTGCTGCCTGGCTTGGCGGTGGCCGAACAGATTGGTGAAGTGTCGACGGTTTTCAAATTTATGGGGCCGAACGACAAAATCGTTGTCGAGGCGTTTGATGACCCTAAAGTTGAAGGCGTGACCTGCTACCTGTCGCGGGCCAAGACTGGCGGCGTCAAGGGCGGTCTGGGGCTGGCCGAGGATCGCGCAGAGGCGTCGATTGCCTGTCGCCAGGTTGGGCCGATCAGCTTTCTGGAGAAGCTCAAGGAGGGCGAAGAGGTATTTCGCGAGCGCACTTCGTTGGTGTTCAAGACCATGCAGGTGGTGAGGTTCTTCGATCAGAAGCGCAATACCCTGGTTTATCTGGTCTACAGCGACCGGGTAATTGAGGGCAGTCCGCAGAATGCAGTAACGGCCATTCCGATTCTGCCCTGGCCGCAAAAGCCCTGAGCAAAAAGCCCGAAGCGATTTGGGCTTTTTTATGGCTTGTCATTTTCTGGGCAATAAAAAACCGGCGATTAGCCGGTTTTTAAAGAACAATCAGCGTATTGCTAACAGCTTAGGCAGCTGCAGCTTCGCCCAGGGCCTTGATATGGCCATTCAGGCGGCTCTTATGGCGAGCAGCTTTGTTCTTGTGGATGATGCCTTTATCGGCCATGCGGTCGATAACTGGCACAGCCAGGGTATAAGCAGTAGTAGCAAGAGCTACGTCTTTGGCTTCGATAGCCTTGACGACGTTCTTGATGTAGGTACGGACCATCGAGCGCTGGCTGGCGTTATGGCTACGACGCTTCTCAGCCTGTTTTGCGCGTTTTTTGGCAGAAGGTGTATTGGCCACCGTCAAGCTCCTCGAAAAAATTCTGGGGGTTACAAACAAATAAGGCCGCGAATCATGCCGATATGAGGGAGTGCTGTCAAGCCTGATGGCTTTTCCCTGTGCTGGCCTGACCAGTGGCAGACCGCTACACTCGTCGCCTTTGCGCGCCAGTGCTTGTTTGCGGAGCCGGGATACTACATGAATTTGCTCAAGTCGTTGGCCGCCGTCAGCTCCATGACCATGCTTTCGCGTGTGTTGGGCTTTGTGCGCGACACCATAATTGCTCGCACCTTCGGCGCTGGCGTGGCTTCGGACGCCTTTGTGGTGGCGTTCAAGCTGCCCAATCTGCTGCGTCGTATTTTTGCCGAGGGCGCGTTTTCCCAGGCTTTTGTGCCGATTCTGGCTGAATATAAAACCCAGCAGGGCGATGAAGCTACGCGCACGTTCCTGGCCTACGTCACCGGCCTGCTGACTCTGGTGCTGGCGTTGGTGACGTTTATCGGCATTCTTGCGGCGCCGTGGATTGTTTGGGCCTCCGCGCCAGGTTTTGCCGATGAGGTGGAGCGTTTTGAGCTGACCACCGATCTGTTGCGGGTCACCTTTCCTTATATTTTGCTGATCTCCCTGTCCTCGCTGGCAGGGGCGGTGCTCAATACCTGGAACCGGTTCTCGGTGCCGGCCTTTGTGCCGACGCTGCTGAATATCAGCATGATTGTCTTCGCTCTGTTTCTAACGCCCTATTTCGATCCGCCAGTCATGGCGCTGGGTTGGGCGGTGCTGGTGGGGGGCTTGGCGCAGCTGCTGTTTCAGCTGCCGCATCTGCACAAGATCGGCATGCTGGTGCTGCCGCGGCTGAACCTCAAAGATACCGGCGTGTGGCGGGTGGTGAGGCAGATGGGGCCGGCGATCTTCGGTGTCTCGGTCAGCCAGATTTCGCTGATCATCAACACCATCTTCGCCTCTTTTCTGGTCGCAGGTTCGGTGTCCTGGATGTATTACGCCGACCGCTTGATGGAGTTGCCTGCTGGCGTGCTGGGCGTGGCGCTGGGGACTATCCTGCTGCCGGCCTTGTCGAAAACCCATGCCGGCGCCAGTCGCGAGGACTATTCCAAGCTGCTCGATTGGGGGTTGCGTCTGTGTCTGGTGTTGGCGCTGCCCAGTGCGGTGGCCTTGGCGATTATCTCTGAGCCGCTAATTGCCTCGTTGTTCCAATATGGCAAGTTTACCGCTGCCGATACCTTGATGACCCAGCGCGCCTTGATTGCCTACTCGCTAGGATTGGTCGGCATCATTTTGGTGAAAATTCTCGCGCCGGCCTTTTACGCCCAGCAGAACATTAAGACCCCTGTGCGCATTGGCCTGGTGACGCTGCTGGCGACCCAGGTGATGAATGTGCTGTTTATTTTCGTGATTCCCCTGGCGCATGCCGGTTTGGCGTTGGCCATCGGTCTTGCCGCCTGTCTGAATGCTGGGCTGTTGTACTGGCAGCTGCGCAAACGCGAGATGTTTCAGCCGCAACCTGGCTGGACGCTGTTTCTCGGCAAATTGCTGTTGGCGCTGCTGGCGATGGTGGCGGTGCTACTACTGGCCATGCAGCAGCTGCCGGCCTGGGCGGACGGCACCATGTTCTGGCGTTTGCTGCGTCTGGGCGGGCTGGTTGGGATGGGCATGCTGGTTTATTTGGCTGTCTTAGCGCTGCTGGGCTTTCGCTTGCGGGACTTTGCGAGGCGCAGCGCACTCTGAGAATCGGTTTACGATCTGCTGCGCGTCGGCCCTGCTGCGTTAAAAACAGGCTCGGAATGCTCATGTACAGCTCGTACACTCCGCTTCCTCGCTTGTTTTTGCCTTGCAGGACTCTAGCTCGCAAGATCGTAAGCCGATTCTATAGGCTACTGATTTGCTGCCTGTTGTCCGCTGCTCGGTGTGCGTATAATCGACCACTTTATGAGCAAGAAGCGCGTTATGCAGCTGGTTCGAGGCCTACACAATTTGCGGCCCCAGCATCGGGGCTGTGTCGCCACTATCGGTAATTTCGACGGCGTCCATCGTGGTCATCAGGCCATTTTGGCGCGTTTGCGTGAGCGTTCCGCCGAACTCGGCGTACCCAGTTGCGTGTTGATTTTCGAGCCGCAGCCGCGTGAGTTTTTTGCCCCGGATGCAGCACCGGCACGCTTGGCGCGGTTGCGCGACAAGCTTGCATTGCTGGCTGCTGAAGGCGTTGATCGCGTGCTGTGCCTGAGCTTCAACCGCCGCTTGCGTGAACTGAGCGCTGCTGAGTTTGTACATCGTGTGTTGGTGGAAGGTCTGGGTGTACAACACTTAGAAGTGGGGGATGACTTCCGCTTTGGTTGTGACCGCGCCGGTGATTTCGCCTTTCTGGCTGAAGCTGGCGAGCGTGAAGGCTTCAGCGTAGAGGCCGCCAGTACGGTTGAACTGGATGGCATTCGTGTCAGCAGTACGCGGGTGCGTGAAGCCCTCGATGCCGGTGATTTTGCCCTGGCGCAGCACCTGCTCGGCCGCCCTTTCCAGATCGCCGGGCGGGTGTTACACGGGCAGAAACTCGGCCGCCAGTTGAATGCGCCGACCGCCAACGTGCAGCTCAAGCGCAAGCGTGTGCCGCTCAGGGGCGTGTACCTGGTTAGCACCGAAATCGACGGAAAAACTTGGCCGGGCGTCGCCAATATTGGCGTGCGGCCCAGTGTTGCAGGTGACGGCAGTGCCCACCTGGAAGTGCATTTGCTGGACTTTGCCGGTGATTTATATGGCCGGCGTTTGACGGTGGCTTTCCACCACAAGCTGCGCGATGAGCAGCGTTTCGCCTCACTTGAGGCATTGAAAACGGCCATTGCTGCCGATATTGCTGCCGCCCGTGCCCATTGGCGCGTTTAAGCACTGAGTGCCAACCGCTTACGAAGAGCCTGACATGACCGATTACAAAGCCACGCTTAATCTGCCTGATACCCAATTTCCGATGAAGGCCGGCCTGCCACAGCGCGAGCCGCAGATTCTGCAGCGCTGGAACGAGATTGGCCTGTATCAGAAGCTACGCGCGCAAGGCGAAGGCCGGCCGAAGTTCGTCCTGCACGACGGCCCGCCCTATGCAAACGGCAGCATCCATATCGGTCATGCGGTCAACAAAATCCTTAAGGACATCATCACCCGCTCGAAAACCCTGGCTGGCTTCGACGCCCCCTATGTGCCGGGTTGGGACTGCCATGGCCTGCCGATTGAGCACAAGGTGGAAACCACCTTTGGTAAGAATCAGCCGTCCGACCTGACCCGCGAGCGCTGCCGCACCTATGCCGGTGAGCAGATCGAAGGGCAGAAGGCCGACTTCGTTCGCCTCGGTGTGCTGGGCGACTGGGACAACCCCTACAAGACCATGGATTTTGCCAACGAAGCGGGCGAGATCCGCGCGCTGGCTGAGATGGTCAAGCAGGGCTTTGTGTTCAAGGGCCTGAAGCCGGTCAACTGGTGCTTCGATTGCGGCTCGGCGTTGGCTGAGGCCGAGGTCGAGTACCAGGACAAAAAATCCGATGCCATCGACGTGGCCTTCGTCGTTGAAGATGCTGACAAGCTGGCCGCCGCGTTTGGCCTTGCCAGCTTGCCTAAGCCAGCCTCCATCGTGATCTGGACCACCACACCGTGGACCATTCCGGCCAACCAGGCGCTGAATGTTCACCCGGAGTTCACCTACGCGCTGGTCGATACCGGCGAGCGCTTGCTGTTGTTGGCAGAAGAGTTGGTGGAAGGCTGCCTGGCCCGTTATGGCCTGCAGGGCGAAGTGATCGCCACTGCAACGGGGGCTGCGCTGGAGCTGATCCGTTTCCGTCATCCGTTCTATGAGCGTTTTGCGCCAGTGTATCTGGCCGAATATGTCGAGCTGGGTGCGGGTACTGGTGTGGTGCACTCGGCCCCGGCCTATGGCGAGGACGACTTCCGTTCGTGCAAAGGCTACGGCATGAGCAACGACGACATCCTCAGCCCGGTGCAGAGCAATGGTGTGTATGTCACCGACCTGCCGTTCTTTGGCGGCCAGTTTATCTGGAAGGCCAACCCGGCCATCGTCGCCAAGCTGGAAGAAGTCGGCGCGCTGCTCAAGCACGAAGCCATCCAGCACAGCTACATGCACTGCTGGCGCCACAAGACCCCGCTGATCTACCGCGCTACCGCGCAGTGGTTTGTCGGCATGGACAAGCAGCCTAACGAAGGCGACACCCTGCGTGAACGCGCACTGGCTGCCATCGAGCAGACTGCATTCGTTCCGGCCTGGGGTCAGGCGCGCCTGCACAGCATGATCGCTGGTCGTCCGGACTGGTGCATCTCGCGTCAGCGTAACTGGGGTGTGCCGATCCCGTTCTTTCTGCATAAGGCTACCGGTGAGTTGCACCCGCGTAGCGCTGAGCTGATGGAAGAGGTGGCTAAGCGTGTCGAGCAAGAGGGCATCGAGGCCTGGTTCAAGCTGGATGCCGTCGAGCTGCTCGGCGATGAAGCCGCCGACTACGACAAGATCAGCGACACACTAGACGTCTGGTTTGACTCCGGCACCACTCACTGGCACGTGCTGCGCGGTTCGCACAACCTGGGTCATGCCAGCGGCCCGCGTGCCGACCTGTATCTGGAGGGTTCCGACCAGCACCGTGGTTGGTTCCATTCATCCTTGCTGACTGGCGCGGCCATCGACGGCCACGCGCCGTACAAAGAGCTGCTGACCCACGGTTTTGTGGTCGACGAGAACGGCCGCAAGATGTCCAAGTCGCTGGGCAATGTCGTCGCCCCGCAGGAAGTAAATGACAGCCTGGGCGCCGATATCCTGCGTCTGTGGGTGTCGTCTACCGACTATTCCGGCGAGATGGCCGTATCCAAGGTCATCCTGCAGCGTAGCGCCGATTCCTACCGACGCATCCGCAATACCGCACGCTTCCTGCTCTCCAACCTCAGCGGCTTCGATCCTGCGCAGCACCTACTGCCTGCCGAAGATATGCTGGCGCTGGATCGCTGGGCGGTGGACCGCGCCCTGCTGCTGCAGCGCGAGATTGAAGAAGCGTACGACAGCTATCGCTTCTGGAACGTTTACCAGAAGGTGCACAACTTCTGCGTGCAGGAATTGGGCGGCTTCTACCTCGATATCATCAAAGACCGTCAGTACACCACTGCGGCTGACAGCGTGGCGCGTCGCTCTTGTCAGAGCGCTCTGTATCATATCGCTGAAGCGCTGGTGCGCTGGATTGCCCCTGTGTTGTCCTTCACTGCCGATGAGCTGTGGGCATACTTGCCTGGCGTGCGTAACGAGTCGGTGATGCTCAATGGTTGGTATCAAGGCCTGAGTGAGCTGCCGGAAGGCTTCGAGCTGGATCGTGCGTTCTGGGAGCGCGTTATGGCGGTCAAGGTCGCGGTAAACAAGGAAATGGAAAACCTGCGCGCGGCCAAGGCTATTGGCGGCAACCTGCAGGCTGAAGTGACCCTGTACGCTGAAGACAGCCTGATCGCCGATCTGAACAAGCTGGGCAACGAGCTGCGCTTCGTGCTGATCACCTCCACCGCCAGCCTGGCTCCGCTCGCCAGTGCGCCTAGCGATGCCGTGGAAACCGAAGTGGCGGGTCTCAAGCTGAAAGTATTGAAGTCCGGCCATGCCAAGTGTGCCCGTTGCTGGCATCACCGTGAGGATGTCGGAGTGAATCCGGCGCATCCGGAAATCTGCGGTCGCTGCGTGGACAACATCGAAGGCGCGGGCGAGGTTCGTCACTATGCTTAATAACGGCATGCCTAAGGCCAGCCGTTTCGGGCACTTGGCCTGGCTATGGCTGAGCCTGCTGGTGTTTGTGGTCGATCAGGCGAGCAAGTTCTGGTTCGACAACAACCTGAGCATGTACCAGCAGATCGTGATCATTCCGGATTACTTCAGCTGGACCCTGGCCTACAACACAGGCGCGGCATTCAGCTTCCTGGCCGATGCCGCAGGCTGGCAGCGCTGGTTCTTCGCGGCGATTGCGCTGGTAGTCAGCGCGGTGCTGGTGGTTTGGCTGAAACGCCTCAAGCCGGGTGAGACCTGGCTGGCAGTTGCCCTGGCTTTGGTGTTGGGTGGCGCGCTGGGTAACCTGGTGGACCGTGTGGTATTCGGCCATGTGGTCGACTTCATCCTGCTGCACTGGCATCAGCAATGGTACTTCCCGGCCTTCAACGTGGCCGATATGGCCATCACCGGCGGCGCCATCCTGCTGGCGCTGGATATGTTCAAGAGTGAAAAATCTGGAGAGGCAGGTAAATGACGGACGTGCGAATCGGCCCGGACAAGCAAGTGACCCTGCATTTCGCCCTCAAGCTGGACAACGGCGATGTGGTCGACAGTACCTTCGATAAAAAGCCCGCGACCTTCAAGGTCGGCGATGGCAACCTGCTGCCGGGCTTTGAGCAGGCCATCTACGGCTTGAAGGCAGGCGACAAGCGCAGCCTATCGATCAGCCCGGAGCAGGGCTTTGGTCAGGGTAATCCGCAGAATATCCAGGTTATGCCGCGCAGCCAGTTTCAGGATATGGAGCTGTCGGAAGGCTTGCTGGTGATCTTCAATGATGCCGCCAATGCCGAGCTGCCGGGTGTGGTCAAAGCTTTTGACGACAGCCAGGTGACCATCGATTTCAACCACCCGCTAGCCGGCAAGGCGCTGAGCTTCGATGTGGAAATTATTGAGGTCAAAGCGCTCTGATCAGTGGGTGGGTTAGGCGCCAAGTCTGAGCTTGAAGCAGTTATTTGGCGCGCCGCTCCCCACCGTGGTTCGTATGTCAGGTACCGTGTTGTTGGGCTGCGCAGTATTCGTGGCTTAAGCACGCAATGTGCCGCTAACCCTTCCGCGGCAACTTCCGTTTACGCGCGTCGAGATAACCAGCATGCATATCAAACTCGCCAATCCCCGTGGCTTCTGTGCCGGCGTCGACCGCGCCATTGAGATCGTCAACCGTGCGTTGGAAGTCTTCGGTCCACCGATCTACGTACGCCATGAAGTGGTGCACAACAAGTTTGTGGTCGAGGATCTGCGCTCGCGCGGCGCCGTGTTTGTCGAAGAACTGGATCAGATTCCTGATGACGTTATCGTAATCTTCAGCGCTCACGGCGTCTCCCAGGCGGTGCGCAATGAGGCCGAGCGCCGTGGCCTGAAGATATTCGACGCCACCTGCCCGCTGGTTACCAAGGTGCATATGGAAGTGGTGCGCTACAGCCGCGAGGGGCGCGAATGCATCCTGATCGGCCACGAAGGCCACCCGGAAGTCGAAGGCACCATGGGCCAATACGACGACAGCAACGGCGGCGCTATCTACCTGGTAGAAGATGAAACCGACGTAGCCGAACTGCAGGTTCGAAATCCAGAAGCCCTAGCCTTCGTCACCCAGACCACCTTGTCGATGGATGACACCAGCAAAGTAATCGACGCCCTACGCACGAAATTCCCCGCCATCGGCGGCCCACGCAAGGACGACATCTGCTACGCCACGCAAAACCGTCAGGATGCCGTCAAACAGCTCGCCGCTGAGTGCGATGTGCTACTGGTGGTCGGCAGCCCCAACAGCTCTAACTCCAACCGACTACGCGAGCTGGCCGAACGCATGGGTACCCCGGCCTACCTGATCGATGGGGCGGAGGATCTCAAGCAGGAGTGGTTTACGGGCGTTGCAGGTATTGGTATTACAGCCGGTGCATCAGCTCCAGAGGTATTGGTGCAGGGCGTGATTCAACAGCTGAGTAGGTGGGGTGCAACTGGTGCGCATGAATTGCTGGGGCGGCCAGAAAATGTGACGTTTTCGATGCCGAAAGAGTTGCGAATAATAGCTAAACAATAACTCCCCTGCTAACGCCGAACTAAAAAGGCCGGCATTTGCCGGCCTTTTTCTTTACCAGCAGGTAGTCACTGGTCCGGTTCCTGATGTGCCCTTAACGCCGCGGCTGTTTAGGGTCAAGTTTGCGCATACTACATCGCTCGCTTGGCCCCCCTGAGGGGTCGCGGTCAACAGAACGCAACTAGAAATCGCCGTTCCAGCATCACAAACGGCCGCCCTTATAAGGTATCGCCGATCCTCGGATGGGGCGTCAGCATTTGCGGCTACACCTGAATATCCTAGGCCTCCTGCACCAAGGTTACTGGTATAGGTCTGGTTTTGTGAGTAGAAGCGCTCTTGCATCTGCATAGCTTCTAACAGCTTTGCCTGGCCTTCACTTCGACCGCTTTTTAACAAGTAGTCTCTGTAGTTCGGGATTGCAATAGCCGCCAGTACCGCGACGATTGTTATCACAATCATCAGTTCAATAAGGGTAAAGCCTTTCTGGCGGAACATTAATTCTCTCTCCAGTACGTGGATTTCAAGCCGCCGTCACTATCAGGGCAAAACAGCGCTGTTTTTTTACAGGTTGGAGGCTCGTCGCCATTCGCACCACTTTTACTGCCTTCGCATTGCTCCGCACCACAAAGTAAGCCTGGGCGGCCATCTTCACGCAGAACCACTGCGGGCTTGGGCGGAATACCGCCATGGGCCAAGTCAAAGCTGCGGACGTCTGAAGTTACACCATTAATTGTTTCTGTGAAAATCGATGTGGCATCGGTAAGGCTTAGCGCGTAAAACCTGCCACGACCAACGTCAGGACCGCACGTAGTTACTTGTTGACCGCTTGGGCGGAATGTCGAAAAGAATAGTGCGCCACGATAGCTAATGGAGCTCGAAAGTACCTTTTCGCCCAGAGGGAAGCGTATGAACCAGCCCTTGCTATTTTTTAGTGCGGTGAGATCTGGCGTATAGCTATTGCCTGGGCTTAGTTGCGCGTAGAGCTCATTGATTTCATTTCGTAAAACAGGTACTTGACTGATAGCAGCTTGTCTTTTTTCGTCTATGAGAAAGTTGTACACCTCAAAGGTGCTGAGCGGCGGCGTTGTGTCTGCTGCTGTTGCAGCAGCAAGCTGGGCGGCACTAAGTGCTGGGCTTGTACCGTTATAGGCAGCATCACTCATAGCAGCAAGTTCAGACAAGAGCGTTGCGGCGGTACTGGAAAGCGCCACTTGTTCCGCCTGTAGGTTGCTTAGGCGTGCGGCCTCAGAGTTAAGGGGGGCGCTAATTGCAGAGCTGTCTGCCTGGCTTTTAAGTGTGTCATTCTCAACCGAAATTAGCTCGCTGTTGGTGGTAGGCGTTGCTGGAGTTTGATTGAGTGATGGTGTTAAAGCGTTGATATCTGATTTGAGACTGTTCAGAGCAGTTAGGTCTGCGCTTACATCGGCGGCATCATTCGCTGAAAGTGTCTGGAAGATACTATTTTGTAAGGTTTGTATTTGAGAAAGTTTGCTAGTTAGAGTCGCTTGATTATTAATCAACTCTTGGCGTTGGGTGTATGCTGAGGATGCCTCGTGTGCCGCCGTCGCATTAGCAAGTGCTGCCTCTTCAGCAGTTGTATCCGGGTTTCCATTGGCTCGCGCAGCTTTGAGAGCGTCCTCCGCTGCGATGACTGACTGATATTCAGTATCCGGTGTGGTTTTTAGTACCTGCAAATTTAACTGCAGTTGTCCCCAGTCAGCCATGCTGCTGTTGCTGAGTTGGGAGCTTAGAAAGCTACTGGTGTTCGGGTGGGCTGGGACTGTCGGTGCGGTAAGTGCACTTAGGTTCTTGAGACCGTTTAAAGTGGCCACTATCAGGTTGTTAAGCTGAGTGCGTGCATCCATCTCTGTTGCGTGGCTGACAATAAACTGATCATTTGCGATTATCTCATCAATAGCCGCCTGTTTTGCATTGATATCATTATTTGTTTGCACTAGGGCTTCTTGCTTGGCTGTGTATCCAATGCTCGCCTGATAATTTGCCAAAGCATTTCGTGCGGCGGTTTCGGCATCATTGAGTGCAGTAATTTGCCCGCGCTTTGTGTCTATGCTGGTTTGAATGGCTGCAGCTGCAGCGCCAGTAGGGTCAATACTGCTGACGTCGACCATGTCAGATTCGACCACAGTGGTGTATGTGGTCGGTTTCGTATAAACATTGGTATCGCGCACAACATAAAAACGATCAATTGTGTCTTCATTAAGTGGGTGGCCGCGATAGCCAGAGCCAATGGAGACCGTGTAGTAACTTTGTGTGCCTCGCGCTTTAATCAGTGCTACGTCAGGAGAGTTGTAAAAGCGACGGTTATCTTGCGCGGTAGTGCCACCAAATTGGGCTACACGCCCGCCAGTCGCAAAGTTGCTGGCACTAGTAGCTAGCGGGTTCAAGTCGAATCGGAAGATTTGGCCGCGAGTGTCGGCGGCAAAAATTGTATCAATGGCGCCGTCACCTGTTATATCAATAAGCGTCGGGTCGGCAGGCATGCTGTTGGTCATGCTGGTGATGCGCAAATTTGCGGCTGCCGTTTCTCCGGTTATCGGATTAGGGCCGGCCATCCAAAGGCGTTCACCTGTATTGGCGTCAGCTACATACAGGGCGTTACCGTAACCGTCACTATTTGGTGTGTTCGGGGTGTCATCATCTTGGTTCGCGTCG
This sequence comes from Gammaproteobacteria bacterium, assembly GCA_018827205.1. Taxonomy (GTDB): domain Bacteria; phylum Pseudomonadota; class Gammaproteobacteria; order Pseudomonadales; family Pseudomonadaceae; genus Aquipseudomonas. The sequence continues at coordinate 18,923 of JAHJXZ010000055.1, read as the reverse complement.
TATCCGCCTGTAAAAATAAGTACGTCGCGGGCCAAGCCATTCCATAGCACCTTGCTGACTTTTGGAGTTGACCAGGTTTGTCCAAGTCGTTGGTATGCGTTACCGGCAGTGCCGCCAGAGATTACCCATTTTAGTTTTGGCTCAATGGTTGTTGGGTTGCCTGTGGAATTGGGGCTGACATCTAGCGCGTAATAGTTCCGACCACCACGGCCCATGCCCGCGTAGAGAGTAACTTGAGAAACTGGACGGAGTTTAGATACAGGGTCAGTGCTGCCGTAGGTTACTTTCAGGCCGAATTGCCCATCGATACCATATTTCTTACTGGCACTGCCTTTGGGATTGTCGTAGTACGCTTTGAGATTCGGCAATAACTCTTTAGGTACATAAACGAAGAGCTCATTGCCTGTTTCAGGGTCTAGAGCGGCAATATGCCCTTCATTGGTCCCATAAAATAGCGCAAGTTTGTCTTGGCTATTGCCTGCGCCAACACGAGCCAAGTCTTCGTCACTTACATAAGCGACAACTTTCGGAGCATTGTGCAATACGTCGGCGATTTGGAGTCTTGCTGGGGAGCCGGCAATACTTGGGTCGCTGCCACGAGCCCAGCTGATAATTTTACTTTGGTAGTCATTGGACATTGCTGCATCGCCAAGCAGTGTTTTTGAGACATTGCTTGTGTTCAGTGCGTTGGCAGAGGTCGCGAGGTTTATTGAGCCTACCGCGCTTGGCCCAGCAAGAGGCGTTGTGCCGGTATATGTATATATTTTGCGAGTACTTGGGTTGGTCAACTTGCTTGCGGCGCCGCCCGCCTCTGCGTTTCGTCCATCGGCGGATGGGCTCCAAAAACTTTGGGCAGTATCTTTGAAAAATCCAGTATCGGGATCTACGGCATTATTTCCATTGGCATCCGTAACAATAAGGCTGCCGGTGGAGGTGTCTGTGGTGGCTTTGTATTTTTTTACATTGCCAACCCAGCGGGCGCCTTCTGCCGGGCGAAATAGTGCGTAATAGAGGTCGTTGCGATAGCCGAAGTTGCTGTATGCGCTAACAGAGACGGTAGGGGTTGTGAAGGATGTATTTTCAGCGAGGATGTCTACAACAATACTTTTTAGGGCTGTGACCAAGCCTGATGTATCGCTGGTAGTAAAGAATTTACCACCACCATAATCGGCGGTGTCTTGTAGCAGTTGGGAGTTGCCGATATTCCCGAAACCAACAGTGTAGGTGTTGATTGTTTGCTTACCAGCTGCAGGAGAGTTGTCTTGGTTGGCTAGGTATTCGGACAGACCAGGCATCCAGCAGCCGTCAGCTGCGGCCCCGTCAGTAGGATAGTTTCTGTTGCAGGAGGTATATTGAGTGTTCTTGCCCGCTACTAAACTCTGGATTGTTGAGTTGCTACTAACGTCACCGTTGGGTAGTCCATCAGTTAGAACTATTATGTTGGATTTTTGGCATGAGTTTTCAATTGGGGACTTATAGCTGCTGCCAGTATAAGCACCGCTGTTGCTTCTCCAGGGGTTAACTGTTTTTGAGCCCGTTCCATTTTCTTCTACGCCGCGCGATGAGTTTCCGTATTTCGGTTCCTCGCCTCTAAGGTAAAGAGCAGCTTCGTGGTAGCTTTCCAAAAGTGGAGTGGCACCACTTGCATAATAACTTCTCAGTTCAGACTTGAACGTGTTTGCAACTGTAGCTGCTCGGTCTACGGGGACGTTAATGAAGCCGCCGTTGCTGTTTGAGTCAAATCGGGCAAGACCGATATTTGAATCATTTGACACGGCAAGCTCGTCGACAAGTTGGCTTACAACCTGCTTTACGACTTCAAGTCGTGTTAGCGATCCGTTATTTTTCGATAAGTTTTTTGTAGTACTAGTGCACCAGTTTCGAGGTGTTTCAGTGTATGTGTTTGGGTAAACCAGTGCCTTGCAGTTAGTTCCGGGTACGCCGTTCTGCATTGAGCCCGATGTGTCGATTACAAACATAATATTGGGGCGTACACGTTGGTCGGCAGGCAGGTCGCGGGTCAGATAAATTTCAGTATCGTCGGCAATGGCGATTCCGCTTTGCAACGACAAAAAAATATAAGTAAAAGCAAAAATGCTGGTTGAGGTTTTGGATTTATTGATCATGATTGATTCCTCAAATCACTGCAGCATTAATCGAGTTGCAATCGAAGGCTTGCCAGGGATGAAAAAAACAGCGCCTTGCCAGTCAATTTTAAAGCCTAATTTTTTCAAAGGCACTTGGTCGCCATTTAGCCGAAGTTCAGTCGTTTCATCGATTTCAATTCGAGTTGGCTGGCAGGTCGCGCAGGCAGTGGCTAAAACGTAGCCGGTGGCTCGGTCAGACCCAGGGATTTCTTCTAGGTTCAAGACGAGGTTGGCGAATTCTATATAGTGCTCTTCTGGTTCATTTGCACTCGCACTCAGCGTGCTAGTTAAAATAACCAAGGCGCTGAGTAGTGCTGTTCCCAAATGACTCATGGCATGTTCCTCTGTGTTATTTGGGCGTGGACATGACCAGCCCACCGACCTGTTCCGAGTAGGCTCCGCTAATAAGCGTTGAGCGGGTAGTAATTTCAAACTGGTTGCAGGTGAAGTGTTCTGCAGATGTGCCATCGCCGAATGTTATGCAGTCGACATTACCTAAAGAGTTGACCTGGACCGCTTGTATAAGGTTTGGCGCGCTGATCTGTGCGAGGAGATCTGCTGCTGCGCGGCGATTCGGGAAGCGTGGTTTTGGTTCTAATGGTTTGCTCATGCCGAGTTGCAATGGGGCTCTAGTGGCGATGTTGCCGTTCATGCTTAAGCGCTGCGCGTTGAGTTCACTCTGTGCTAACTGGAAAGCAGCACCGCGAAACTGGCTGTTACTTGCCATGCGCTCACTGGTTGTTGATAGCTTTACGGCGGTAATTCCAGCGGCTGTCATTATTAATAAAAATATAAGAGCAACAATTAATGTTGCCCCTCGTTGCTTTTGATATAACCCGAGCGTGCTGTGCATGCTGGCCTCAATATACATTTTTGAGTTGTATGGTTGTAGTGAATATCTGTTTTGCACGCCGGTCATCTGCCGCAGGTATGATTGGCGCCGCATCCAGTAAGTAATAGCCGCGTTGAGGTGGTGTAGGGGTGACGGGATCAATGCTGTTGGCAAGAACGGCGATTCTTACGGCTACAACATCCGCCCATCTGTTTTGAAGTTCCACACTATCTGCTGAAATGAAGCTGCCGACACTTAATGGACTTTCATTGGATGCAATTCCATATAGAACTTGGAGCGATTCTATTCCGTCGATGAGTCGCTGGTTCACCGTGACTGGCTGGCCATTATTCCCGCTGTACGAACTGCATCCGAGTGAGGGCTGGGGGTTACCCATGGTTGCTGGAATGATGAAGTAAGAATTAGTGATGATCTTGTCAGCGGGCACCGATTGGCCTGCACAGTCCCGTAGGTTGCCGTCAATCATCAAGGCTGGCTCAGCGCTGAAGCTAACTCGATCCCCCAGGGGGGTTGCACCATTTGAACTGCACGCGGAGCCTCTTGAGCAGTTGATGGGCTCTATTGGGAACGGACGATCAGCGGGTGAGCCTGGAGACAAATAGCCCGCTTGACGAGCAGTGCTGGCAATAAAATCCAGTGCAAAGCGGCCATTCTCTTGCAACTTGGTCATGGAATCATTGGTGGCAAATGTTTGCCTACTAGAAAGAAAAACCTGACTAACGCCAAGCAGCAAGATAAGGCCAATAACCATGGCGACAAGTAATTCAATAAGCGTAAAGCCGCTTTCATGCTTGGTTGGGCGGATCATCGCTGAACCTCCAGGCGAGTGGAGAGGTTCTCGCCATCTTCAATGCCTGCTTTAGATCGTGAGCCGATGCTGAGCCAGTTCGTTGTAATGGCAAGGCGTGTGCCGACAGCTTGTAGCGCGAGAGCAGGTGTTGCTCCTGCTGGGCGAGCGAGAAAGTCACGGCTGCTATAGCGGCCATTCGCTGCAGTTGCATTAGCTTGGTAGGCTGCGGTGCCACTGTAAGAGCATTGGGCTTCCCAGAGGTCAAAGGCCGCCATCTGGGTGGCGTTGCACTGCGTTGCGTTTACTTTGTTGCCGGTAATCGGGTCGTAATGATCCGTGCAAATCGGCGCAGGCATATTGGCGCAGTTAGTGACGACGGCGGTATAGATGGCATTGCCTGCGTCGCTGTTAGCCCTCATCCGTTCCGCTAGTTCTTGGCTAATCCATACGGCCTGCGAGCGTTGGCCGCTGTCTGCGGTGCTTTGCAGGGCATTTACCTGAAGGCCGGCAAAGCCCAGAAGGCCTACTGCAAATATCAGCAATGTAATAAGTACTTCAATAAGCGATGAGCCTTTACTGTTACGGCTGAATTTAGCAATTGTCATTAGGTTTCACCTTGCTCATTGACGCTTTGCCTAGGCCGTTTAGACCAACGCAGCGAGCGTTGCTGCTTGCTGGATCCAAACGCACTGAGCTGATCTTGAATGGCGCCGCGCCTCCGGGGGTCAGCAATGTGCCATCGCGGCGAAATGTCAGCCGATTTGTTGCTTGCAGGTAGGTAGAGACCACGCTGACGTCGCTTGCTTTGGATTGATAATTCGAGAGCACATCTGCATGGTTGCAGTTAGTAATGCTTTCTGGACCGACGCACCAGCCAGTCCCCCAGCCTGTAGTGGCATTGGCTGCAGGGATTACCACGATATTCACGTTACGTTTGCTGGCTTCGCTGCGGGCAAAGGCCAGTGAGTTGATCAGCTCGCTGGCTTGTCCCGATACACGTTGATTCACGAGGAACTGCCTCATGTTGGGTATTGCGATACCCATAAGGATCGCCAATAGCGCTATCGTGATCATCAGCTCTATGAGGGTGAAACCCTGTTGTTTGTGCATGCATGAACCCCTTAGTCCTAGCCTGAACCATAAGGTGCAGCAGCGTCTCAAGCAATGCTTGGTAGGATATTCGGCCGTACGCAGGGTATAGGCGGTTATTTGGCGGCCACAACCTTTGGCTTACCAAGGCGGCTGATGATCAGCTGCATGGTTTTTTCGCGATGGGTCAAGGTAAATGTACCGTTGCTGACGAAGGTAATTCCTTGGCGGTTAAAGTGCAGATTGTTGCCGCTGCCCATGCCCCTCCAGATTATTTTTATTGGTTCTGGGAGTTGATACGTGTTCAGTAAGGTGTCGCCCTCATCAAAATTTCTATTGCCGTTGGTGTCAGTGAATGCACTGATGTTGCCCTTCCAGATTTTTGAACAGTCACCAGAGGTTGACAGGGGGCAAACTGAAACGCGGGTTTGCTGAGTGAGTGCGTTATGCCTAGCAAGTTGCACTAGGTTGTAGAGGCGGTTAGTGGCTGAGGAGAGCTCCATCTGCCAGTACAGTGATGTAACAGCAGGTATGGCAATTGTTGCAAGTGCGCTGACAATACCTAGAGACACTAGTATCTCGGTCAGGCTGGTACCGGCCGCATTCCTTTGAGGCATGTTTATTTCCCTAATCCGTGGGTTAGGTTTATTTAAGAGCATTTTTCAGGAGTTGCCAGTGTGAGTTGTTGTGGTCGAAGTCTTGTTGTTGGTGGTGGCGCCATTGGGCTGTTTACCGCGCTGTCGTTGGCGAAGAGCGGTGTTCATGTTGAGCTTCTTGATGCCAGCCTGGTGGGGCAAGAGTCTTCCTGGGCCGGCGGCGGAATTGTTTCGCCGCTCTATCCCTGGCGTTACAGTCCGGCAGTAACTGCATTGGCGCATTGGTCGCAGGATTTTTATCCGCGGCTGGGTGAGCAGCTGTTGGCGCAGACGCAGATTGATCCGGAGGTGTATGTCACCGGGTTGTATTGGCTTGATCTGGATGACGAGGCTGATGCGCTTGCCTGGGCGCAGCGTGAAGGGCGGCCGCTGCAGCGTGTGGATGTAGCTGCGGTCGAGCGTGCGGTGCCGGCCTTGGCTGAGGGCTTTGGGCGGGCGGTGCAGATGGCGGATGTAGCGAATGTGCGCAATCCGCGTTTGATCAAGGCGCTGCGAGCTGCGTTGCAGCAGATGCCGAATGTCACCTCGCATGAGCACTGTGCAGTTAGTGGTTTTATTCGTGAGGGCGCGCGCATCACGGGTGTGCATACAAGTCGTGGCGATATGCACGCTGATCAGGTGGTGCTCGCAGCAGGTGCCTGGAGTGGTGAGCTGATGAAGGCCCTCGGCATTGAGTTGCCTGTGGTACCGGTCAAAGGGCAGATGATCTTGTACAAATGTGCCGAAGACTTTCTGCCTGCCATTGTGCTGGCAAAAGGGCGCTATGCGATTCCGCGCCGTGACGGTCATATTCTGATTGGTAGCACGCTTGAGCATGCCGGGTTTGACAAAACGCCGACCGATGAGGCACTGGCTAGCTTGAAGGCTTCCGCTGTCGAGTTGCTACCGGCGCTGGCCGATGCCGAGGTTGTAGGGCATTGGGCTGGGTTGCGGCCTGGTTCGCCTGAGGGCATTCCTTTTATTGGGCCGGTTCCGGGGCATGAAGGGTTGTGGCTGAACTGCGGCCACTACCGTAATGGCCTGGTTTTAGCGCCTGCGTCCTGTCAGTTATTGACCGATTTGATGCTGGGCCGTGAGCCGATTGTTGATCCGGCACCCTATGCGCCTGCTGGGCGGCTGGCTTCGGTTGTTTGATTCGATTGGTTTCGGTGGAGCTTCGCGGCTAAAGCCCCTTCTTCAACAGACACCTTGTGACGCATGGTATTAGTCGATACCAAGTTTCTTCAATCGGTAGCGCATTGAACGGAAGCTCAGGCCCAGGCGTTGCGCGGCGGCCGTTCGGTTCCAGCGGGTTTCTTCCAAGGCCTGCATGATTAACTTGCGTTCGATGGCTTCCAGGTAGTCTTCCAGATTGTCGATTTGTGCGAGGTTGGCTTCGCCGTTCTCGCTGATCGGTACGCTGTCCGCCAGGCGCAGGTCATTGGTGGTGATGCGGTCGTCTTCGCACAGGGTGTAGGCGCGTTCGAGCATGTTCTCCAGTTCGCGCACGTTGCCCGGGAAACGGTAGCTCTTGAGCTTCTCCAGGGCGTCGTCGTCCAGCTTGGCCGGGCTTAGGCCGGTGCCGTCGGCCAGGCGCTTAAGCATTATGCCGGCGAGCAGCGCGATGTCCTCGCGACGCTCGCGTAGGGCGGGCACGCGCAGTTCGATCACATTGAGGCGGTAGTACAGGTCCTGGCGGAAACGCCCGGCTGCAACTTCGCCGGCCAGATCCTTGTGGGTGGCGCAGAGGATGCGCACATCGACAATCAGTTCCTGTTGACCACCTACGGCGCGTACGGCTTTTTCCTGAATCGCGCGCAGCAGTTTGACCTGCATCGGCAGTGGCAGATCGGCGACCTCGTCGAGGAACAAGGTGCCGCCGTTGGCGGCCTGGAACAGCCCTTGTTTATCTTCGATGGCGCCAGTGAAGCTGCCTTTCTTGTGGCCGAAGAACTCGCTTTCCATCAGCTCGGTGGGGATGGCACCGCAGTTAACGGGAATAAAGGGTTGTTCGCCGCGTGAGCCCTGCTCGTGAATCAGGCGGGCGACCAGCTCCTTGCCGCTGCCGGATTCGCCGCTGATATATACCGGTGCCTGGCTGCGCGCGAGTTTGAGGATTTGTTTGCGCATAGCCTTCATCGGCGGTGAGTCGCCGAGCAAGCGGCTATCCACCGGCAGCTCTTCGCCATCGGCACTGCGCAGACGCAGGGCGGCGGCAACCAGTTCGCGCAGGCGGCCGAGGTCTACTGGCTTGGTCAGAAAGTCGAATGCGCCGGCTTTCAGGGCGTTGATCGCGGTGTCCAGGCTGCCGTAGGCGGTGATCATCGCCACCGGTACTTGCGGGTGGCGCAGCAGAATATGTTGCACCAGTTCCAGGCCGGTGCCGTCAGGCAGGCGCATGTCGGTGAGGCACAGGTCGAAGGGCTCCTTGGCCAGCCACTCGCGGGCTTCCTTGACGTTGCGCGCGCTGCGGGTGTCGAGCTTCATGCGCCCTAGGGTGATCTCCAGGAGTTCACGAATATCGGGTTCGTCATCGACGATCAGGGCTCTCTGGCGGGTCATGGTCAGCTCAGTTTGCGCGGGTGGGCGAAGGTGATACGCAGGCAGCTGCCGCCACCTTCACGAAGTTTATAGTCGAGGCGGGCCTGATTGCTTTCACACAACTCGCGGGAAATATAAAGCCCTAGGCCGGTGCCTTTATTTTCTGTGGTGTAGAACGGCTCGAACAGATGGTGCAGCTGCTCTTCGGATACGCCGGGGCCGTCGTCCAGCACCTCGAGTACCGGCAGCTCGCTCTCCGGGTCGCGGAATAGCTTCAGCCAGACCTGGCCGTGCTTGTTTTTCTGCGCGCTGTAGCGCAGGCCGTTTTCTACCAAGTTGCTCAGTACCTGCGTGAGCTGGTGCGGGTCCATGCGGGTTTGAATGCTGCCGCTGCTTGTCTCCAGGTGCAGGGTCTGGCCGGGTGCTGCGCTGCTGCGGAATTCGCTGGCAAAACGGTGCAGCCAGTATTTCAGATCGAGCAATTGTGGTTCGGCCTGGCGCCGTCGCGACAGTTGCAGGACGTTCTCGATCACCAGGTTCATGCGTCGTGAATGGTCCTGGATTATCTGGGCCAGGCGCAGGTCCGGGCCCTCCAGTTCTTCCGACTCTTGCAACAGCTGTGCGGCGTGACTGATGGCCCCCAGTGGGTTGCGAATCTCGTGGGCGATACCGGCAGTCAGACGGCCCAGCGAGGCGAGCTTGAGTTGTTGTGCTTGCTGGGCGATCTGCGAGATGTCATCAAGAAAGATCAGTGTGTGTTTATGTTCGCCGCGTTGCAGGGCGATAAAGCTCGGCTGCAGCACCCGGCCGTCGGGCGCCGCTTGCAGGCTGGCGGGGCGCAGGCTGGGGTTGTGTGACCATTGCTGCATGCGCTTGATCAGCTCGGGGCAGTGCGGGTCGAGAATCTTGCCGGTCAGATCAGCATGTCCAAGCAGGTGGTTGGCACCCTGGTTGGCCAGCAATACGCGGTGTAATTCATCTAGCACCAGAATGCCGGTGCGCATACGTTGCAGGATCAGTGCGTTGAGTGCTTCCAGATTGGCCACGTCGGCGGCGCGTTGCTCGGCCAGGCTTTCGCTGACTTGCAGGCGGCGTGTCAAGCCCTGAACAAAGAGTGCGGCGGCAAAGCACAGCGCGCCAAGTGCTCCGGCCTGCACGTACTGGGCAGCCGCAGCCGGTCGGCTGAGGCTGAGGTAGAAGGTCAGGTAGATCATGCCCGTTGCGGCGACTGCGGCAATCAGCAGGCCGATACGTCCGCGCAAGAGGATATTGGCGATCGCCACGGCAACAATCAGCAGGTTGCCGATGCCGCTGGGTGTGCCGCCGGCGGCATAGAACAGGCCAGACAGCAGAATCACATCGACCAGGGCCAGGCTGAATATCTGCGCCAGGCGCTTGGGGCGGCGCACTGTAGCGATGACCAGGACGTTGAGTACCAGATACAGCCAGCTGCCATTGCGAAACAGCGTCGGGTGCATCATGTCTAGCAGTTGTGCGTCGAGGTCGCTGGAAATCAGCAGCGCCAGGGTAATGCCAATAACCAGGCGGTACAGATGGTAGAGCCGCAGAATTCGCCAGCTTTGCCCCCCGCTTAGGGAGAAATCAGCGCTCACCGGGTTGTGGGCCTTGTTCTAGGTGGGTCTGGCTACAGAACCACTGTTCACCTTTTGCCAATCCGTGCTCGCGCGGTACATGGGTGCCGCAATGCTCGCAGCGCACCATAGGGGTGGCTGCTGCGCTGGTGTTGCGCTCTTCGGTTCGAGGTGCTGCTGGTCGAGTAAGGCGTCGCCACAGCCAAAGCGCGGCCGCAATGATGGCAATCCAGAACAGTAAGCGGAACAGGCCCATGGCGCTCTCTTTCTATCGGTAAGCGGGCAGTTTAGCTAACCCGTTTGTGCGCGCCCAGCATTCAAAACGTGTGCTGAGTGTTGTTTTCTGCTGCTTTGAGCGATAAGTGGAACTTGGTGTTATGTGGCGGGCTTGCGTGGAGTCCAGCTTCGGCCATTTGGCCAAGAAAAAGGGAGGCCTTGGGCCTCCCTTTTTTATTGCGCTTTACCGGCTTAGTCGAACAGGCCAAAGGTCAGATAACTGAACCAGGAACGACTCTGCTGCTCTTCGCTGGTGCCGGCCTTGAGGTCGTCCGGAATTTGCTCTTCGGCATCTTCGTACTGACGAATCACGTCCTGGCTGGCGCGGGTTTCACCCGGCGGCAGCGGGGTATCGGTTTCGATCAAGCCCAGCGTGGCCTTGGCCAGCCAGGAGCGGCTGTCGGCTTCTTCTTCGCGCGGAACGAACTGACCGTCGACCAGGCTCGGGTGGTCTGGGTAGTTTAGCTTGAGGGTTTCCAGGCTGGTGGCGGCAAGGTCATCCAGGGTCAGGCGCTGGTAGGCTTCGGTCATCACTGCCAGGCCGTCGCCGACTGCAGGGGTTTCCTGGAAGTTTTCCACCACGTAACGACCGCGGTTGGCAGCAGCCACGTAAGCGTTGCGGGTCAGGTAGTAGTGCGCCACGTGAATTTCGTAGGCCGCCAGCAGATTGCGCAGGTAGATCATGCGCTGCTTGGCGTCTGGTGCGTAGCGGCTGGTAGGGAAGCGGCTGGTGAGCTGGGCGAACTCGTTATAGGAGTCGCGGGCAGCACCTGGGTCGCGCTTGGTCATGTCCAGCGGGACGAAGCGGGCAATCAGGCCGCGGTCCTGGTCGAACGAGGCCAGGCCTTTGAGGTAGTAAGCGTAATCAACGTTGGCGTGCTGCGGGTGCAGGCGGATAAAACGATCCGCTGCGGATTTGGCCGCTTCTGGCTCAACGTTCTTGTAATAGGCGTAGATCAGCTCCAGCTGCGCTTGCTCGGCATAGCGGCCGAACGGATAGCGCGACTCCAGCGCCTTGAGCTTGGCTACTGCGGCGGTGTAGCTACTATTGTCCAGGTCGGCTTGTGCCTGCTGGTAGAGTTCGGTCTCGCTCAGATTTTCGTCGACCACCTGTTTCGATGAGCAGGCGGCAGTGAGGGCGAGGATTGCGATCAGCAGCAGGTGTTTCACTTGCATGGCGGCTTGCGTCCCTGTGACGGCGGCTGTCTTGAGCAAAGCCGTCCTGTTATGATGAGCGCCCCCGGTACCCCTGGGGCAAAGACGCCGTATTTAACCACAAGCGTGTAGCCGAAACCAAAAGCTATGCCCCCTCTGTTGCCGAGCATGTCCTCTATTAATAAGCAGATTATTCAACTGAACGCCGAGGTGCCCTATGAAATGGGCGGTCAACGCCTCGATCAAGTCGCCGCACTCCTGTTCGCCGAGCACTCGCGTTCGCGTCTGTCTGCCTGGATCAAAGAGGGTCTGCTGACCGTCGATGGTGAGGTGTTGCGCCCGCGCGACATCGTCCACGGTGGGGCATTGCTGGCGTTGAACGCTGAGCAGGAAGCCCAAGGCGAATGGATCGCCCAGGACATCGCGCTAAACATTGTCTACGAGGACGAGCAGATTCTGGTGATCGACAAGCCCGCTGGCCTGGTCGTGCACCCGGCTGCCGGGCATGCCGACGGCACCTTGCTCAACGCCTTGCTGCACCACGTACCGGACATTATCAATGTGCCACGCGCTGGCATCGTCCATCGCCTGGACAAGGACACCACCGGCCTGATGGTCGTGGCCAAGACCATCGAGGCGCAGACCCGCCTGGTCGACCAGCTGCAGAAACGCTCGGTCAGCCGTATCTACGAGTGCATCGTAATCGGCGTGATCACCTCCGGCGGCAAGATCAACGCGCCGATCGGTCGTAGCTCTTCGCAGCGTCAGCGTATGGCCGTGAGCGATGGCGGCAAGCCAGCGGTCAGCCATTACCGGGTGCTGGAGCGCTATCGCTCGCATACCCATGCGCGGGTCAAGCTGGAAACTGGCCGCACCCACCAGATTCGCGTGCACATGAGTCATATCGGCTATCCGCTGGTGGGCGACCCTGTCTACGGCGGGCGTTTCCGTATTCCGCCGGCGGCCAATCCGAGTATGGTGCAAACCCTCAAGGAGTTTCCGCGCCAGGCCTTGCATGCGCGTTTCCTTGAGCTGGATCATCCGATTACCGGTGAGCGGATGAAATGGCAGTCGCCACTGCCGGATGATTTTGTCTGGTTGCTGACGCTGTTGCGTCAGGATCGTGAGGCCTTTATTGGCTGAAAAGAGTTGGCTAATACCTCGAAGGGAAACAGGGAGCAAGGTGACAGGATGCACGACTGGCTAGCGCCGCAATGGCCCGCACCGGCAAGAGTAAAGACCAGTGTCACTACCCGTAGTGGTGGTGTCAGCGTTGCCCCGTTCGACAGCTGCAACCTGGGCGAGCGTGTCGGCGACGACCCGCAAGCCGTGCTGAAGAACCGTCAACGCTTGGTCAGCCTGCTCGGCTGCAAGCCCGCCTGGTTGCAGCAGGTGCATGGCGTTGCGGTGGTCGAAGCTGATCCGGCCCTAGTGCTTGAGGCCGACGCCAGTTGGACCAGCAAGCCAGGTGTCGCCTGTACAGTGATGACCGCCGATTGTCTGCCCGTACTGTTCTGTGATCGTGCTGGAACCCGTGTAGCTGCCGCCCATGCCGGCTGGCGCGGGCTGGCAGCTGGGGTGCTGGAAGCCACCCTGGATCAATTGGCTGTGCCGGCGGATCAGGTGCTGGTCTGGTTGGGGCCGGCAATTGGGCCGCAAGCCTTCGAAGTGGGCGCTGAAGTGCGTGAGGCCTTTGTCGCCCAGCATGCGCAAGCCGCGTCAGCATTCCAGCCCAGCGTCAATCCGGGCAAATTTATGGCCGATATCTACCAGCTGGCGCGCATTCGCTTGGCCGCGCGTGGCGTCGAGGCGGTGTACGGCGGGGATTTTTGCACCTTCAACGATCCGCGTTTCTTCTCCTACCGCCGCTCGGCGCAAACCGGACGCTTTGCCAGCCTAATCTGGCTGGGCAACTGATCCTCGCTGCCGCCTCTGCGGCACTGTTGCGGTAAATGACCCAGGTCAACGCCGCTCGGCTTGAAACACGCACAATCGGCCTCATCTACTCTTCATCCGCAGGCTTTCTGTTTGGGCGCGATTCAGTGCGCCGGCCTGCCATCACCACGAGGGATGATTGTTTATGCGTATTGATCGTTTAACCAGCAAGTTGCAACTCGCGCTCTCCGATGCGCAGTCCCTGGCCGTTGGCCTTGACCATGCGGCCATCGAGCCGCTGCACCTGATGCAGGCATTGCTTGAACAGCAGGGCGGCTCGATCAAGCCGCTGCTGATGCAGGTCGGTTTTGATGTAAACAGCCTGCGTCTGGCCTTGGGCAAGGAGCTGGATCAGTTGGGCAAAATCCAGAATCCCTCCGGCGACGTCAATCTGTCGCAGGATCTGGCGCGGTTGCTCAATCAGGCTGACCGCCTGTCGCAGCAAAAGGGCGACCAATTTATCTCTAGTGAGCTGGTGCTGCTGGCCGCGATGGATGAGAACACCAAGCTGGGCAAGCTGCTGCTCGGTCAAGGTGTCAGCCGCAAGGCGCTGGAAAACGCCGTGACCAACTTGCGTGGCGGCGATGCGGTAAATGACCCGAACGTCGAGGAAAACCGCCAAGCCCTGGATAAATACACTGTCGACCTGACCAAGCGTGCCGAGGAAGGCAAGCTCGATCCGGTAATCGGTCGGGACGACGAAATCCGCCGCACCATCCAAGTATTGCAGCGCCGCACCAAGAACAACCCAGTGCTGATCGGCGAGCCAGGTGTGGGCAAGACGGCGATTGCCGAAGGCCTGGCCCAGCGCATCGTCAACGGTGAAGTGCCGGATGGCTTGAAGGACAAGCGCCTGTTGTCGCTGGACATGGGCGCGCTGATCGCTGGTGCCAAGTTCCGCGGCGAGTTCGAGGAGCGCCTGAAAGCCGTACTCAATGAGCTGAGCAAGCAGGAAGGGCGGATCATCCTGTTTATTGACGAGCTGCACACCATGGTCGGCGCCGGCAAGGGCGAAGGCTCGATGGACGCCGGCAATATGCTCAAACCGTCCCTGGCGCGCGGAGAACTGCACTGCGTCGGCGCGACCACGCTTAATGAGTATCGCCAGTACATCGAGAAGGACGCGGCGCTGGAGCGTCGCTTCCAGAAAGTATTGGTCGATGAGCCGAGCGAAGAAGACACCATTGCGATTCTGCGCGGCCTTAAAGAACGCTACGAAGTGCACCACAAGGTGGCCATTACCGATGGCGCGATCATCGCGGCAGCCAAGCTGTCGCATCGCTATATCACCGACCGCCAGCTGCCGGACAAGGCCATCGATCTGATCGACGAAGCGGCCAGTCGCATTCGTATGGAGATCGATTCCAAGCCTGAGGTGCTCGACCGTCTTGAGCGTCGGTTGATTCAATTCAAGGTTGAAGCTCAGGCGCTGAAGAAGGAAGACGACGAGGCGGCGATCAAGCGCCTGGCCAAGCTCAATGAAGACATTGCGCGACTGGAGCGTGAATACGCCGACCTGGAGGAAATCTGGAAGTCGGAAAAAGCCGAGGTACAAGGCTCTGCGCAGATTCAGCAGAAGATCGAGCAGGCCCGGCAGGAGCTTGAGGCGGCACGGCGCAAGGGTGACCTGAATCGCATGGCCGAGTTGCAGTATGGGATTATTCCGGACTTGGAGCGCAGCCTGCAGATGGTCGATCAGCACGGCAAGAGCGAGAACCAGTTGCTGCGCAGCAAGGTCACCGAGGAAGAAATCGCTGAGGTAGTGTCGAAGTGGACCGGTATCCCGGTGAGCAAAATGCTCGAAGGCGAGCGCGACAAGCTGCTGAAGATGGAAGGTCTGCTGCATCAGCGGGTGATCGGCCAGAACGAGGCGGTGGTGGCGGTGGCCAACGCGGTGCGGCGCTCCCGTGCCGGGCTGTCTGATCCAAATCGGCCGAGCGGCTCGTTTCTCTTCCTTGGTCCAACTGGGGTCGGTAAAACCGAGCTGTGCAAGGCCTTGGCCGAATTCCTCTTCGATACCGAAGAGGCGCTGGTGCGTATCGATATGTCCGAGTTTATGGAGAAACATTCCGTGGCGCGGCTGATCGGTGCGCCGCCAGGCTATGTCGGTTACGAGGAAGGTGGCTATCTAACCGAGGCTGTGCGACGCAAACCCTATTCGGTAATCCTGCTGGATGAGGTGGAGAAGGCGCACCCGGATGTGTTCAACGTGCTGTTGCAGGTGCTGGAAGACGGTCGCCTGACTGACAGCCATGGCCGCACGGTGGACTTTAAGAACACCGTGATTGTGATGACCTCCAACCTCGGTTCTACGCAGATTCAGGAGCTGGTCGGTGATCGCGAGGCACAGCGGGCAGCGGTGATGGATGCGGTGGGCACCCACTTCCGTCCTGAATTTATCAATCGTATCGATGAGGTGGTGATCTTCGAGCCGCTGGCTCGTGACCAGATTGCCGGTATCGCGCAAATTCAGCTGAGTCGTTTGCGTCAGCGTTTGGCTGAGCGTGAGCTGAGTTTGGAGTTGTCCGATGAGGCTTTGGACAAACTGATCGCCGTCGGTTACGACCCGGTATACGGTGCGCGCCCACTCAAACGTGCAGTGCAGCGCTGGATCGAGAACCCCTTGGCGCAGCTGATCCTGGCTGGCAAGTTCGCCCCAGGCAGCAGCGTGACAGGCAGGGTTGAGGGCGATGAAATTGTCTTTGGCTAAGCGCCACCGGCCACAATAGGGCTGCACAATAAAGAACACCCCGGTTCAGTTCGCGCTGACCGGGGTGTATTTATAGGTGCGGATTACAGGTGCTTGAGCAGGATTTCCAGCGCGGCGGCCTGATCCTCAGCCAAGTCAATGATGTGGAAACCGGCCCAGCAGTGCTGGCCGTCGGCGCCAGGGCGGCTCCACAGGCAGTCGGCCCCCAGTGTTACTTCACACACCCCTTCAATCTCTTGTTCGCTGACCAGGCGGCACTCCACCAGTTCGTCGGCGGTAAGCGGCGTGTCGCTGAACAGCATAAAACCATCGGCGGACAGGTCGACCACACGGCCCAGGCGTTGCCCGGTGTGTAAGTCGAAGACTTCCAGCTGCACGTCGGCGTTATGCCGGCTGTGCAGGCGACGTTCGTCATCCATAGGAGTTCCTTATTCTGGGGTCTCAGCCGTGCGCCCGGTAAAACGCTGGAGCACGCGGTAAATGGCGGTAAGGGCGCGGTCCACCAACGGTGCACCTCGTTCAGGGGTGACGATGCGCGCCAGCCCTTGTTCCATTTCGGTGGCCAGCTGGGTGAGTGGCTTGATTGCCACGCGCTGACCGCTCTGGTCGACAAACATGTAGTTACGGGTCGTTGGGCTGAACCAGGACAGTTTGAGCGTGCGCACCTGCTCGCCATTGACGAATTCGAACCAGGTGCCGAACTCGATATGCCCAAGCTCCTTGGCCAGCGCCTGCGCGCGGGTCGAGAGTGTTGATTCGCGCGGCGCTAGAGTGGCCAGCGCCGCGTCTTCGCCAAGCATGGCGCCTAGCGGGCTCTCTGGCAGGGTTGGCTTGAGCAGGGCGGCTACCTGCGGCTGTTTGGCCTGTACGGCGTGCTGGCAGGCCACCAGGTCTTGCAGCAGGCGGCGGATGCCGTCCTCGTGGTAACCGCCGAGCAATTCCAGGCCTTTACGCAGGTCTTCGAGCAGCGGCACACGCAGTTTCTGCAGGCGGTCCCGGCCTGCTTCGTCGAGCAGGGTGCCGCTCCAGGCCAGCTGCTCGGCCGCTTCACAGGCGCGCTGCCATTCCGGGCTCTGTTCGCCATTGCGTAGCAGCACGAACACCAGCACGTCGGCCCAGGTCAGCTCGAGGAAGTTGCGGATGATGGTCGGCGGCTGGCGATTGTTCAGGCTGTTGGCGATCACTTCGACCGCGTGCTGGCGTGCGCCGAGTAGTTTGTCGCGACCTTTGGCGGCTTCCACCGCTCGACGTTCGCGCAGTTCGACCTTGTGCCTGAGGGTGGCAACGAATTCGTTGAACTCTTCTAGTAGGCCTTCAAACAGTTGCAGGTCGCCGAAGAAATCATGGATAACCCGCTCGACTACCCACTGCATCTTGGCCAGCAGGCCGCGCTCATCGCCTTCGCCACCATACAGTACGCCGGCCTGGGCCATGGCGTTGAGCAGGCGGCGGGCAGGGTGGTGGTGCTGGGTGAACAGGGCTTTGTCCTGCAGTGCCACTTTAAGGTACGGCGTGTGCAGGTGGGACAGGGTGGTCTTGCAGTTGTCGGGCAGATTGTCATCGTCGAGGATAAAGTCGAACAGCATGCCGACCAGGTCGATCACGTCTGCTTCCTGATCAGAAACTTTCTGCTGGCCAGGCAGCTCGCTGTGAGCTTCCAGCTGTTGTTGCAGATCAGCCTTGAGGCCTTCTACCTGCTGCGGGCGACTCAGGCGTTGCGACAGGTCGTTGGCCGATTGCTGTTGCATACGGTTGAGCGCATCCAGCAGGGCCGAAGCGCTATAGGTGCTGGTCGCCTCGCGCGGGGTGAAGCTGGCAATACTGCGGGTGCCGCCAAGCAGAGGGGCGTCAATGTCGCGCTGGCGGTGTTCGCCTAATAAGGTCGCCAGGCTGCCGAGTAACTCCTGCGGGTCACTCGGCGGCGGGCCGCTGAGGTCTGTGCTAGCAGCGTTATAGGGTTGCCCTTGCGGCTGCGTAACGGTTGCAGCGCCCGCGTTTTGGCTGCTATTGGTGCTGCTCTCAGTCATTTGTTCGGTCGGTGCGGCAGTTGTTGTCTTGGGGCGTGCCGGCGGGTTGTTGCGCTGCGCGGTGTACTTCAGATTAGGCAGCACGCCGGCATCAATCAGGCGCTGATTCAGCGCGGCATAGATGCTCTCCAGGCTCTGCATGACGTGAGTATCAAACAACGTATAAAGGATGACCTTTATACGCAGCGGAAACGGGCAGGGCGTCAGGGCGTCGCGAAAGGCCTGGGCAATCATCTGCGGACCGAAGGGATTGATGTCCTCGCCTAGCTTCTGACCGTTATTCAGCAGCGCGAGGCGTTGCTCCAGGGCAAACAGCGGTTGCGCGCAACGTGCCTTGACCCGGCTGACCATATTGGTGACTTGCAGGCTTTCTTCATAATCTTCGTTCTGCACCAAGGCCATGTGCTCGGCGTCCAGTTCGCTGGCGCTGGGCGGCGGCTTGAGCTTGCCTTCGAGGAAGTCGGAGAAATTCTGCGCAATCTGCTGGTGATAGCTGCGTTCTATCTGGGGGCGCTGCCGGCGGATCTCACGCATGTTGTCGAAGAACAGGGTTTGCACCTGATTGTTCTCGGCTTTTTCGGCGCACTCAAATAGCGTGTCGTCGACCTGGGCGAAGACGCCGGTCAGGTGTTCGGCCAGGCGGTTCATCACCAGTTTTCGACAACTTTGCACCAGATCGCCGAAGCGCGGCTGGATACCCCGGCTGGCAAGGGTCTGCGTTGAGCCGGGTGGATTTGGTGGTATGCCCTGGTTACTCATGGACTTTCCTGGCTGGAGCCTTACGGCTGGTGCGTCCTGCAATGAATACAGACATAGGGAAGATATAGCAGCCGCTCACGCAGCTGCAAATCATTGTACTAAAAGCAATTTAAGGGGTTGACAGGCGCGCGCGGAAACGTAAAATGGCGCGCCTCAGACACGGGAAACGATTTAACAACCGGCTCCGGTTTCTGAGAAAGGAAGCAAGTAGTTCCGCGATAGCTCAGTCGGTAGAGCAAATGACTGTTAATCATTGGGTCCCAGGTTCGAGTCCTGGTCGCGGAGCCAATCTTTCATCGGGGTATAGCGCAGTCCGGTAGCGCGCCTGCTTTGGGAGCAGGATGTCGGGAGTTCGAATCCCCCTACCCCGACCATTTTTGGGTCGTTAGCTCAGTTGGTAGAGCAGTTGGCTTT
>JAHJXZ010000054.1 GCA_018827205.1 Gammaproteobacteria bacterium | reverse complement strand
CTACCTGTTCAATAGCCAGCTGCTCAACCGCGCTGATGGCGGCATGCTGCTGATCGTGCCGGAAGAGTGCCGCAACAACGCCAATGTATGGCGTTACCTAGAGCAACTGACCAGCGGTAATGGGCCGATCCGCGAGGTCAAAGTCTTCGATCTCAAGCAGAGCATGCAGAACGGTGGTGGCCCGGCATGCCTGCGCCTGCGCGTGGCGCTCAAGGAACACGAGCTGGCGGCGGTCAATCAGGGTGTGATCATGACTCCGACACTGCACGACACGCTCAACGTCTGGGTCGACAAGCACTACCGCGATCGCCTGAGCGAAAATGATCTAGCTGACCCACAATTGCTCAATGAATGCCGTACGGCCTTGGATGAACTGACGCAGATCCTTAAACTGGGCGCGGTTTATCCATTCCAATTAGCTTGATTGAGTACTTATTACCATGTCCGACGCCCTGCAACTGATCCTCGAAGACACTGACGGCACCCAGCTGGAAACCTCCTGCACGCGTTTTGCCGTGATCTGGCAGGGCCAGGAAATCTGGTTCCAGCAGGTGGGTAACAATCAGCTGATGATCGGTGTGGACGTGGAGGAGGGCGCTGCCGAGTACGCCAACCTGCTGCTGCGCCCGCTGGCTACCAACCTGGTCAGCCTGGAGCTGGAAATGGAAGCTGCTGAGCCGGGTGATGATGACGAGCACGTGCACGGCCCAGACTGCACTCACGATTGAGGAACCGCCCATGCTTGCCCTCGGCAAACTGCTTGAACTGACCCTGGCCGGCCACGAACCGGCAGCGAAGATTCAGCTGACCCCCGAGGGCACGCGTTTGCGTTGGCTGGCCGAAGGAGCGTTGGAAGTCACGCCGCCTGTGGCCAGCGACAACGGCCAGGATCTGCTGCTGTCCGCCGGCATTCATGGCAATGAAACCGCGCCGATTGAATTGCTCGATCGCCTGTTACAGGGCATCGCTCGCAATCAGTTGAAGCCGTGTGCGCGCATTCTCTTTCTGTTTGGTAACCCCGCCGCCATGCGCAGTGGCGAGCGTTATATCGAGCAGGACATCAATCGCCTGTTCAACGGCCGCCACGATCAGCACACCGGTGCCGAGGCGTTGCGTGCCTGTGACCTGGAACATCTGGCCGCGACCTTTTTCAACAAGCCAGAGCGCACCCGCCTGCATTACGACCTGCACACCGCGATTCGTGCGTCGAAGATTGAGCAGTTCGCCCTCTATCCTTTTCAGGAAGGTCGCCCACGCAGCCTGCGTGAACTGGCGCGCCTCAGCGCTGCCGGGATCGAAGCGGTGCTGCTGCACAACAAGAGTTCGATCACCTTCAGTGCTTACACCTACACCCAGTTGGGGGCGGAAGCTTTCACCCTTGAGCTGGGCAAGGCACGGCCGTTCGGGCAGAACGAACTGGTCAATCTGGACCTGCTCGAGCAGCATCTGCAGGCCTTGATCGAAGGCCGCGAGCCAGAAGGCGCAACGGATGAGCTGGGTGAGCTAAAACTCTTTGCTGTGGCCCGTGAAGTGATCAAGCACAGTGACGCCTTCAAGCTGCACCTGCCCGCCGATATTGAGAACTTCAGTGAGCTGCCGGTTGGCTATTTGTTGGCTGAAGACCTTTCCGATACTCGCTGGGTGGTGGATGAGCCGGGTGCACGGATCATCTTCCCCAACCCCAAGGTCAAGAACGGTCTGCGTGCCGGTATTCTGATTGTTCCCGCCGAAGACGTGCAGCTAGCCTGAGCCAGTTACGATCTGCTGCGCGTCGGCCCTGCTGTGTTAAAAACAGACTCTAGCCCGCGAGATCGTGTAGCGATTTCGTGGCGCAATCTGTCCTGCGCTTTCTCGCTCGATCTGTACCTTGTTTGCCCGGTGGACGCGCTTTAGCATCGGGCTTTAGCCCCATTTAAGGACAACCTGCCATGCCCGTTATCGACCTGCGCAGCGACACCGTCACCCAGCCTAGCCCTGGTATGCGTGAGGCCATGCAAGCCGCCGAGCTGGGTGATGACGTGTATGGCGAAGACCCTACGGTTAATCGTCTGGAGCACTACCTGGCGGCCGATCTGGGCTTCGAGGCGGCGCTGTTCGTACCCACTGGCACCATGAGCAATCTGCTCGGTTTGATGGCGCATTGCGCACGTGGTGACGAATACATCGTTGGCCAGCAGGCGCATACCTATAAATATGAGGGTGGCGGTGCGGCGGTGCTCGGTTCGATTCAGCCGCAGCCGATTGATAGCGAAGCCGATGGCTCGCTGGATCTGGTCAAGGTTGAAGCCGCGATCAAGCAGGATGACTTTCACTTCGCCCGCACCCGCCTGCTCGCGCTGGAAAACACCATGCAGGGCAAGGTGCTGCCGCAGGCGTATCTGCAGGCGGCGCGCGAGTTGACCACGCGTCGCGGCTTGGCTCTGCATCTGGACGGCGCGCGGTTGTATAACGCGGCAGTCAAATTGGGCGTGCCGGCGCGGGAGATTACTCAGTACTTCGATTCGGTGTCGGTGTGCCTGTCCAAAGGCCTCGGCGCGCCGATTGGCTCGGTACTGTGCGGCTCAGCTGAGTTGATTAGCAGGGCGCGCCGTTTGCGCAAGATGGTCGGCGGCGGCATGCGCCAGGCCGGTATGCTCGCTGCTGCTGGTTTGTATGCCTTGCAGCATCAGGTGGCGCGGTTGGCCGAGGATCATGCCAACGCCGAGCGCTTGGCCGCAGGCTTGCGCGAGCTGGGTTATGCGGTGGAGCCGGTGCAGACCAATATGGTCTATGCCCAGGTTGGCGAGCAGGCTGGCGCGCTGAAAGCCTTCTGCGCCGAACGCGGGATCAAGCTCACTGCCGCGCCACGACTGCGTATGGTCACTCACCTGGATATTGCCGCTGCGGATATCGATCAGGTGCTCGCCGCTTTTGCAGAATTCCGCTCGCATTGAGCGAATAGTGAGCAGTTAATAGCTGTTATCTATCAATAAAGGCACTAGCCCCCTAGCGCAGGCCCGATATAATGCGGCCCTTTGCCGGCTTTGTCGTGGCCGCTGGTTTTTGGAAGATTCCTATGAAAAGCGCAGAAATCCGTGAAGCCTTCCTCAGCTTCTTCGAACAGAAGGGACACACCCGTGTCGCCTCCAGCTCCCTGATTCCGGGCAATGACCCGACCCTGCTGTTCACCAACGCGGGGATGAACCAGTTCAAGGATTGCTTCCTCGGCCTGGAAAAGCGCGCCTACACCCGCGCCGCCACCAGCCAGAAGTGTGTGCGTGCCGGCGGCAAGCACAATGACCTGGAAAACGTCGGTTACACCGCACGCCACCACACTTTCTTCGAAATGCTCGGCAACTTCAGCTTTGGCGACTATTTCAAGCGCGACGCCATTCACTTCGCCTGGGAGTTCCTCACGGGCGACAAGTGGCTGAACCTGCCCAAGGAAAAACTCTGGGTCACGGTCTATGCCACCGACGACGAAGCCTTCGATATCTGGACCCAAGAAGTCGGTGTCCCTGTTGAGCGGATGATCCGCATTGGCGACAACAAAGGCGCGCCGTACGCGTCCGACAACTTCTGGACCATGGGCGATACCGGCCCGTGCGGTCCGTGCACCGAGATTTTCTTCGACCACGGCGAGCACATCTGGGGTGGTCCGCCGGGTTCGCCAGAAGAAGATGGCGACCGTTACATCGAAATCTGGAACAACGTGTTTATGCAGTTCAACCGCACTGCTGATGGTGTGCTGCACCCGCTGCCGGCGCCGAGTGTGGACACCGGCATGGGCCTGGAGCGCGTCAGTGCGGTGCTGCAGCACGTCAACTCGAACTACGAGATTGACCTGTTCCAGAGCCTGCTGAATGCGGCTGCTCAGGCTATTGGCTGTGCCAATGAAGATCAGGCTTCGCTGAAAGTGGTGGCTGACCACATCCGCTCCTGCGGCTTCCTGATTGCCGATGGTGTGACGCCGTCCAATGAAGGTCGAGGCTACGTGCTGCGCCGCATCATTCGTCGTGCCTGCCGTCACGGTAACAAGCTGGGCGCTAAGGGCAGCTTCTTCTATCAGATCGTTGCTGCGCTGGTAGCCGAGATGGGCGATGCCTTCCCCGAGCTGAAGCAGCAGCAGGCGCATATTGAGCGCGTACTGAAGACTGAAGAAGAGCAGTTCGCCAAGACCCTGGAGCAGGGTCTGAAAATTCTTGAACAGGATCTGGCCGAGCTGAAAGGCACAGTGATTCCGGGTGATGTGATCTTCAAGCTGTATGACACCTTCGGTTTCCCGATGGACCTCACTGGCGACATCGCCCGTGAGCGTGAGCTGACCCTGGATGAAGCAGGTTTCGAGCGCGAAATGCAGGCGCAGCGCGAGCGCGCTCGTTCCGCCAGCTCGTTCGGCATGGACTACAACGCGCTGGTTAAGGTCGATAGCGATACCGCGTTCCTCGGTTATCAGGGCACCAGCGGCAGCGGCAAGATTATTGCGCTGTTCAAGGCCGGTCAGGCGGTCGACAGCCTGAGCGAAGGCGAGGAGGGCGTAGTAGTCCTCGATCAGACGCCGTTTTACGCCGAATCCGGTGGCCAGGTTGGTGACTGCGGCTTCCTTGAAGGTGCTGGCGTGCGTTTCGATGTGCGCGATACCACCAAGGCCGGCGGCGCGTTCATGCACCACGGCGTTGCGGTCAAAGGCGGCTTGAGTGTCGGCACCTCGGTCAAGGCCGAAGTAGAGGCCAGCGTACGGCAGGCTACGGCGCTCAATCACTCGGCCACTCATTTGCTACACGCCGCGCTGCGACAGGTGCTGGGCGAGCACGTGACGCAGAAAGGCTCGCTGGTTGATAGTCAGCGCCTGCGCTTCGACTTCAGTCACTTTGAGGCGATCACGCCTGCGCAGCTGAAAGAGCTGGAAGCCATCGTTAACCGCGAAGTGCGCGGTAACAGCGAAGTGGAAACCCTGGAAACCGACATCGAAACCGCCAAGGCCAAAGGTGCTATGGCGTTGTTCGGTGAGAAGTACAGCGATCAAGTGCGCGTGTTGAGCATGGGCGGCGACTTTTCTGTCGAGCTATGCGGCGGTACCCACGTCAAGCGTACGGGTGATATTGGTCTGTTCAAAATCATCAGCGAAAGCGGCGTGGCCGCAGGCGTACGGCGCATTGAAGCCGTCACTGGTGCAGCAGCCTTTGCCTACTTGAATGGCGCGGAAGAGCAGCTGAAAGAAGCGGCGGCGCTGGTCAAAGGCAGCCGTGACAACCTGCTGGATAAGCTCGCCGGTGTGCTGGAGCGCAACCGTCAACTGGAAAAAGAGCTGGAGCAACTCAAGGCCAAGGCCGCCAGCGCGGCGGGTAATGACCTAGCGGGTTCGGCTGTCGACGTCAAAGGCAT
>JAHJXZ010000053.1 GCA_018827205.1 Gammaproteobacteria bacterium | reverse complement strand
GCGCACGGAAATTACCGCCCCGGCCGACGGGGTGATCACCAATCTACAGCTCGCCGTGGGCCAGGTGATTAGCGCTAGCCAGCCTGCGCTGACTTTTATCGACACCGGTACCGTATGGGTTTCTGCGGCTTTTAAAGAAAACAGCCTGGAGCATGTACAGGCCGATGACACCGCTGAGCTGGTGTTCGACGTGTTGCCCGGACGCATTTTCAATGCCCGGGTCGAGAGCGTCGGCTGGGGCGTGGCAACGGAAGGCAGCAGTTCTTCTGCCCTGCCCTCGGTGCGCAACGAGAGCGGTTGGGTACGCGACCCGCAACGCTTTCCCGTACGCCTGGTGGTGATGGAACCTTACCCGAAAGGCCTGCGCTACGGCTCACAGGTCACGGTGGTGATTTACACCGGCGATAACCCGCTAGCGAATATCTTCGGCGTAATCACCGCGCGGCTTGTGGCCCTGCTGACTTATGTCAACTGAGGCCACGGCTGGCATCTCCCCGTCAATCGATCTGGCGCGCGCCAAGCGCCAGGGCTTGCGTGTGGCCCTGGCGGTGACGGTGGGCTTCAGCGTGGGGCTGGTGAACGGCAGCGTGCTGCCCTTTCTCGCACCGTTGTTCGCCACCCAGTTTCTGCTGGCAAGCTACAGCCCACCGGGCTTACGCCAGGGGCTGGGCACTGTGTTGCTGATCTTTATTGTCGGCGCACTACTGATCTTCCTCACTGGCCTGCTCGGTGACCGGCCGTTGGTGCTGCTGCCGCTGCTGTGGCTGTGCTACTTCACCTGCTTTTTCGCTCAGGGGCGTCAGGTGGGCGGCGCGGGGCCGGCGTTGATGCTGGTGATCGCCATTGTGGTGCCGCTGCTCGACATCCTACAGCGTGATCTCGGTGAGTCGATTGTGGCGATTCTGGCCAAAGCGGTCAGTGTCGGTCTGCTGCTGACCTGGGGCGCTCACGCGGTATTCCCAGACACAGGTACCGCAGATGCCAACGCCGCCCCGCCGTCACGCCTTGATCCTGCCAGCGTGACGCGCCAGGCAATGGTCAGCGGCGCAATCCTGCTGGGGATGGTTGCGCTGTGTTTGATTGATCCGCGCCTGGCCACGGCGATGGTCATACCGATCACCGTCGCCTCATTGCTCAGCCAGCTTGAGCTGACCATGGGCCAGCGAGCCGCTGTCGGGCTGATCGCGCTCAACCTGCTGGGCGGGGTTGCTGCATCCCTGGCGTTTACCTTGATCGAGATGAAACCCACCCTCTGGCTGATAACCCTCACTGTGCTGCTGGTAAGCCTGCTGTTTGCCGGCAAGGCAGTAATGGGCACGACAACGGGCAAGGTATTTGGCGGCGGGCTGACGACCTTTCTGATTCTCTTTGGCCTTGGCGTTTCACCATTGCCAGGTAAAACGCCGGAGTTGTTTTCCACGCGAATTACCTATGTGCTTTTCGCGATTGTGTATGCCTTGTGCATGGCAAGCCTGTTCTGGCCCAAGCCGCGCAACGCCAGCCACTAATTACTGTACTGCTGCTAATTCAGGTGCCGTTATATGCGCAAGCTCTGGAGCAAGTACCTGGCGCTGTTGGATGCAGACTTAAGCGCCAAGATCTTCGACAACATCAAAAATCTGTTGGTCTGCGCGCTGTTGTTTGCCGCCGGCACCGATGCATTGCGAGGCGACCATCAGATTTTTATGGGGCTTTGGGGCTCAACACTCGCCGGTTGGGGGCTGATCATCGTATCGGCGCTTCTGCTTCTACTTAACATCAGCGACGCCCTGCACCGCCTGGCCAAACTGCGCCATCACGTGGTGCTGCAGGTCTTTATGTTCCTGCTTTATCTGATTCTGGCTGTGCGCGTAGTGGAAATAGTCTGGAGCTTCAGGAGCGTATAGCGCCCCACTACACCTCACCGGCCGCGCGGGTAACGATCAGCAAGCTCACGCAGAACCCATTGCCCGTATTGGCAAACTCAAGTTCGCAGCCACAGCGCTCGGCGATGGCCTTGACGATGGAAAGCCCCAGGCCGCTGCCTTCCCCGGTGGAGTTACGCCAGAAGCGTTCAGTCAGTTGGGCGAGCTTGTCCGCAGCCACTCCAGGCCCCGAGTCGCGCACGCTGAAACAGACCTTATCCCCACGCATTTGCACGCTCAGGCTGACGGTAGTACCGGGCGGGGTATGCCGTTGGGCGTTGTCCAGCAGGTTGCGCAAGGCAGCAATCGCCAGGGTTGGCGGCATATCCAGCAAGCGCTGGGCGCTGGCGTCGAGCAACTGCAGTTCGATGGCTGGCTGAGCTTGTTGCTGGGCGTCACCAATAGCCATCTGCGCCACTTGCTCGGCGCTGTATTGCAGGTTTTCGTCAAACGGCAGGCGGCCCTCCACACGGGCCAGGAGCAGCAACTGCTCTAGGGTCTGATGCAGGCGGTCGGCACCTGTTTCGGCGTTGGCCAGTGCCTGGCGGGCGGTTTCACCTTCGGTCATGCCGGCCACTTGCAGGTGGGTCTTGATCGCGGTCAGCGGGCTGCGCAGTTCATGGGCGGCATCGTCGGTCAGTCGGCGTTCACGCTCGATAGCTTGGGCGATACGCTTAAACAGCTGGTTCTGGGTTGCCACCAACGGTTGCAGCTCTCGGGGCAGACCTTCGATTTGCAGGGGTTCGATGCAGTCGGCACGACGCTGGGCCAGTGCCTGGCGGATGCGCTGCAGAGGCGATAACTCACGGCTGAGGCCAAACCAGAGCACCAATAGGCTGCCGACCAGGGCCAGCAGCACCGGAGCGGCGGCAGCCAGTAAGATGGAACGTTTGAGTGTGTCGCGTTCATCCAGACGGTCTGCCGTGGTTACGCGCATATCGCCTTCGACCAAGGTGAAGGTGCGCCAGGTGAGATCACCAATGGTGCGCTCATGGAAACCGCTTCCTACCACGCCCAACGAGCTGTCCGGTGCGGCGCGGCTGCTGGCGAGAATCTCGCCGCGCACCGAGCTGATCTGACAGGCGATGCCTTCGGGAATACCCAACTGCTCGGTGCTGAGCGGTGTACTGCCCTCCCCCTGTTGCGGTGGCGGCAGCTGGGCGAGCAATCCTGCGACCATACGCGCTGATGAGGCCAGGCGCTGATCGAGTGAAAGGGTCAGCTGATTGCGCAGATCAAACAGCATCCACACGGCAGCCAGCGACCAGAGCAGTACAAAGGCAGAACCAAGAATAAGGGTCAGACGTAAACGCAAACTCATGAACTGTTGCTCTCGTCAGGGGTGGTTGCATGCCCGGCTGGCCCCAGGCGGTAACCGAGGCCACGTACCGTTTCGACAATGCCATTGCCCAGCTTGCGCCGCAGGTGGTGGATATGCACGTTGAGGGCGTTGCTCTCGACTTCGCCGTCGAGGCCGTAGACCGCATCCTTGAGCTGTTCGCCGCTGAGCACCCGTCCTGGGCTCTGCAACAGCGCCTGCAGCAGCACCTGTTCACGGCGTGACAGGTCAACCGGTTGCTCATGCAGAAACGCCTGGCAGGCCACAGGGTCGAAACGCAGCGGGCCATGCTCGATCTGCGGCGTGGCGCGTCCGGCGGCGCGGCGCAGCAAGGCATGCAGGCGCGCGGCGAGTTCGCGCAGATCGAAGGGTTTGACCAAGTAATCGTCGGCACCCTCCTGCAGCCCTGACACGCGGTCGGGTACCGAGTCACGGGCGGTCAGCAGTAACACGGGCAGCGCCATACCGCGCTGACGCAGGCGGCGCAGCAGGCTTAAACCGTCTTCGTCTGGCAGGCCTAGGTCCAGCACCAGTGCGTCGAACTGCACCGTGCGCAGCAGCGCCTCAGCCTCGGCCGCAGTCGCGGCGTGCATCACGCGAAAGCCCTGGGCGGTGAGCCCAGCCACCACGCCACTGGCGATCAGGGCGTTGTCTTCAGTCAGCAATATGTACATGAAACCAGTCCGTGGAGGATTTTGAAGTATCCGTTGTCAGGATTAAGCCGCCGTTATCGCGGGGCACGAAATGATAACCGCCGACTGCAATTTGCGCCGATTATCACATCGTTAATCCTGACTTAACCGCCAACTGCGATGCTCTGCGCCTCGACATTCACAGACGTGGTTATGCATGCGCACGCTTCTACTGTTCTCTCTGATGTGGGCCTGGCTACTGCAGCCGGTACAGGCTTCCAGCTTTTCAACCAGCCCACTGCTGACGGGTAACAGCCAGCAGGCGGACTTCCTCCCCGCCGAGCAGGCGTTCGAGCTTAGCGTCGAGCCTCAGGCCAATGGCGAAACCCTGCTGCGCTGGGATATTGCCCCCGGCTACTACCTCTATCAGCACCGCCTGCAGTTCAGCGGTCTGCCCACCGGGGTTAAGCCCGAGCTGCCGCCAGGGCTGCCCTATAGCGATGAGTTCTTCGGTGACTCGCAGATCTACCGTGACCGCCTGGAGCTGATCCTGCCTGCTGGCAACACCGGTAGCATCCAGATTGGCTGGCAAGGCTGCGCCGACGCAGGGCTCTGTTACCCACCGCAGACCCAGCAGATTGATCTGTCCGGCAAGGGCGCATTGAGCGAACCGGGCACATCCCTGGCTGAAGACCAGGCTCTGGTTGGCGGCCTGCAGAACCAGACTCTGGCCTTGAGCCTGCTGGTGTTCTTCGGCTTGGGCCTGCTGCTGGCATTTGCTCCCTGCTCGTTGCCTATGCTGCCGATTCTCGCCGGTATTGTGGTTGGCAGCGGTGCATCGCCGCGTCGCGGTTTGGCACTGGCCTCGGCCTATGTGGTGAGCATGGCGCTGGTGTATGCCGCGCTGGGCGTGGTCGCTGCACTGATGGGCGCCAACCTGCAAGGCCTGTTGCAGCAACCTTGGTTGTTGGCCAGCTTCGCTGCGCTGTTCGTGCTGCTGGCCTTGCCGATGTTCGGCCTGTTCGAGTTGCAGCTGCCGGCGGCCCTGCGTGACCGTCTGGAAAACGCCGGGCGCAAGCAGCAAGGTGGCAGCCTGATGGGTGCCAGCATGCTCGGTCTGTTCTCCGGCCTGCTGGTCGGCCCGTGCATGACCGCGCCGCTGGCCGCCGCACTGCTGTATATCGCGCAGAGTGGCGACGCGCTGCACGGTGGTCTGGTGCTGTTTGCTCTGGGCCTGGGTATCGGTACGCCGCTGGTGTTGCTGGTCACCCTGGGTAACCGCTTCCTGCCGAAACCGGGTGCGTGGATGGACCGGGTCAAGGTGGTGTTTGGTTTCCTGTTCCTAGTGACCGCGTTGCTGGTGATCCGCCCGCTGCTGGACGAGTCGGTCTGGCTGGGCCTGTGGGGTGCACTGTTGATTCTGCTGGCCACTGCCCTGCTGCAACTGGCGCGTCAGGTGCAGCAGCACACCAGCCTGAGCAAGGCAGCTGGCGCACTGCTGGGGCTCTGGGGCATGGCGATGCTGCTGGGCGCCGCCGGTGGTGCTAGCGACCCCATGCAGCCGCTCAAAGTCTTCACCGGCACCGCCGTTGCCGCTGCACCGAGCGAGCAACACTTTATCGACCTGAACGAGCCGGCCGCACTGGAGCGCGAGCTGGCCGCCGCCAAGGCCGAGGGCATGTGGGTGCTGGTGGATTACTACGCGGACTGGTGTGTGTCGTGCAAAGTTATGGAGAAAACCGTGTTCGGCAATCCCGAAGTGCAGGCCAGCCTGCAGGGCGTGCGCGTACTGCGCCCGGACGTGACCGAGAGCAACTCGGCCAGCCGCGCCCTGCTCAGCCGCTTTGACGTAATGGGCCCGCCCACGCTGCTGTGGATCGGCCCGAACGGTGAGGAACGCCGCTCGCAGCGCATCACCGGCGCGGTGGATGCCGAGCAGTTTCTGCAGATATGGAGCAATACCAAGGAGCGTGGTTAATGTTAACGATCAATATCGGGCCGCTGGCACTCAGCACCGCCCATGTGCTGTTGCTGCTCAGTCTGCTGCTGGCGACGTTTACCGGCTGGTACGTCGGTCGGCGTGGCGCGGTAAACCCCGAGAAACAGCTGTTCCGTTTGCTACTGGTGGCCATGCTGGTCGCCCGAGTGGCGTTCGTGGCGGTGTATTTCGAGCACTACCGCGAGCAACCTTGGCAGATGTTGGATATCCGTGACGGCGGCTTTATCGCCTGGCCGGGTTTTTTGGCAGCCCTGCTGCTGGGTACCTGGCTGGCCTGGCGCACGCCAACTATTAAAACATCGCTGGCCAGCGCACTGGCTGTCGGCGTACTGAGCTGGGGCCTAGGCAGCCTGACCCTGCATGGCCTGGAGCAAGGCACGCGTTTGCCAGAGCTTTCGCTCAGGGACAGTAACGGTGCCACCGTGGCGCTTGAGGACTATGTCGGCAAGCCCCTGGTGGTCAACCTCTGGGCCACCTGGTGCCCGCCGTGCCGCCGCGAGATGCCGGTACTGGCCGAGGCGCAACGCGACAACCCAGAGCTGACCATCCTGTTCGTCAACCAGGGCGAAGGCCAGGGCGTGGTCAAGCAGTACCTGGAGGCCGAAGCCCTGGGGCTGGACAACGTACTGCTCGACAGCGGCGGTCGCCTGGGTCAGCACGTCGGCTCCATGGCCCTGCCCAGCACGCTGTTCTATGACGCCGAAGGCCGCCAGGTTAGCAGCCACCTGGGTGAGCTCTCCCGCGCCAGCCTGGCTCGTGCGCTTGAAGTATTTAACAAGGAACAATAACCGTGAAAAAACTGATCAATCTCCCCGTAATGCTTTCAGCATTAACCATGCTGACCGTGCCTCTATTGCACGCCGAGGATTGGCCCGCTCCGATCAAAGCAGTCGAAGCGCGCGGTGCCGAAATCATTGAGCGTTTCGATGCCCCGAGCGGCTTGCAAGGCTATGCAGCCCGCTACAACGGCCAGGGCGTCGCCCTGTACCTGACTGCCGATGGCGAGCACGTACTGGTCGGCAGCCTGCTCAATGCCCAGGGTGAAGACCTCTCGCAGCAGCCGTTGGACAAGCTGGTGTACGAGCCACTGGCCAAGGCAATGCTCGGCAAACTGGAGCAGAGCACCTGGATCGCCGATGGCAGCGCCAAGGCGCCGCGCATCATCTATATGTTCTCCGACCCCAACTGCCCGTACTGCAACATGTTCTGGAAGCAGGCGCGACCCTGGGTCGAGGCCGGTGATGTGCAGATCCGCCACATAATGGTTGGCATGCTGCGCCAGGACAGCGTCGAGAAGGCCGCCGCCCTGCTCAATGCCAGGGATCAGCAGGCGGCGCTGCATGAACATGAGTCCGCCGGCAAAGCCAGCAAGCTAAAAGGCTTGAAGAAAATTCCAGCGGCGATTCAACAGCAGCTCGACAGCAACCTTGGCCTGATGGCGGAGATGGGCGTAGCGGCTACTCCGGCGATTTTTTACCCGGACGAAAGCGGCCAACTGCGCCAGCAGCGCGGTGCGCCAAGTCCCGATGTCCTCAAACAGATCATGGGGCCGCGCTCCTGATCGCAACATCGCGCACTGAGCGGTTTCGGTCGATAATCCGAGCCCCAGGCGCGTGGCAATAGATTGCTCACACCTTAGTCAGACCAACTGACTTAATTTTTTGTAAAGGAGATACACCATGACAACTACCCAAACGCTGCAAGGCAAAGTGGCTTTCATCCAGGGCGGTTCGCGCGGTATCGGCGCGGCCATCGTCAAGCGTCTGGCCGCTGAAGGCGCGGCAGTGGCCTTCACCTATGTGTCCTCCGCCGAGCGGGCCGATGCCCTGGCCAGTGATGTCACTAGCGCTGGCGGCAAGGCCCTCGCTCTCAAGGCCGACAGTGCCGACGCAGCAGCTGTGCAACAGGCTATTCGCACTGCGGTCGAGCACTTCGGCGGCCTCGACATCCTGGTTAACAACGCCGGTGTACTGGCCTGGGGTAGTACCGAAGAGCTGACCCTGGAACAGCTGGATCACACCCTTGCGGTCAACGTGCGCAGCGTGTTCGTCGCCAGCCAGGAAGCCGCTAAGCACATGACCGATGGCGGGCGCATCATCAACATCGGCAGCACCAACGCCGAGCGCATCCCGGTGGCCGGCGGCGCGATATACGCCATGAGCAAATCGGCGCTGGTCGGCCTGGCTAAAGGCATGGCCCGCGACCTGGGCCCACGCAACATCACCGTGAACAACGTACAGCCCGGCCCAGTGGACACCGAGATGAACCCAGCCGATGGCGAGGGTGCCGAGTTCCTGAAAGGCCTGATGGCGCTGGATCGATTCGGTAAGGCAGGTGAAATTGCCGGCTTTGTCGCCTACCTGGCCGGCCCGGAAGCGGGTTACATCACCGGGGCCAGCTTGATGATTGATGGCGGTTTCTCGGCCTAACCCCTGACTGAAACAAGGGCATGTGCGATTCGCCACATGCCCCGATCAACTGGCGAAGCCTTCGGAAAACTCGATCAATTGCGCATCAGCTGGTCTGAGTGCAACTTGGCTGCCCAGCCGAGTAACGCACGCCAGGGCTGACTGCGGCATTAAATTCTTTCAAGGCTGATGAGCCAATCAGCAGTGGGTATTCAAAAGCGCTACGGTCGGTCAGATTGACTTCGATGTTCTTCAGCTCATTGCCTACGCAGATGTCCATCTCGATCACCGGGCGCGCGGTGTACAGCTGTTTGTCGCCAGGCTTGCGGTCATCGGCGCGGCGTTTGATATAGCTCATGCGCGCCAGCGGCCTTTCGATGACCTGCGCTTGCTTGGCGTCTGCCAGACCTAACTGGAAGCGCACCCACTCGCCGCCATCGCGCTTGAACATTTCAATATTCTTGGCACTGAGCGAAGCGGTTTCGGCACCGGTGTCGAGCTTGGCGGGCAGCTCCAGGGCCAGTTCATGCAGCGAAACCCGCTCGTGCAGGCCATAGATCAGCGGTTGCTGGGTGGCCATCGCACCAGTGGTGAATAACGTGGCGCACAGAGCCAATGTTGCGGTGATCTGTGGGGGCGGTGTGAAGTTGGCCATGCCGAGGCTCCAGTGGATATAGAAAGTGGGGCCACGATAACGATGCTGGCTGAATTCAAACTGAATCAGGTACTTATAAGCACTTCGCCCCGCCATGAATGACCATGACGGGGCGAAGTGGTTTCATCTGAGGCTGCTCAAGCCTCTGTGCGGATCACTTGAGATCGAAGCGATCCAGGTTCATCACCTTGGTCCAGGCTGCGACAAAATCCTTCACGAACTTGGCTTGCGCATCGCTGGTGGCGTAGACCTCGGCCAATGCGCGCAGCTGGGAGTTGGAGCCGAACACCAGGTCAACCTGGGTGCCGGTCCACTTCAGATCGCCAGTTTTGCGGTCACGGCCTTCCAGAACACCTTCGCTGGCAGACTTCTGCCACTTGGTACTCATGTCGAGCAGGTTGACGAAGAAATCAGTGCTCAGGGTTTCCGGGCGTTTGCTGAACACACCATGCTGGGCTTTACCAGCATTGGCATTTAGCGCACGCAGGCCACCGATCAGCACAGTCATCTCCGGCGAGGTCAGCTCAAGCAGTTGCGCCTTGTCTACCAGTAACTCGGCAGCAACGCTTTCGTAGCCCTTACGGGCGTAGTTGCGGAAGCCATCAGCCTTGGGCTCCAGCACCGCGAAGGATTCAACATCGGTCTGATCCTGCGAGGCGTCGGTACGGCCTGGCGCGAACGGCACCACTGCATCCACACCACCCTTCTTCGCCGCGGCTTCCACCGCTGCGGAGCCGGCGAGAACAATCAGGTCGGCCAGGGAGATTTTCTTGCCGCCGCTTGCCGAGCCGTTGAAGTCCTTCTGGATGGCTTCCAACGCTGCCAGCACCTTGGCCAGTTCGGCCGGCTGGTTAACTTCCCA
Organism: Gammaproteobacteria bacterium; assembly: GCA_018827205.1. GTDB lineage: Bacteria > Pseudomonadota > Gammaproteobacteria > Pseudomonadales > Pseudomonadaceae > Aquipseudomonas. Next base: position 14,617 of record JAHJXZ010000053.1, on the reverse strand, counting down.
GTCCTTTTGCGGCGCCAGACGAATACGCGCGCCGTTGGCACCACCACGCTTGTCGCTGCCACGGTAGGTGGACGCCGAGGCCCAGGCGGTGTTGACCAGTTGCGCAATCGACAGGCCGGATGCCAGCACCTTGGCCTTGAGGCCGGCGATGTCCTGCGTATCCACCAGAGTATGGTTGACGGCCGGAACCGGGTCTTGCCAGATCAGTTCTTCCTGCGGCACCAGCGGGCCCAAGTAACGGGCACGCGGGCCCATGTCACGGTGGGTCAGCTTGAACCAGGCGCGAGCAAAGGCATCAGCAAACGCTTGCGGGTTCTGGTGGAAGTGACGGGAGATTTTCTCGTAGGCCGGGTCCATACGCAGCGACATATCGGCGGTGGTCATCATCGGTGGATGCTTCTTCGCAGGGTCGTGGGCATCCGGGATCAAGTGCTCGGGTTTAACGTTCTTCGGCGTCCATTGGTGGGCGCCAGCCGGACTTTTGCTGAGTTCCCACTCGTAGCCGAACAGCATATCGAAATAGCCGTTATCCCAAGTTGTGGGGTTGGGCTTCCAGGCGCCTTCGATACCGCTGGTGGTGGTGTGTACCCCTTTGCCGGTGCCGAGCTTGTTGATCCAGCCCAAACCCTGCTCTTCAAGCGGGGCCGCTTCTGGCTCGGGGCCGACCAGCGCCGGATCGCCAGCACCGTGGGCTTTACCGAAAGTGTGACCGCCAGCGACCAGAGCCACGGTTTCTTCATCATTCATGGCCATGCGGGCGAAGGTTTCGCGCACATCACGGCCGGATGCCAGCGGGTCAGGGTTGCCATCCGGACCTTCCGGATTGACGTAGATCAGGCCCATCTGCACAGCGGCCAACGGGTTTTCCAGATCGCGGTCACCAGAGTAGCGGCTGTTGGGTTTGTCGCTGGTAGCCAGCCATTCGGTTTCCGCGCCCCAGTAGGTGTCTTCTTCAGGCTCCCAGATATCCGGGCGGCCACCGGCATAGCCGAAGGTCTTGAAACCCATGGATTCCAGAGCGACGTTACCAGCCAGGACGAACAGGTCAGCCCAGGACAGCTTGCGGCCGTACTTTTGCTTGATCGGCCAGAGCAGGCGACGCGCCTTGTCCAGGTTGCCGTTATCCGGCCAGCTGTTGAGCGGAGCAAAACGCTGGTTGCCGGTGCTTGCACCGCCACGGCCGTCATGAATGCGGTAGGTGCCGGCAGCGTGCCAGGCCATGCGAATCATCAGGCCGCCGTAATGCCCCCAGTCGGCTGGCCACCAGTCTTGCGAATCGGTCATCAGTGCGGTGAGGTCCTTGATCACGGCATGCAGATCAAGCGTCTTGAATTCATCGGCATAGTTGAAGCCCTCACCCATGGGGTCGGACTTGGAGGAATGCTGATGGAGAATTTTCAGGCTGAGTTGGTTAGGCCACCAGTCGGCATTCTTCGGTGCACCGCCAGCCACACTATTGGTCCCTGCAGCACCCGAGAACGGGCATTTCGCATCATTTGACATGTCTCTCTCCTGTTGTTTTTCACCTAGCGGGGTGGACTCAGCTTGGTAGCTGGACGGCGAACGAGCCAATAGGATTTGGGTATGACCTTTATAGTAGTCAGGGAATATGACTCAGTGACTATAGAGTCATCACCGTAAAACAGCTGATAGAGTGGCAGGTGTCTGCGCCCTGTCCGCGCCGAAAAACACCGCGTTAAATCACCCCAAATGAGCGCTTGAATCGTGGAAGAGACCCGCCAAACAGCAGCCGTCAGCGACGCCGATGTACTGGCCTATATGCAGCGCCAATTGCGCTCCGGCCGCGTAAAGCCGAGCGTGCTGGTGAGCCTGACGCAAAAGGAGTTCGCCGATGTCAGCCATGAGCGCATCGTGCAGTGTTTCAATCAGTTGGATTCTTCCCTCCTCAAACGCTGAGCCTGGATAAGGCAGGAGCACAGGATGAGCACCACCCAGCCTGAGGAAATTCTGCATAGCTATCTGCATGTGCAAGATGGCGGAAAGACTGAGCAGATTGCCGTTACCGAGCAGTTCTGGAGTGATGTGGTCAATGGCGCAAGGCCTGAACTGGATCAAGGTCGGCTGATGTCCGCCTTCAGCTTTTCGGCAAACTGGCCCAGTTGGGAACGCCACCCGGCAGGTGAGGAGCTGGTCATGCTACTAAGTGGCAGTGCAGTGCTGCTGCTTGAAGAAGCAAACGGCGAGCGCGCACTGCTGCTGGATACCGTTGGCAGTTACGTGCTGGTGCCACAGGGTGTGTGGCATACGGCCAGAACCACACAACCCACTACGCTGCTATTCCTCACGCCCGGTGCCGGCACCGAACATCGTCCTGTGTGATCTAGCCGACACTCGCGCGCTCGACCCGGCACTGGAAGCAGTTGAACTTGGAGCGAATATGCACATAGGCCACGCTGGGATCGCTAAGTATCTGCTGGCAGACTGCAGTTAGCGCATTACCCGGCACCACTTGGCCTGTGTCGTAGCGAATCCAGTCATCGCTCCGATAACCTCGAACTATCGCCGGCTCTAGGTAGGCAAACCAGGCCGGTAGCTGTGGCAGGTCATAGTGCTGACATGGCTGGTTATGCAGGAAAATAGGGCCGGTCTCGGCATAAGGCTGTAACTGGGCAAAGGGGCGGTGTGCCAGAACAAGTTTGCTGCCGCCGGGGGCTATCAAGCTTAGGCAGTGTCGGCAGGGATTGGCCATCCCCTGCGCAGCACGATGCAACGGTAACTGACCATTGGCGTCCAGGCCGCCTTGCCAGATACGCCCGGCTTCAACGCTGCTGATACCGCGAACGCGTAACGCTACATCAACTGAGTCATTGCTTGAGGTCATCGCTGATCACCTGTGCATGAGGGGTGTGGCGGACATTAACCAGCCTCCTTGCCCCTTGCGATGCAGTTCTGACTTTCAAACTATGCTGGCCGAGAACTCAGAATAATCATCCCGTGCCTGAATCTGGGCTTGTCTACCTATTCGCTGGCGATCATCCTTGCGCTGCTGGCTTTGTATCTGGATAGCTCAAACAGGCCTGCAACTTAACTCTGCGCCACGCATCTGATACGTCGGCACATTATCTGCCTTAGCCACCGCGCCAGGCCCTTTCGGAGATTAAGATGTCCCGTCCCACCTCGCTCAAGCCCCTGCTAACCCTGATTGCTCTCGCCTGCTTTGCCATGCTCGGCGGGGCCTTGCTGTTGCAGCATCTGGCCGGTTGGGAACCCTGCACTCTGTGCATTCAGATTCGTCTGTGGCTGCTCTGTGGTAGCGTTATCAGCCTGCTAATTCTGGCTGCGGAAGCTCTCAACCTACGTTGGCTGACCCTACCGCTCTGGCCGTTGCTACTCGCTGCTGCGGGGATGGCGGTGTATGACAACACGCACCTGGTGCTGATCGAAACCGGCGTACTGGAAAGTTCCAGTTGCTCGCCCTTCCCCTTCTATGCCTTCTACCTGCCGCTGCATGAATGGCTGCCTAGCGTGTTTATGAGCGCCGGGGTGTGCGGACAGAACGACTACAGCATTCTCGGCCTGTCGTTTACCCACTGGACCCTGCTCAGCGTCGCCCTACTCTTGGCCCTGTGCCTGTTTACAGCCTGGCGCGCCGCACGACGCTGATCCACGCCGCAAAGCCCCTCCTCTTAAGGGTGGCGGTAAAACGCCACCCTCGCCCCCCATAAGCGGCTATTTGCCGATACTTGCGCGCAAATGGCGATTGTTCGCCAGCCGCTGTGCGCTCCATCACGGCCGTTTTGTGGTCGCTCAAGCCCTGCAGACAAGTTGCCACTCTGGCATAGGCATTGCGATATAGCCGGTGCACTGCGCACGGCAACCCATCGTGCTGCCGCGCCAACCTGACAGCCTGCCGAGACTTACCCTGGCACGCCGTCAGCACACCAACATAAGAAGAACAGGAACAACGCTATGTTCAAGTCGATCTGCGCTATCGCCGCTGGCAGCCTGCTGCTGGCGTCTACCACGCTTCACGCGGCAACCGACAAGGGGCCAATCGTGATCAAGTTTGCCCACGTGGTTGCAGACAACACCCCCAAAGGCCAAGGCGCATTGCTGTTCAAGAAACTGGCCGAGGAACGCCTGGGCGACAAGGTAACAGTTGAGGTTTACCCCAACTCCACGCTGTACGGCGATGCCAACGAACTTGACGCTCTGGCTAAGAACGAGGTGCAACTGCTGGCACCATCGCTGGCCAAGTTCGAGAAATACACCAAACAGCTGCAAGTGTTCGACCTGCCCTTCCTGTTTGATGACCTGGACGCCGTCAACCGCTTCCAGAAGCGCGCCAAAGGCCGCCAACTGCTGCGTTCCATGGAGGCACACAACATCGTCGGCCTGGCCTACTGGCACAACGGCATGAAGCAGCTTTCGGCAACCAAGGCGCTGCTGGTGCCCGGGGACGCAGCTGGTTTGAAGTTCCGTATCCAGCCATCCTCAGTGCTTGAGGCGCAATTTAACCAGCTCGGTGCCACGCCGCTGGTGCTGCCATTTGCCGAAGTATTCGAGGCTCTGAAAAGCGGCAAGGTACAGGGCGCGGAAAATCCCTGGTCAAACATCTACAGCAAGCAACTGCACAGCCTGCAGCCATATATCACCGAAACCAACCATGGCGTGCTCGACTACATGCTGGTGAGCAATCCACGTTTTTGGTACGCCATCCCGCACCAGATCCGCATGGAACTGGAAGGCATCATTGATGAGGTGACCTTTGAGGTGAACCGTCAGGCCGAAGCCGCCAACCAGGCCGACCGCGACCGCATCGCCGCAGCCAACGGCACCCAAGTTATCGCGCTTACCGATGAGCAACGCGACGCCTGGCGCCAAGCGATGCAGCCGGTGTGGCAACAGTTCGAAGGCGTGATCGGCGCCGACATAATGAAGGCAGCGCAAACGGTTAACCGCATAAAGCGCGATTAACCGGCCTGGCGTTCACCACCTATGAACGCTAAAGAATACGGCTCAATCGGCAGGCAACTGCTCCGGCTTAGCAGATTGCACATCCAGTTGTGCAACTTGCCAACCACCACCCAGCGCAGCGATCAGCTGCACGCTGGCGGTCAGACGGCTGCCTAGCAGAGTGAGGTTGCTGCGCTCGTTGTTCAGCGCGGTGGCCTGCACATTGACCACGCTGTTGAAGTCGACTGTTCCTGCTCGGTACTGATTTTCGATCAGACGCAGGGATTCGCGGGCGGCGTCCAGCGCTTCTTGTTGCACCACTGCTTCTTGCTGCAGCACGCTCAGCTGCACCAGGTAGTCCTCCACTTCGCGGAAGCTATCGAGCACCGATTGGCGGTATTGCGCCACGGTCTGATCGTAAGCCGCTTCGCTGCGTTCCAGTTCGGCGCTGCGTGCGCCACCATCAAACAGCGTCAGCGCCAGTTGCGGGCCGAGGGACCAGAAGCGATTGGGCAAATCGATCCAGTCGGCAAAGCTGCTGCCACGGTAGCCGCCGCTGGCGGAGATAGTCAGGTCTGGGTACCACGCCGCTTCAGCCACACCGATGTCGGCGTTGGCGGCTATCACCCTGCGTTCGGCGGCAGCCACATCCGGACGGCGCTCCATCAGTTGCGATGGCAGCGTCACAGGAATTTCCGGTAGCGCGGGCAATTGCTCGCGCACGGCGATGCTCAGCTCGCTGGGCGGCACGCCGATCAGTACGGCAATTGCATGCTCCAGCTGCGCGCGCTGCCATTGCAAGTCAATCGCCTGGGCTTGAGTACTTTTCAACTGGGTCAGCGCCTGGCTGACATCGGATTTAGGCACGATGCCGGCGTTGTACTGGTTTTCCGTGAGCTTCAGCGAGCGCGCATAGGCCGCGACCGTGGCATCGAGCAGGCGCTGTTGATCATCCAGCACGCGCAATTGCAGGTAGTTCTGCACCAGCTCCGCTTGCAGGCTGAGTTTCAGTGCAGCCAGATCGGCGGCACTGGCCTGGTAACCGGCGCGGCTGGACTCCAGCGAGCGGCGCAGCTTGCCCCAGATATCGAGCTCCCAGGCGGCATTCAGGCTCAGGTCGTAGCTATTACTAACGCTACCACCGCTGGTGGTCGTGGTATTGGTTGAGCCGCTACCCAGGCTGCTGCGGGTGGCCCCGGCGCTGCTCGACAGGCTCGGGTAAAACGCTGCACGTGCGCCGCGCACCAGGGCGCGGGCCTGGCGGTACTGCGCTTCACTGGCGGCCAGGTTCTGGTTGGAAATATTCAACCGTTCAACCAGCGTATTCAGCTCGGCATCGCCATACAGCTGCCACCAACTGCCGCGCGCCAGCACATCGCCGGGCTTGGCCTGGGTCCAGCCTTCAATTTGTTTGAACTGCGCCGGAGTTTGCAGCGGCGGGCGCTGGTAATCCGGGCCGATGGCGCAGCCACCTAACAATAAGCTGAGTGCAAGCAGCCCCATGTAGGAGCGGGCCATGCTCACGAATGGCTTCGCAACAGAAAAGGGCTTGCGAGCATGGCTCGCCCCTACGGGCGTTGGCAGCAGAGTCATAACGGGGTTTCCAAAGCAGCGTCAGTGCGCACACCGCGCCAACGGTTAACCCGATGGCGCAGGCGGTCGAAATACAGATAGATCACCGGCGTGGTGTAGAGGGTCAGCAGTTGGCTCAGTACCAAGCCACCAACAATAGTGATGCCCAGCGGCTGGCGCATTTCCGAGCCTTCGGCGCTGCTCAGCATCAGCGGCAGTGCGCCAAGAATCGCCGCCAGGGTGGTCATCATGATGGGCCGAAAGCGCAGCAGACAGGCCTGCCGGATCGACGCCTCAGGGCTTAGCTGTTGCTGGCGTTCCAACTGCAGGGCCAGGTCAATCATCAGAATCGCGTTCTTCTTGACGATGCCGATCAACAGAAACAGACCGAGCAGCGAGATCAAACTGAACTCGATGCTCATTAGCTGCAGCGCAAGCAACGCGCCCACGCCGGCCGAGGGCAAGGTGGAGAGAATGGTCAGCGGGTGGATATAGCTCTCGTAGAGCACACCGAGGACGATGTACACCACCACCAGTGCCAGCAGGATCATCCATGGTTGGTTTTGCTGGGTCTGCTGGAATGCACCGCCGGTGCCGCCCATCATGCCCTGCACCTCGGTCGGCAAACCGACCCGGGCAATCGCATTATCGATGGCCTGGCTGGCCTGATCCAGGCTGACCCCGTCGGCCAAGGCAAAGCCAATATTTTCAGAGGCGAATTGGCCCTGATGGTTGACCCGGTCTTCCTCCAGGCTGCGCTCCCAGCGGGCGAAGCTAGACAGCGGCACGCGCGCGCCCTCGGCGGTGATCAGCTGAATCTGTTCGAGGGTTTCCGGGTATTGGGCAAACTGCGGGTTGATCTCCATCACTACGCTGTACTGGTTGAGGCTGTCATAGATGGTCGAGATCTGCCGCTGGCTAAAGGCGTTGTTGAGCACGGCTGTGATCATGTTCATGTCCACGCCCAGCCGTTTGGCCATATCACGATCAACCACCAAGCGGATCTGTTGGGTACCCTCGGCCTCCTTGGCGTCGATATCGGTCAGCTCCGGCAGGGCCCGCAGCGCTTCACGCACCGGCGGCAGCCACTTGCGCAATTCGTCGAGGTCGCCAGACAGCAGCATGTATTCGGTTTCCGAACTGCGCCCTTCCCGACCGCCGATTTGCAGGTCCTGATCGGGCATAAGGAACATCCGCCCACCCGGCACTTTCGGCACCGACTGGCGCAGGCGGTTGATCACCACCTGGGCGCTGACCTTGCGCTCGGTAACAGGCTTGAGGCGCACGATCATAAAGGCGTTGTTGATACCGCCACTGCCACCAATAAAGCCCGCCACACTGTCCACCGCAGGATCAGCCAGCACCGCACGGCGGTAGATTTCCATTTTCGGTTGCATGACCTGAAAGGAAAGACCGTCATCACCGCGAATAAAGCCAATCAGCTGGCCGGTGTCCTGCTGCGGCATAAAGGTCTTCGGCACGCTGACAAACAGAAATATATTCAGCGCAATGGTCGCCAGTAAGCTGAACAGCATCAGCAAGGAATGCTTCAGCGCCCAGTCCAGGCTGCGTTGGTAGAACGCCAATACGCGCGTTTGCACGGCCCCGCCCCAACGCTGCATGGCGCTGGGTTTGTGCTCGGCGGTTTCAGCCTTGAGCCAGCGTGCGCAGAGCATCGGCGTCAGGGTCAGCGACACCAGCAGAGAAATCACGATGGCCACCGCCAGGGTGATGGAAAACTCGCGGAACAGTCGTTCGACGATGCCGCCCATAAACAGGATCGAGATAAACACCGCAACCAACGACAGGTTCATCGCCAGCAAGGTGAAGCCCACCTCGCGCGCGCCCTTGAACGCGGCCGTCATCGGCGTTTCACCGGCTTCGATATGCCGCGAGATGTTTTCCAGAACGACGATGGCGTCGTCTACCACCAGACCGGTAGCAATGATCAGCGCCATCAGCGACAGGTTGTTCAGCGAGAAATCCAGCAGGTACATCACCGCGAAGGTACCGACCAGTGATACCGGCACGGCCAACGCGGGAATCAACGCCGCGCGCCAACGGCCGAGGAAGGCGAACACCACCAGAATCACCAGTACCACGGCGATCAGCAAGGTCTGCTCGGCCTCATGCAGGGTGGCGCGAATCACCGGCGAGCGGTCCATTGCCACTTCCAACTCGATGTTCGCGGGAATCACCGCACGCAGGGCCGGCAGTTGCTCGCGAATGCCGGCGATGGTTTCGATGATGTTGGCGCCGGTCTGCCGGTTGATCACCAGCAGCACCGCCTGCTCATCGTTGAAGAAGCCGCTGTTGTAGCGGTCCTCGACGCCATCGGTAACGGTCGCCACATCGCCTAGGCGCACGGCTGCACCGTCCTGATAGCGGATGATCAGCGGCAGGTAGTCGGCAGCTTTTTCCAGCTGATCGCTGGCCTGCACCTGCCAGTGCCGCTCGGCATCTTCCACCGCACCTTTAGGCCGTTTGGCGTTGGCCGCGCTGATGCTCTGACGCACTTCATCGAGGGCAATGCCGTACTGATCAAGCAGACGCGGTTCAAGCGCTACACGCACAGCGGGCAATGAGCTGCCGCCGATCTGTACTTCGCCCACACCGGTTACCTGGGCGAGCTTCTGCGCCAGGATGGTCGAAGCCACATCGTATAGCTGGCCTTTATTGAGCACATCACTGGTCAGCGACAGCACCATGATCGGCGCTTGCGACGGGTTGATCTTGGCGTAGGTCGGCATGCTGCGCATGCCGCTGGGCAGCAGCTCGCGTGAGGCATTAATAGCCGCTTGCACTTCGCGGGCGGCGGCGTTGATGTCACGGTCCAGGTCAAACTGGATCATGATCCGCGTACTACCCTGGCTGCTGCGGCTGTTCATCTGGCTGATGCCGGCGATGGTACCGAGCGAACGCTCCAGCGGCGTGGCCACACTCGACGCCATAATCTGCGGGCTGGCACCCGGCAAACTGGCCTGTACGGTGATCGTGGGGAAATCCATCTGCGGCAGCGGCGCCACCGACAGCAAGCCGAAGCTGACGCCGCCGAGCAGCAGAATTGCCAGGCTCAGCAGCAGCGTGGCGACTGGCCGGCGGATAAAGGGCGCAGAAAGGTTCATCGGCTGACCACAAGCCCGGCCGCGCTGCGACCACTGATGCGCCGCGACAAGCGATCGAAGTACAGGTAGATCACCGGCGTGGTGAACAGTGTCAACACCTGGCTAAGCAGCAGCCCACCGACCATCACCAAGCCCAGCGGCTGGCGCAGCTCAGCCCCGGAACCGGTCGCCAGCATCAGCGGAATCGCACCAAATAGCGCGGCCAGGGTGGTCATCAGAATCGGCCGAAAGCGCAGCAATGCCGCCTGGTAGATCGCCGCTTCCGGCTGCATACCCTGATTGCGCTCGGCGTCGAGGGCGAAGTCGATCATCATGATCGCGTTCTTCTTGACGATGCCGATCAGCAGAATGATGCCGATAATTGCGATCAACCCCAGCTCATTACCGCTAATCAGCAACGCCAACAGCGCTCCGACACCTGCCGAGGGCAAGGTTGAGAGGATGGTGATCGGGTGGATATAGCTCTCATAGAGCACGCCGAGCACGATGTACATGGTGACGATGGCCGCCAAGATCAGCAGCAAGGTGCTCGACAACGAGGCACGGAAGGCCTCTGCCGCGCCCTGGAAGCGCGTCTGCACCGCCGGCGGGATGCCGATCTCCTGTTCGACCCGCTCGATCACCGCCACTGCCTCACCCAGGGATACGCCGCTGGCCAGGTTGAATGACAGCGTAGCGGCCGGGAACTGACCGATGTGGTTGATCAACAGGCTGGCGGCGCGTTCCTCAACCTGGGCCAGGTTCGACAACGCGACCTGTTGACCATCGGCGGCCTTGACGTGAATCTGCCGCAGCGCGGCCGGGCCGATGCTGCCGGCGTTTTCGCTTTCCAGCACCACGCGGTATTGGCTGGCTTGGGTGTAGATGGTGGAAATCTGCCGCTGGCCGAAGGCGTCGTACAGCGCGTTATCGATATCGGCAATGCTTACGCCGAGGCGCCCGGTCATGTCGCGGTCGATCTGCAGAAACACCTGCAGACCACGGTTTTGCAGGTCGCTGGCCACGTCAGTCAGCTCCGGCTGCCCGCGCAGCGCGCTGACCAGTTTGGGTACCCACTCTTCCAGCAGGCTGATATCAGGCGACTCCATGCTGAACTGGAACTGCGTGCGGCTGACTCGATCCTCGATAGACAGATCCTGCACCGGCTGCAGGTACAGCTCGATCCCAGGAATCCGCGCCAACTCCGGACGCAGGCGTTCGATAATCTGGCTGGCGCTGACATCGCGCTCGGCCCGGGGCGTCAGGTTGATCAGCAGACGGCCGCTGTTCAGCGTCGGGTTATCACCATCCACACCGATATAGGACGACAGGCTGGCAACGGCCGGGTCCTGCAAAACCACCTCGGCCAGGCGCTGCTGGCGCTCGCTCATGGCGCGGAAGGAAATAGACTGCGGCGCTTCGGAAATGCCCTGGATCACCCCGGTGTCCTGCACCGGAAAGAAGCCCTTGGGCACGGCCAGGTACAGCACGACGGTCAATGCCATCGTGCCGATGGCCACCAGCAAGGTCAGCGGCTGGTGCTTGAGTACCCATGTCAGCCACATGCCGTAACGAGCGATCATGCCGTCGATCACCGCGCCGGCTGCGCGGTAAAAGCGCCCTTCTTCCTCTGGTTTTTCTGCCTTGAGCAGGCGCGCGCACATCATCGGCGTGAGGGTTAGCGAAACCACCAGTGAAATCAGGATGGCCACCGCCAGGGTGATGGCGAACTCGCGGAACAGCCGCCCGACCACATCGGCCATAAACAGCAGTGGAATCAGCACCGCGATCAACGAGATGGTCAGCGACACTAGGGTAAAACCGATCTGTTTGGCGCCTTTAAGCGCGGCATTCAACGGCGTTTCGCCCTCTTCCAGATGCCGCGCGATGTTCTCCAGCATGACGATGGCATCGTCCACCACAAAGCCGGTAGCGATGGTCAGGGCCATCAGCGTCAGGTTGTTGATGGTGAAGCCGGCCAGGTACATCACACCGAAGGTGCCAATCAGCGATAGCGGCACGACGATGGATGGAATGATGGTTGCCGACACCTTGCGCAAAAACAGGAAGGTCACCAGCACCACCAGGGCGATGGCCAGCAGCAGCTCATGTTGCACACCCTTGACGGCGGCGCGGATGGTTTCGGTGCGATCGGTCAGCACGCTGACCTCAACGCTGGCCGGCAGGCCCTGGGTCAGATGCGGCAAAAGCTTCTGGATGCGGTCGACTACATCGATCACGTTGGCGCCGGGTTGGCGCTGCACGTTGACCAGCACCGCCTCGTTGCGGTTGGCCCAGGCGGCCAGCCGCTGGTTCTCGGCACCGTCGATGATGCTGGCAACATCCTTCAGACGCAGGGTGGCGCCGTCCTTGTAACCGAGAATCAGCTCGCGGTATTCGTCGACGGACTTCAGCTGATCGTTGGCATCCAGTTGCGATACCCGGGTCGGCCCGTCAAAGTTGCCTTTGGGCTGGTTGACGTTGCTGGCGGTGATCAGCGTGCGCACATCGCTGAGGTTCAAACCATAGGAGGCCAGCGCTTCCGGGTTAACCCGCAAACGCACAGCCGGGCGTTGCCCTCCGGCCAGGCTAACCAGGCCAACACCACTGGTTTGCGCGAGTTTTTGCGCCAGGCGGGTATCGACCAGATCAAACACCTGCGGCAACGGCAAGGTTTTCGAGCTGATGGCCAGGGTCAGTATCGGGGTGTCAGCCGGGTTGACCTTGTTGTACACCGGCGGTGCAGGTAAATCGTCGGGCAGCAGGTTGCTCGCACCGTTGATCGCGGCCTGCACTTCCTGCTCGGCGACATCCAGTTGCACCTCCAGGTTGAAACGCAGGGTAATCACCGACGCGCCGCCCGAGCTGGTTGAGGACATCTGTTTCAGCCCGGCCATCTGCCCGAACTGGCGCTCCAGTGGCGCGGTGACCGCACTGGTCATCACGTCCGGGCTGGCGCCGGGATACAGGGTCATCACCCGGATCGTCGGGTAATCCACTTCCGGCAAAGCCGACACGGGCAGCAGCCGATAAGCGATCAGGCCACTCAAGAAGATCGCCAGCATGATCAGCGTGGTGGCGACCGGGCGCAGGATAAACAGGCGAGAGGCGTTCATTGGGCTCGCGGCGCTCGGCTGCCTTCAGGGGCGGCCGCTTTGGTCTGGGCGGCGACAGGCTTGTCGTCGATCACCTCAACCTGATTACCCGAACGCAGGCGATCAGTACCTTCCAGAACCAGGCGATCGCCCGGCTTGAGGCCCTGCTCGACGACGTTAAGCTGGCCATCGCTGGCGCCGACGTTGATGGGCGTCAGCTGTACGTTGTCTTCAGCGTCGACCACATAAGCGAAAGTACCGCTGGCACCAAACTGCAACGCTGCCGTTGGCATCAGGGTGACGTTCTGCAGGGTTTTCACCCGCAGGCGCACGTTGACGAACTGGTTGGGAAAGAGCAGTTCTTCGGCGTTGGCGAAACGCGCTTTGAGCTTGACCGTGCCGGTAGCGGTGTCGATCAAGTTGTCGATGCTTTCCAGCTCGCCTTCGGCCAGCTGGAGTTTTTCACTGCGATCCCAGGCCTCGACGGTCAGGGTCGCACCACTGCGCAATTGCTGCACCACTGCCGGCAGCTCGGCTTCTGGCAGGGTAAACATCACGGCAATCGGCAGATTCTGGGTAATAACCACCAGCGGCAGCGTATCGCCACTGTTGAGCAGATTGCCGACATCAGCCTGACGAATGCCCAGGCGACCGCTGATAGGTGCGCGGATCTGGGTGAAGTCGAGGTTCAGCCGCGCGGTGGCGACATCCGCCTGCAGGCTCTTGAGGCTGCCGCGGTATTGGTTGACCAGCGCTTCCTGGGTGTCGAGGGTCTGCTTGGCAATCGAGTCTTCGGCATACAACCCGCGGTAACGCTTCAAGTCCAGTTCGGCATTACGCAGTTGCGCCTGGTGTTCCTGCAACGCACCCTGGGCTTGCTGCAAGGCGATTTCATAAGAGCGCGGATCGATCACCGCGAGCAGATCGCCAGCCTTGACCTGCTGGCCATCCTTGAACAGCAGCTTGACCAGCTCACCGTCGACCCGGCCACGCACATTCACCGTGTTATAGGCGGTAACGGTACCCAGGGCCTTGAGCTCAACCGGGAAATCGCCCTGGCTGACCGTCGCCACGCGCACCGGCACCGGGCCGCCATCGCGCCACGGGCCGCCACGCCCGGGGCTTTCCGGCGGGCTGGGCCAGAACCACCACAGCATTAAGGCGAGAACAACCAGCGCGAGCGAGCCGACCTGCCACTGGCGCGACAGGTTGCGAGGACGGGTGGTGAGCTGTGTATCAGGCATGGCGACGATCACTTCCTTGGGGAGCGTGAACGATATTCACTATCAGCTGCCCTGCAAAGCCTCTTTACCGCCTATTTACCTTTTCCTTACGTTACTAAATGTCTGATCCGAATAGAAAATTGTCGGGAACAGTGTTCAACGTCGCATAGCGACGGCGTGTAGGTGGCGGCCAGGGAAGGCAGGCCACAAATAAAAACGGCCTGCAGAGCAGGCCGCCGATGCTGGGTGGCTGTACTTACTTGAGCACGGCCATTGCAGCTTCGTAATTCGGCTCGTCGGCGATTTCACCGACCAACTCGCTGTGCAGCACCTTGTCATTCTCATCCAGTACGACCACTGCACGGGCAGCAACACCCACCAGCGGACCGCTGGCAATGGCCACACCATAGCTCTGCAGGAAGTCGGCACCACGCATGGTCGACAGGTTGATCACGTTTTCCAGACCTTCGGCCCCGCAGAAACGCGCCTGGGCAAATGGCAGGTCAGTGGAAATGCATAGCACCACGGTGTTAGCCAGCTTGCTCGCATTTGTGTTGAAGGTACGCACGGAGGTGGCGCAGGTCGGGGTGTCGACGCTTGGGAAAATGTTCAGGACTTTGCGCTTGCCGGCCAGGCTGGCCAGGCTCACATCGCTCAGGTCACCGGCGACCAGGCTAAACGCCGGCGCTTGCTGACCAATCTGCGG
>JAHJXZ010000052.1 GCA_018827205.1 Gammaproteobacteria bacterium | reverse complement strand
TAGGTTCGCCCCTGCCACTTGGCCTCGCCGTACTGGCGATCACGGGTCAGACCAGACAGGTCGCCGACAATCGCGTCACGGGACTTGGTCAAGCGGTTAAACAGGGTGGACTTGCCGACGTTCGGGCGGCCCACCAGGGCAATTACGGGAACCATTAGGCTCTCCACTTCGTTATTTCAGAAAATACAAAAGCCGCTGCAGGGGCAGCGGCCGGAATTCATTGCACTGGCAGTGCTACACAGCCCTAGGTGCTGTGCAGCATAGCCAAAGCGTCAGCGGGCGATCACTTGATGGTCAGGGCCACCAGATTGCCGCCGTTGCCGTAGGCATACAACCAATCACCCACGACCAGCGGACGGGCACGCAGGCCGTCGCTGTCGATACGCGTACGACCGACGAAGCGACCATCCACCTGGCTGACCAGGTGCAGGTAGCCTTCCAGGTCACCAAACGCGATATAGCTGGAGAACACTTCCGGAGCCGACAACTGGCGACGAGCCAGAGCATCGTTGCTCCACAAAGCCGAAGCCGAGCGCTCGTCGATACCTTCAACGGTACCGCTGGCCAAGCTTACGTAAACACTACCGTAGCCCTGGGCAACACCGACCGAACTGGATGCTTCACGCTGCCAGAGGATACGCCCGCTTTCCAGATCCATCGCAGCAACGCGACCTTGGTAGCTGACAGCGTAAAGGGTGCCCGCAGAAAGCAGCAGACCACCGTCGATGTCGACTACACGATCCAGCTCGGAGCGACCCTGCGGAACGGCCACACGCTGTTCCCAAACCGGAATACCGCGCTGTGCATCCAGCGCAATCACCTTACCGGTGGACAGGCCGGCAACCGCCAGGCGATTGGTCAGTACCGGGCTGCCAGTGCCGCGCAGGGTCAGTACTGCTGGGGTATTTTCAAAGATCCAACGCTGCTCGCCGGTATTCATGTCGAGAGCGATCAGGCGATCATCCTGGGTCTGTACCAGCACCACGTCGCCGTTCAGCGCAGGCGGAGCCAGCACTTCACTGGTCACACGGGCGCGCCACTTCTCTTCACCGTTAGCGGTATCGAGCGCGATGATCTCGCCTTTCAGCGTACCGACCACCACCAAACCATAACCGGCGGCGACTGCGCCAGAAACCGGCAGTTCCAGATCAGCTTTCCAGATGACCTTACCCGTCATGCGATCCATGGCCACGACCAGGCCTTCGACGTCGGCAGCATAGATCTGCTCACCATCAATCGCAGGCACCAGCATGTTGAAGGATTCGCCCTGGCCGTCGCCAATCGAACGGCTCCATTCCTTCTGCAGGCGCACCTCTTCGTCGAACTTGGGCAGATCGGCCGGTGGCAGTTCCTTCTTGCTATTGCTGCTGCAACCTACAGCCAGAACGGCCAGGGCCAGCAGTGCGGCATTCTTCCAGCGCATCACGTCACGCATCCCCTTTTGCCAGATCATCCAGCTTCATTTGCAGACCACCGACAGCGGCATCTTCAGAGAGCGCAGCCTTGGCTTTTTCGTAGGCGGCGTGTGCATCGTCGGCACGGCCGAGTTGCACCAGCAGGTCACCTTTAAGTTCTTCACGGCTGGCGGCAAAGGCCGGCGCAACCTTGGCATCCAGCAGTTTCAGGGCATCTTCTGCCTTGTCCTGCGCAGCAAGCACGCGCGCCAGGCGCTGACGGGCAAGCTCAGCAAGGCTTTCATCAGCCGGTTTGTCGACAATTGCCTGCAGTTCGCTAGCAGCGTCATCCAGTTTGCCCGCCTCAACCGCAACCTTGGCCACAAACAGGCCGCCGTACTGGGCGTAATGAGTGCCGGAAAAATCCTTTTTCAGCGTGTTGGCCAGTTCTGCGACTTTGCTCGCATCAGGCTTACCGCTCGGATCAAGCGCAGCTTCGAGCAATTGCTGATACACCAGCGAAGCGCCCTGGGACTGATTTGCCTGGTATTTCTGCCAGCCCTGCCAGCCGAAAACCACCACCAACGCCAGCGCTACACCGGTCAGCAATGGCATGCCATTGCGCTGCCACCAGTCCTTGATTACCGCCAGTTCTTCATCATCAGTACGCGAAACCACCCCAACACTCCTATTCGCTAAATCACTCAACAGGCGCTCAGGCCTGATCGGCGCTGGTCGCCAGATGATCGGCCAATGCCGACCAAGCAATACTTTGTTGCTCACCCTGACCGCGCAGCGGCTTGCAACCTACCACTTGCTGGGCCAATTCGTCTTCACCCAAGATCAAGGCGTACAACGCGCCACTCTTGTCGGCCTTCTTGAACTGACTTTTGAAGCTACCCGCCCCGGCATTCACCTGCAGACGCAGGTTTGGCAGCTGATCACGCAGACGCTCGCTCAAAGCCAGCGCCGCCAATTCAGCGGGCTCGCCGAAGGCGCACAGATAAATATCGACCGTGCGGGCGATTTCAGCCGGTACTTTACCTAGAGTTTCGAGCAACAGCACCAAACGTTCGATGCCCATGGCAAAACCCACGCCTGGCGTCGGCTTGCCGCCCATCTGTTCGACCAGGCCATCATAGCGGCCACCCGCGCAAACCGTGCCCTGGGAGCCAAGCTGATCGGTTACCCACTCGAACACCGTCTTGCTGTAGTAATCCAGGCCACGCACCAACTTCGGATTAATCACATACGGCACACCGGCCGCATCCAGACGGGCCTTGAGCCCCTCGAAATGCACGCGCGATTCTTCGTCCAGGTAATCCGCCAGCTTCGGTGCATTGACCAGCAAAGCCTGGGTTTCAGGCACTTTGCTGTCGAGCACTCGCAGCGGATTACTGCCCATGCGGCGGCGGCTGTCTTCATCCAGCTGATCGGCATGGGCAGTCAGAAACTCAACCAGTGCGTCGCGATACACCGCACGTGCGGCACTGGTGCCTAGGCTGTTGAGCTCAAGCTTCACTGCATCACGGATACCCAGCAGGCCCCACAGGCGCCATGTCAGCACGATCAGCTCGGCATCGATATCTGGGCCGTCGATATTAAAGACTTCAACGCCGATCTGGTGAAACTGGCGATAACGACCTTTCTGCGGACGCTCGTGACGGAACATCGGGCCGATGTACCAGAGTTTCTGGGTCTGCCCACCACCCGCCAGCCCATGCTCAAGCACGGCACGCACGCAGGCGGCGGTGCCTTCCGGACGCAGGGTCAGGGAGTCGCCATTACGGTCATCGAAGGTGTACATCTCTTTTTCAACGATATCGGTAACTTCACCAATCGAGCGTTTGAACAGCTCGGTGAACTCGACGATAGGCATACGGATCTGCCGATAGCCGTAACCATCCAGCAGACTGGCGACCGCGCCTTCAAAATAACGCCAAAGCGGGGTCTGCTCAGGCAGGATATCGTTCATGCCACGAATGGCTTGCAGGGACTTGCTCAATTCAATTCCTTAACGGTATTAGCTGCGCAGAATCAGAGCGGCGTCAGCTGCGACCTTGTCGGCCGCTTTCTGGCGGATCAGCTTTTCCAGCTCATCGACCAGGTTGTCATTGCCCAGCTTGAGCGCCGGTTTGCCATCGATATAGATCAGATTGGGCGAGCCGCCGGTCAGGCCAATATGGGCTTCCTTGGCTTCTCCGGGACCGTTGACCACACAGCCGATCACCGCTACGTCCAGCGGCACCAGCAGGTCTTCGACGCGCTGTTCCAGCTCGTTCATGGTTTTCACCACATCGAAGTTCTGCCGTGAGCAGCTCGGACAGGCGATAAAGTTGATGCCACGAGAGCGCAGGCGCAGCGACTTGAGGATGTCGTAACCAACCTTGATCTCTTCCACCGGATCAGCGGCCAGGGAAATGCGGATGGTGTCGCCGATGCCTTCAGCCAGCAGCATGCCCAGCCCCACCGCCGACTTGACCGTACCCGAGCGCAGGCCACCGGCTTCGGTGATGCCAAGGTGCAACGGTTGCTCGATCTGTTTGGCCAGCAGGCGATAAGCTTCGACGGCCATAAACACGTCGGAGGCTTTTACACTGACCTTGAAGTCCGGGAAATTCAGGCGATCCAGGTGTTCGACATGACGTAGCGCCGACTCGACCAGCGCGGCTGGGGTCGGCTCGCCATACTTCTTCTGCAGGTCCTTTTCCAACGAACCGGCATTTACCCCGATGCGGATTGGGATGCCTTTGTCGCGTGCAGCTTCAACTACCGCGCGCACGCGATCTTCACGGCCGATGTTGCCCGGATTGATACGCAGGCAGTCGACGCCAAGCTCAGCCACGCGCAAGGCGATCTGATAATCGAAGTGGATATCAGCCACCAGCGGCACACGCACCTGCTGCTTGATCTTGCCGAAGGCTTCGGCAGCATCCATGTCCGGCACAGAGACCCGCACAATGTCGGCACCGGCATCTTCCAGACGACGAATCTGCGCCACAGTGGCGGCTACATCATTGGTGTCGCTATTGGTCATGCTCTGTACGGCGATAGGCGCATCGCCACCCACCGGTACAGAACCAACCCAGATTTTGCGTGAAATACGGCGCTTGATCGGTGACTCGCAATGCATGTTACTGCCCACCCAATTTCATACGCGCGGTCTCACCGGAGATAAAGGGCGCCACATCGACGGGATTGCCATTGAGACTGACCTGCACACCACGGGCATAACCCAGACGCAGCTCCAGCGGAGCCTTACCGGCCAACTGCAGGCTATCGCCTTTACGCTTGAGGGCGCTGAAGAGGACCTTGCCATTGGCATCGGTCAGTTGCGTCCAGCAATCGGCAATAAAGGTCAGGCTGACCACTGCCTCGCCTGCGGCGGCCGGCAAGGGCGCGGTTGCAACTGGCGTTGCCGGCACGGACTCGGCGACAACAGGCGTGTTATTCGCCGAAGCTACGGGCGCGACCGCCACACTTGCCGTTTCGGCGAGTGTTTGCGGCTGTTCAGGTTGAGGCGCAACAGCGGTAGCCTCGCTGCCGACAGCGCTTGGCAATACAGCAGCATCGGATAGGAGAGGCAACGCAACTTCTGTATCCAACTGGGCAGCCTCTACGGCCTGGTCTTCCGGTTCATCCAACGGATGAATCTGCGTGGTGCCATCGGCGCCATCTACTTCAACATGCTCGAGGCTGGTTGAAGCGAGGTCGCCGGCCCGGCGCTCCGCCTGCTCCTGCCACCAGAAAAAACTAAACCCGGCCAGCGCCAGCAACAAGACAAAACTGACCATCCGCAAAATGCGCTGCGAGTAGCTTACCGGTTCCTCGATACGCCCCAAACTGTGCACACTGCTGCCGGCGGCGTCGCTGCCGGTGAAATGATCAAACTCCAGTACCAAGCGATTCTGATCGACTTCCAGCAACTTAGCGTAAGCCCGTACATAGCCACGGGCAAAGGTATGACCTGGCAACTTATCGAATGCACCTTGTTCGACCTGACCCAAGCGTTGCGGGGTCAGATTCAACTGCGCAGCAACCTCGGCAATGGTCCAACCACGGCTCTCACGAGCCTTGCGCAAAGTCTCACCCGGATTAACGCGGGGAACTGCTAGCACTTCTGGATGCGCCGCTTTCATCATTGCTCCGACAGGTATTGCTGATATTCCGGCGTACCCGGATAAAGTCTCTTCAACTGCAAGCCGAGGCTCGCGGCATTGTCGCGCTCCTCAAAAATATTCGCCAAGCGCACACCCAGCAGCAAGCTGCGCGCATCAGGCTGGGCCAGTGCCATATAACTTTCATAATAGCCACGCGCAGGAACGTACTGCCTGTCTTCATAGGACAGTTGCGCCATTTCCAGCAAGGCGCGAGGCCGCCGACTATTCAAGCGCAAAGAGCGCTCGAAAAAGGCTTTGGCCTGCTCGCGCTGCTTGAGCTGCAATGATGTCAGCCCGAGGTTTTCAAAAACCCGTGACCGCTCTGGGTAAAGGGTGTCCTGGGCAGCCTGCGTGTAGAGTTCCAACGCTTCCTGATAGCGCTGCTGCTCAAACAGGAAGCTGCCATAGTTATTCAACAAACGGGCATCGTCACTGCGTTGCGAAAGAGCCTTACGGTAGTGATCGTCAGCAAGCTTGGGTTCCATTTCAATCTGGAACACCAAAGCCAAAGCCGCGTGCGCATCAGCGTTTGAGGCGTCGAGTTCTAGGGCTTTTTTCAGCGGTATCTTGGCGCGCTCGGTTTCGCCTTGCTGCAAATAGCCAATACCCAGCTGGACATAAGCATCGCGCGCTTCGTCGCGACCCTTACTGGTTGTCATCGGATCAACATTACCGGTTGTAACGCAACCGGCTAACAGACTGGCGGCCAACAGCAATAACGTGGGACGCAAGGTCATGGGTATCCTCCCCTCAGGTTCGATTGGCGGCGGAACTTGGCGTTTCGGCCTCGCTACTCAATTCACGCACAGCAATATAGCGCTCACTACGGCGGGTACGGTCCATAACCTGGCCGACCAACTGGCCACAGGCCGCATCAATATCCTCGCCCCGCGTGGTGCGTACGGTGACATTGTGCCCGGCTTTGTGCAGCAGGTCTTGGAAACGGCGAATAGCATTATTGCTCGGCCGCTCGTACCCCGAGTGGGGGAAGGGATTAAACGGAATCAGGTTGATCTTGCAAGGCACATCTTTAAGAAGTGCGATCATTTCCTCAGCGTGTTCAACCTTATCGTTTACATCCTTAAGCAGGGTGTATTCGATTGTAAGCACGCGCTTCTCGCCAAGGCGCGAGACATAACGCTTACAAGCCGCCAGTAGCATTTCCAGCGGGTACTTCTTATTGATCGGTACCAGCTGGCTGCGCAGTTCATCATTGGGCGCATGCAGCGACAACGCCAGCGACACGTCGATGACTTCGGCCAGCTTGTCGATCATCGGCACTACGCCTGAGGTGGACAACGTCACCTTGCGCTTGGAGATGCCATAGCCGAGGTCGTCCATCATGATTTTCATGGCGGCGACGACATTGTCGAAATTCAGCAGCGGCTCACCCATGCCCATCATCACCACGTTGGTGACGGCTCGATCAATTTTCGCTGGCTGAGTGCCAAATGACTTATTGGCAATCCAGACCTGGCCGATGATCTCAGCCGCGCTGAGGTCGCTGTTAAAGCCTTGCTTACCGGTCGAGCAGAAACTGCAATCCAGCGCACAGCCGGCCTGCGACGACACACACAAGGTGCCGCGAGTACCCTGGGGGATATATACGGTTTCGACGCAACTGCCTGACGCCACTCGCACAACCCACTTGCGCGTGCCATCAGTAGAAATATCTTCGCTGACCACTTCCGGGCCGCGGATCTCAGCACAGGCCTTGAGCTTTTCGCGCAAGACCTTGCTGACATTACTCATGGCATCGAAATCATCGACACCAAAGTGGTGAATCCACTTCATCATCTGACCGGCGCGGAAACGTTTTTCCCCGATTTGTTCGAAGAATTTCTCCATCTCTGCCTGGGTCAGACCCAACAGATTGGTTTTACCGGTCGATGCGATCATGGCTTCACCCCCACTCAAATTCGCTTAGCGAATGCGAGCGCAAACTTCGGTGGAAGCGAAGAAGTAAGCGATTTCGCGAGCAGC
>JAHJXZ010000051.1 GCA_018827205.1 Gammaproteobacteria bacterium | reverse complement strand
GTTTGATCGCGGCCAAGGCCGCTCCTACGAAGGCTCGCACATTCAAGATTACCGGCCTTGGCCAGTTCCCGCGCTGTTGCGATATCCACCGGCGCAAAGCGCACTTTATCGCCCGCCTTAAGCTGCCCCAGTTGCCACAGATCCTCCTCGATAATGGTCACCGGGCAAACAAAGCCGCCCAGGCTCGGACCGTCCGGGCCGAGGATCACCGGCATATCGCCGGTAAAGTCCACCGCGCCTATGGCGTAGGGGTTGTCGTGGATATTCGAGGGGTGCAGGCCGGCTTCGCCGCCGCTGTCGCGCACCCACTCCGGTTTCGGTCCGATCAGGCGCACGCCGGTGCGGCTGGAGTTGAAGTGCACTTCCCAGTCGGTGGCGAGGAAGGTCTGGATGTAGCCTTCGGTGAAGTATTCCGGCGCGCCGTGCGGGCCGTAGATCACGCGAATTTCGCGCACAGTGGGCAGGGTGCTGCACAGTTCGGCAGGCAGTTGCGCGCCGGCTTGAAGGTCGGTCAGCGCGGGGATATGCAGCACGTCACCGGCGCGCAGGGCGCGGCCGCCGTGGCCGCCGAACTGGCCGAGGGTAAAGGTGCTTTTGCTGCCGAGATAATCCGGCACCTGCACACCGCCACGCAGGCTTAGATAGCTGCGTGCGCCCGCGCCGGCAATGGTGCCGAGGCTCAGGGTGCTGCCGGCTTTGATCAGCAGTGCGGTATTCAGTGGCTGCTCAATGCCATCGACGCTCAGTGGGATTGGCGCACCAGTGACCGCCACCACCGCATCGGTGTTTAAGCGCAGGGTCGGGCCGCTCATGGTGATTTCCAGGCCGGCGGCATCTGCCGCGTTGCCCAGCAGACGGTTGCCCAGGCGCAGGGCGCGGCTGTCCATCGGCCCGGACGGTGGTACGCCGACGGCCCAGTAGCCGAGGCGGCCGGGGAAGTCTTGCACGGTGGTCTGGGTGCCGGCGCTCAGCACTTCAAAGGTCGTGGCTTGGTAATTCAAATTTTCCAGGCAGCGGGTCCAGGGGTTGCCGCTGGCGAACGGTGCGTCAGTGAGGATCTGCCGCAGGTACTGGCTATTGGTTTCCACGCCATACAGCAGGGTGTCGGCCAGAGCCTGACCGAGGGCGGCGCTGGCCGCATCGCGGCTATCGGCCCAGGTGATGACCTTGGCGATCATCGGGTCGAAGTAGGGCGGAATTTCGCAACCGGCTTCGACCCAGGTGTCGATGCGCAGGCTCTTGCCATCGGCCTTGGGGAAGTCTACAGCGGTGAGCAGGCCGGGGCTCGGCTGGAAGTCGCGGCCCGGGTCTTCGGCATACAGGCGCGCCTGGATGGCATGGCCGCTGGGTTTAAGGCCTTTGCTCAGTTCGCTCAGCGGGGCCAGATCGCCGGCCGCCAGCTCGATCATCCAGCGCACTAGGTCGACGCCCCACACCTGCTCGGTGACGCCGTGTTCAACCTGCAGGCGGGTGTTCACCTCAAGGAAATAGAAACGTGCCGCCTCGCTGTCGTAGACAAATTCCACGGTGCCGGCGCTGCGGTAGCTGACCGCCTTGGCCAGCTTGATCGCCGCCGCGCACAGCTCCTCGGCCATACCGGCCGGCAAGTTGGGTGCCGGGGTTTCTTCCAGCACCTTCTGGTTGCGCCGCTGCACCGAGCAGTCGCGTACGCCGAGGGCCAGCACTTCGCCGCGACCATCGCCAAACACCTGCACTTCCAGGTGGCGGGCGCGCTGGATGTATTTCTCGATAAACACGCCGCTGTCGCTGAAGTTGTTCTGCCCTAGGCGTTTGACTGCGTCGAAGGCGTCACTCAGTTCGGCGGCACTGTTGCATACGCGCATACCGATGCCGCCGCCGCCGGCAGTGCTTTTCAGCATCACCGGGTAACCGACCTGTTCGCCCGCGACCAGCGCGGCGTCGAGGTTTTCCAGTAGTTCGGTGCCTTCGAGCATCGGCACGCCATGCTGTTTGGCCAGGGCGCGGGCGGTATGTTTAAGGCCGAATACCCGCAGCTGTTCTGGCGTTGGGCCGACAAAGGCGATCCCGGCGGCTTCGCAGGCCTCGGCAAAGGCGGCGTTTTCCGAGAGAAAGCCGTAACCGGGGTGGATGGCCGTGGCGCCGCTCTGTTTGGCCACGGCGAGAATCTTCTCGACCACCAGGTAGGTGTTGGCTGCCGGGCCTTCGCCCAGGCTGTGCGCTTCGTCCGCCTGCTGGATATGCAGGCTGGCGGCGTCGGCTTCGGAGTAGACGGCTACGCCCTGTACATCAAGGGCGCGTAGCGTACGCAGGATGCGGCAGGCGATGGCGCCACGGTTGGCGATCAGCAGTTTGTTGAACATGGCGATGCCCTCGAAAGGGTGGGCGGGCCGTCCCGCAGTATTCGGTCTGCACCACGGTCGTCCGTGGTTGAAAGGCGTTTACTCGCTCTTCGCTCAGGGGCGAAGGGCGGCCATCAATCCCACACCAGCACCTCAGCCGGAGTCGGGTTGTAGCCATTGCATGGGTTGTTCAGTTGCGGGCAGTTGGAGATCAGCACGATCACGTCCATGTGTGCGATCAGTTCAACGTATTTGCCGGCGGCAGAGATGCCGTCTTCAAAGGTCAGGCCGCCTTCGGGCGTTACCGGCACGTTCATAAAGAAGTTGATATTGGCGCTGATGTCGGCCTTGTTCAGGCGGCCGTCGTGCAGGCTCGCGCGCAGGAAGTTGTCGCGGCAGCTGTGCATATAGCGCTTGTCCAGGGCGTAGCGCACTGTGTTGCTTTCCTGGGCGCAGGCGCCGCCGAGGGTGTCGTGGCGGCCGCAGGTGTCGGCGACGATGCTCAGCATCGGCTGGCCCAGGTTTGAATACAGCACGCTGCCGGTGGTCAGGTACACGCGGTTCTGTTTGCGCAGGGTGCGTTGCACGTCGTAACGCTCGCGCGGGTTGCGCGCCGAATAGAACAGCGTATCGACCGCCTGGTTGCCTTCCAGGTCGAGCAGGCGCAGGGTCTGCCCGGCTTTTACTTCGCAGAGAAAAGGTTCGCCAGCGGCGATGGTGGCGCGGTACACCGCAGCTTCCGGGTGCTTGTCGCTTGAGATAAGAGTCATGCTGGCCGGCCTCAGATATACAGACGTTCGGTGTTATGGAAGCCACGGGCGTTTTCCGGGCGCGAGGTGCGGCACAGCACGCTGATGCCGTCGCTTTCCACCTTGTGCCAGCTCAGTTGCAGCGGCTTGGGCGCATATACAGGGTTGGGGTCCATGGGGTGTTGCAGGGCGGTGAGTACCACCAGGGTGTCCATTGGCGCGTACAGCTCGATGTAGTCGCCGGCCTTGGAGTTGCCTGGCTGGAAATGGAAGCAGCCATCGCTGTCGACCGTGACCTTGCTGAACAGGTTGAGGCACATCAGCAAGTCGGCAAGGCCGAGGTTCCACTTGCCCATTTCCACCAGCAGGTTGTCCACGCCGTTGCGGAAGAAACCGTTGCGCAGTTGCTGGTAGTTGCCGCTGCCGTATTTCTCGTCAACTTCCTCGGCGTTGAGCACGCCGCCGAAGCTGTCATGCCAGCCGCAGGTGTCGGCGGTGATCGCCGCCAGCACCCGGCCCATGTCCGAATACAGGCAGTGACCGGCGGTGAGCTTGGCGGTGTGCTGGCACTTGAGGCTGTCGGGCAGGTTTAGTCGCTCGCTCTTCTCATTGGCGTTGAGCAGCAGAAGGCTGGCATTGGCGCCACCCTCAATATCGCTGATGCGCAGCAGTTGTCCGCGCTTGAGGACAAAGGAGGTGTGGCCGCCACCGGGTACGAGTTCTTCGTAGAGGGTGGGGCGCAGGGTGAGTGCGGCGGTCATTGTGGTCGTCCTCAGAGGGCAGGTTGCAGGTTGCCGCTGATATGCGCGGGCAACGCTTCGACGGCGGCGCGAGTGGCGCGGCGGTCGCTGTTGAGAGGGATGTCGTAGGTGATGCGCGCGCCGAAGGCGTTCGGGGCATGCGGGTCAATACGGGTTTTGTCGAACACCAGTAAGCGGGTGCCGAGGCTGAAGCCCTCGCTCAGGTCGTGGGTGACCATAAATACGGTGAGCTTGGTTTCGTGCCACAGCTCCAGCAGCAGGCTGTGCATGTCCTTGCGGATGCCGGGGTCGAGCGCGCCGAAGGGCTCATCGAGCAGCAACACGCGCGGCTGCATGATCAGCGCCTGAGCAATCGCCAGGCGTTGCTGCATGCCGCCGGAGAGCTGACTGGGGTATTTATCCAGGGCGTGACCAAGGCCGACCTTCTTCAAAATGACCTCAGCCTGCGCGCGGGCTTCGCGCTTGGCGGCGCCGAACAGCCGGCCGAGCAGTTTTGAGCGAGGTAGCTCCAGGCCAATGGCAACGTTATCCAGCACGCTCAGGTGTGGGAACACCGAGTAACGCTGAAACACCACACCACGGCTGCTATCGGGTTCGGCAGCCAGCGGCTGGCCGCCCAGCAGAATCTCGCCGCGACTGGCGCGCTCCTGACCTAGCAACAGGCGCAAGAAGGTCGATTTGCCGCAGCCGGAAGCGCCGACCAGGGTACAAAACTCGCCTTCGCTGATGCTCAGGTTCAAGCGCTCAAGCACCACTTGGTCGCCGTATTCCTGCCAGACGTTTTTTACTTCGATAAAGGCGCTCATGCTTTAGCCCCCTCGTACCAGGGAAAGCACAAACGGGTCACCTGACGCAGGCCCAGGTCCATCAGCCAGGCGAGCAGGGTGATCCACACCACGTAGGGCAGGATCACATCCATGGCCATATAACGGCGCACCAGAAAGATCCGATAGCCAAGGCCGTCAGTACTGGCGATGGCCTCAGCGGCAATCAGGAACAGCCAGGCCGAACCGAGCACCAGGCGCAGGGCGATCAACAGGCGCGGCAGCAGTTGTGGCAGCACTACGCGCAGGATCAGGGTCCAGGTGCTGGCACCGAGGGTCTGCGCCTTGATCAGAATTTCCTGCGGAATCTCCCGTGCACGTTGTTCCAGATCACGAGCTAGCACCGGGGTGATGCCGATGACAATCAGCATGACCTTGGACAGTTCACCCAGGCCGAAGGTGATAAATAGAATTGGTAGAATCGCCAGCGGCGGCACCATTGACAGCACCGTGAGCAATGGCGAGAGCGGTGCACCGAACAGCGGCAGGATGCCGGCCGCGATACCCAGGCACAAACCTGCCAGTGCGGCGATACCAATGCCCAGGCCGAGGCGTTTGAGGCTGGAGGCGCTGTCTTCCCAGAACAGATAGTTGCCGCTGCGCTTGTCTTCGGTAAACGCTAGTCGATCAACGGCAGCGGCCATTTGCGCCGCGCTGGGCAGCAACTTGTCATTCGGGTTTTCCGCCAAGCGTGCCGTGGAGCCCGCAAAGTAGGCGAACAGCAGCAGGGCGAAGGGCAGCAGGATAAGCAGTAGGCGACCGCTGCGATCCGGGTGGCGATTGATCAGGCGCATGGGGAATCCTTTTGGTAGGAGCGGGCGGGACGCGTAGTCCCATGCCCGCGAGTGGTTTCGCGGGCATGGCCCGCTCCTACGCTCTCATTACAGCGTGCCGTCAGCCGCCATCTGCATATAGCTGGGGTCGAAGCGCAGTTTGAGGTTGCCCTTGTCACCGGTGATCAGGCCCTTGGCGAAGCTCATGCCGATGGCGTTGGCACTTTGTGCACCTTCGCCGAGCAGGCCGTGACCAAAGGAGAACTCCGCAACCTTGGTCATGGTGGCGGGCAGTTTCGGACTGGTGGCAAAGGCCACTGCGTCCTTGGCTGAATAGAACATTTTGGTTGCGGCCAGTTGCGCTTCGTAACCGGCCAGATCAGTGCCGGAGGCCTTGGCCATCTGCTCGCGGGCGGCAACGCCGGCCGGGGTGTCTGCGCTCATGGTGGCCATGATTTCGTACCAGGCACCGGTCAGTGCTTTGCCGAAGGCCGGGTTGTCCTTGAGGGTGTCGCTGTTGACCACCATCAGGTCAATGATCTCACCAGGGATCTGGCTGGAATCGAACACTTTGGTCACGCCAGGCGTGGCTTCAATCTCGGCCAGCAGCGGGTTCCAGGTGGTGACGGCAGTGACGTCGCTGGTGGAGAAGGCGGCGACCATGTCAGCGTCGGAGGTATTGACCACGGTCAGGTCTTTTTCGCTGAGACCGGCTTTTTCCAGGCCGCGTGCCAGCAGGTAGTGGGAAACCGACAGCTCGACCAGGTTGACGTTCTGGCCCTTGAGGTCGCCCAGGGTTTTCTTCTCGCCCTTGAGCACGACGCCGTCGTTGCCGTTGGAGAAGTCGCCGATGATCAGCGCGGTGCTGTCCACGCCGCCAGCTGCCGGAATGGTCAGCGCGTCCATATTGGTCATGGTGCAGCCGTCGAACTGGCCGGCGCTGTATTGGTTGATCGACTCGACGTAATCGTTGATCTGCACCACATCGATGTTGATGTCGTACTTTTTCGCCCACTTGTCGACGATGCCTTCGGCGGCACCGTATTCCCAGGGCATCCAGCCGGCGTAGATAGTCCAGCAAACGCTGAAGTCGGTTTTGGGTGCGGCGTGGCTATTGAGGCTGATGGCGGCAGCAAGGCCGGCGGCGAGCACTGAACACAGACGGGTCTTACGCATGGTGGAACCTCCAGTTCGAAATGGGCGGGCAGGAGTGCGCGGCGGTTTCCCCACGAGTGGGGCGCGTTCTCCCGGGCTTTTATCCCGCCGTGTAACCTCGAAGGAGGTCGCCAACTCTCGGACCAGTCACCCGCAGATCGTGTGATTGCGGATCGGAACCCTAGTCAGCTATTGCAACTTGTGGTGCCGCGATCCCGCCGGAGCGGGTTGTTCCTGCACAACGTGGGTATTGCGAACATCGTGCCATTTCGCTCAGCCCCGCTGGCACGGGGTTTCTGCCGCAGCGCCTGCCAGGTACTGCGCCCTGGCGGTGCGTGATGTATCTGCTGTGCTGCATTGCGGGGCGTTGGTTGCGGCTGGCGGCGCAGCAGACTGCAGGCGGCTTTTTAGAGGTTCTTTTCGGCAGCCATCTGCATATAGCTGCCATCGAAGCGCAGCAGGATATTCTCGGCATTGCCCAGGCTGCGTTCACCGCTGAAGGCGATGCCTAGCTTGTCCAGGCCCTTGCCGTCGTTACCGAGCAGTTTTTGCTGGTCGGCGAACTGGGCGACTCGCTGCATGAGCTCGGGCATTTTGTTGGCACGGGCAAATGCCAGGGCATAACGCGGCGAGTAGAACGAGCGCAGGGTGTCGAGTTGCTGACTGAAATCCTCCGGCGTGGTGCCGGCGGCGCTGGCCATTTTGGCCTGTGCCGCACGCCCGGTGTCGGTGGGCATGCCCATCAGCCGTTGGGTTTCGAACCAGGCGCCGGTCAGCGCTTTGCCCAACTCTGGGTGCGCGGCAAGGACCTTGCTGTTGACCACGGTGAGGTCGACGATTTCGCCGGGAATCAGGTTGGAGCTGAACACCTGGCTGACCTGAGCCTGCTGCTTGATCTTGGCCAGAATCGGGTTCCAGGTAATCACCGCATCGCCCTGGCCGGCGAGAAAGGCCTCGGCGATCTGCGTGTCAGAAACGTGCTGGATGGTCACATCCTCAGGCTTGAGCAGGGCCCATTCCAGGGCGCGGCTGAGCAGGTAGTGCGATACCGAGTTTTCTACTAAAAGCACCGTCTTGCCTTTGAGATCCTTCAGCGTCAGGCCGGGGCCGCGCAGCAAGATGGCGTCTGCGCCGTTGGAGAAATCGCCAATGATCAGGGCAGTGGAATCCACACCCGCAGCAGCTGGGATGGTCAGCGCATCCATATTGGTCATCGAGCAGGCATCGAACTCGCCGGCGCTGTAGCGCTCAATGGAGCCTACGTAATCCGGTACCTCGCTGATTTCGACGCGGATACCGTATTTGTCGGCCCACTTCTGCATGATTCCTTCATTGGCGGCATAGCCCCAGGGCATCCAGCCGGCGAAGATCGACCAGCACAGTTTGAAGGTTTTCGCCTCAGTCGCCGCAACGGCCGGTTGCAGCAGCAGGGCGGCGAGCAGGCAGGTGGCAGTCAGGCGGGCGAGCAGGGTGGGTAGTGGCATGGGTAACCTCGGGTCAGTCAGCGGGAACAGGAAAGCGAACAGCAGTGCTGTGCGTTCTCCCGGGCTTTTATCCCGCCGTGTAACCCCATGGCCGTTGCCACTGCTTGAGGTCGTCGACTCTTGGACCAGCCATTCGCTGCAGGCTTGCTCAGCGAACCGGAACCCTAGTCGACCATTGCAGATTGTCTGGCTGCAAGCTGCTTGCCGCCGTACGCATTTCCTTTATGCACAGAATCTTAAGCGAGGACTGTGCCAGGTTGTTCTGGGTCTATCGAATTGAGGGTGTTGAGCCTGCGCTTGAAATAATTTGTCATGAAATCTGCCGCGCAGCACCAACGCACTGCAAGGCCTGTCCCGTTGTCTACTCAGTGGGAGCAATCCCTGGCAGCGACAACGGTCGTTGCCGCACCCGCGGTCGAAGGAGGCCGCTATGTCATACAAATCCATGCTACTGGCGTTGTTGGTTTTGTCGTTAAGCGGTTGTGCGGTCTATGGCGGCGGTAGTGGTTATGGTCATCGTGGCTATGATCGCGGGCCATCGACTACCTATTATCAGGTACAACGCTACCCGGTTTATGTGGTGCCGCAGCCGCAGCGTTACAGGGCTTACCAGTACGACGGACGCCGCTATGATGAGCACCGTCGTCCACCGCGCTATTACGTGCCGGCTCCGCAGCCGCGCCATTACCAGTCGAACCAATACCAGAAACGCCATGATTACCGCGTGGCGCAACCGCAGGCTGGCTGGGATGGCCGCCGTGAGCGCGACTACTCCCGCAACAATCAGCAGCAGCGCCCACAGCGTCACGATGCACAATGGGGTGGAGAACGCCGTGGTGATGACCGGCGCGATGAGCGTAAGGGTTGGGAGCGGCAGCGCAACTGACCACCATTTCTAGGCGCGCTACGAATCCGGCGCGCCTTCAAGCTGACGGCCGAAGAGTCGATCTTCGGCCAGTATCTCTTCCCGCATAGCCTGCGCCGCCGGTGACAGGCTATGCCCGGCGCGGCTGATCAGGGCGTAGGCGGATTGCTCGGTCAATGCACCTGCTTCCAGCGGCAGTCGGGCCAGGCGGCCGGTCTGGATATCCTCGGCCACCACATCCCAAGGCGCCATGCTCAGCACGTCGCTATCGGCCACCAGGGCTTTGAGCACCATAAAGTTGTCGCACTGAATACTTAACGGTTGTTCACGGCCGCTGAGTGCGCGCAGGTTTTGCTCGACCGCCTGCGGTAGCTGGGTGCCGGCAATGGGGTAGTCGAGCAGGTCGTGCATACGCAACGCCGGTTGCTCCAGCAGTGGATGCCCGGGGCGGCAAAACAGCACGCCGCTGTGGCGTTGCAACGGTTCGATGCACAGCAAGGCATCGTCGAGCAGCTCGCGGCTGTCGGCGACAAACAGCTCCAGGGCGTCATCCAGCAGGCTGCTGCGCAGTTCCAGCCAGTTGCCAATCTGCAGATTGACCCGCACCCGTGGATAACGCTGCGCCATACGTCCTAGCGCTCGTGGCACCAGGCGCGCGGCCGGATAGGGGCCGGTGCCCAGACGCAGTTCACCGGTTTGCAGATTGCCCAGTTGGCTGACGGCATTCTTCAGCGCGCGGCTGCCGGCCAGCAGGCGCTGGGCGTGCTCCAGTACCAGTTGGCCGTGGGTGGTCAGGCTGATACCGCGGCTGTGCCGGTCGACCAGGTTACAGCCGAGGCTGGCTTCCAGTGCCTGGATGCTGCGGCTCAGGGCCGGTTGGCTGAGGTGTACGGCTTCGGCGGCACGGGCGAAATGGCCGTGTTCGGCGAGGGCGACAAAGTGGCGGAGTTGGCGAAGATCATTCATGCGTTTTGTGCATCGCTATTGGTTTTGGAATGCATTGGAATTATTGACTTCGATTGGCCAATCTTCCAGCACATCCAATAACAATGAGCGTCTGCGCATGTTTTCACTCAATCGAACTGCCGCCGTACTGCTGAGCCTGGCATTGCCATTGGCGAGCCAAGCGGCATTGCCTGAAGAACAGATAACCGCCTCGATCAATCCAGAGCTGGCCGAGCACACCAAGCACTTTACGCAGAAGGTCTACCAGGTGGCCGGCAACGTCTATTCCGCCGTCGGCTGGCAGCTGGGCAACGTGGCGATGATCGAGGCGCCGCAAGGGCTGATCATCATCGACACCGGTGAGGCGGTCAGCGAGTCGCGCAAGATCATGGCCGAGTTCCGCAAGATCAGCGATAAGCCGGTCAAGGCCGTGGTCTATACCCACTTCCACCCGGACCATATCAACGGCGTAAAAGCCTTCGTTACGGAAGAGCAGGTGCGCAGCGGTGAGGTGCAGATCATTGCCCACGAAACCCTGCTGGCCAATGTGGTGGCCCAGGGCGCGCTGGTCGGGCCGATCCTCTCGGTGCGCTCTGGCTACAGCTTCGGTGCTGGGCTGCCGGACAGTGATCACGAGCAGATGAACGCCGGTATCGGCCCGCTGGCCAAGGTCGAGGCGTCAACTTTTATCGCGCCGACCCTGACCTTCAAGGACAAGCTCGACACCCGTATCGCCGGCCTGGACCTGCAGTTTCTGCATGTGCCCAGCGAAGCGCCGGACGAGATCACCGTCTACCTGCCAGATAACCGCGTGCTGATCAGCGCCGAAGTGGAGCAGGGGCCGACCTTGCCGAATATTCATACTCTGCGCGGCACCAAGTTCCGCGACCCGGTGGCGTGGGTCGAGAGCCTGGACAAGCTGCGCACCTATAAAGCCGAACATATGGTGCCGCTGCACGGCCGTCCGGTCAGCGGCCAGGATAAGGTCGAGGAAGTGTTGCGCATGACCCGCGACGGCATCGCCTATATCCACGATCAGACCGTGCGCTGGATGAACAAGGGGCTGACTCCGGACGAGCTGGTCGAGAAGGTCAAGCTGCCGCCGCATCTGGCCGGCTACACGCCCTATCTACGCGAGTACTACGGCACGGTGAAACACAGCGTGCGGCAGATCTATAACGGTTATCTAGGCTGGTTTCAGGGTGACCCGGTGGCGCTCGATCCGCTGCCGCCGAAAGACAAAGCCGAGCGTCTGATCGCCTTGATGGGCGGCCGTGAAAAACTGCTGCTGGCCGCCGGTGACGCCTACCTCAAAGGCGATTACCAATGGGCCGCTGAGCTTTCCAACTATGCCATTCAGTTCGACAACGAGGACATGCTGGCCCGCGATATCAAGGCGCGCAGCTTGCGCAAGCTGGGATACGCCAGCATGAACATCAACTGGCGCAACTGGTATCTGATGAGCGCTATGGAGCTGGAAGGCAAATTTACTGGTGATGAGGTGCAGCAGATGGCGCTGAGCATGCGCAGCGCGTTTCTTTCGGCGGACATGCTGAAGACCTTCCCCGCGCGGATCTTTCTGCAGAACTGGATTACCCGTGTCGATCCGGACAAGGCCAATGATGTTGAGCTGACCCTGGGCTTCAGCTTCCCGGATATCGGCGAGGAGTGGGCGCTGGAGGTGCGCCGCGGTGTGGTGCAGTTGCACCAAGGCATCCCTGAGGGCACCACTCTTAAACTGACCCTCGACAAGACGTACCTGGACACCGTGATGAGTGGCGAGAATGGCCTGCTCAAGGGTGCGCTACTGGGCGATGTAAAGGTCGATGGCAGCCTACTGGATATCAAAACCTTCCTCGGCTGCTTCGATTTCAGCGAAGCACCGATTGCTCTGACGCTGCGCTGAATTTTGCTGCGTCACTCGACCCGACCAAAGTGCGGACGTACTTGAGGCGCTATCAGGGCAGACTGATCAGGTTTTTCACCTGGCTGACTTAGCTGATAAAGGAGTGACTTATGCATGTTCTGACATTCGCCAAAGGCGCGCTGGCCGCATTCTGGTTGCTGGCGCTGCTTAACCTGCTCTACCCCATGGGCGAGGGTTGGTATCTGGCGGTAAACCTGATTGCCGGCGGCATGCTGCTGGCGCATCTCGGCGAGCTGCTGCTATTCAAGGCGCGTCTGGTCGGCCAGCCGCAGCCCTGGTTGCAGCGGGTGCAGGGGCTGTTGTTTGGCTTTGTGCATTTGCAGGGTTTGGCCCGCGCCTAGGCGGCGTTATTAGCGCTCACGGTTTCGTGCCGGCTGTTAATCGCACAGCACTGAAGCTGAGCAGGATGCAGTCACTGCAGCTGCTGCATCCCTTAAGTCTTATTGCGCGTTACGTCAGTCCTGGCGGCACTGCAGCAGGCCTCCTCTTGCGGCCTATCTTTTCTTCTTGGTGTCTAGCCAGCATGGTGGCGCTGCCACTTTCTGCATTCTTTGAGGTGGGTTGCGCAGATGCGCCGGTCACCCAGCATGGATCACAGCGCACGGCAGCGTTGAGTGCCCGTCTATCAGTGTTCTGCGCAAGAATGTCATTGGTTTGTGCGATTCTTGCATGGTAATGGCTGTTTTAAACTGAGTGGCGGCGTGTTTATTTAGGCCTGTATCTCCAGTTGATAGGAGCTTATTTGATTTATTTCAGCTCTCTTATTTCAATTTTATCTATCGCCATTGTGAAAATGATCGCGGTCTATTTGGGATAATTCTGAAATTAGTTAGGTGGCATATTGCTATTAAATTCCATGATTGGTATAAATTTGACAGTATTAGAGCAATAAGAAATTAAGTGTCTTTTTATTGACGTCGCTAAATTGGCGTATCACTAAATTACTGCCATTACATATCCGGAAATGATCAGTTCATGAGTACTTCCAGCGACATTTCAAGCTTGTTCAAGCTGTTTGGTGGGCGTTCGGCTCACTATCAGGAAATCTCTCAGGAAGACGAGAAACAATCCTCTATGGAGCGGTGGCCAGGTGTGGCCAATGTCGATCTATCCAGTGTATCCACTGCTGAGCCCACGGTTTCGGCTAAGGCGGGTGCTGTAGCTCGCCCGGCGCTCTTTGCCGGAGTGGTCGTTCAAGCGAGCCCTGTGGTGGCGCCCGAGCCTGCTCCTGCGCCGGTGCAGCAGTCGATGCCGGTTGCTGGCTCCGGCGTTACGCCTGACTGGGCTGCAGAAAGCCTGCACAGCCTGCTCGGTAAACTGGCTCAGGAAGATCGCCGGGAGGTCGTCAGCGCGCCTGTCCGTGTGGCCCGCCCACGTCCGAGTCTTGCCAACATCAAGATCATCGCTGTGATTTCTGCCAAGGGCGGGGTCGGTAAAAGCACACTCGCTGCAGGCTTGTCTGCTGTGATGCAGCGTCAGGGACGCGCTGTGCTGGCACTTGACCTTGATCCGCAGAGTGCGCTGATCAATCATTTGGGTGTCGCGATCGATCCGATGCAGGTTGCTGCCGAAGGTCTTGCTCACTGCGTCGCCGATGCGCAGATGCGCGATTTTTGCCAGCCAACGCCCAGCGGAGTTTTTGTGCTGCCGTACGGCATGGTTGATGAAGGTCAGCGTCGTACGTTTGAACGGCAGTTGGAGGACGAACCTGACTGGCTGGCACAGCAGCTTTCTGAGCTGCAACTGGCTGACGGTTCAGTGGTCGTGCTGGATACCCCGCCGGGTCCTTCGGCGTACCTGCAGCAAGCCCTTTCGGTTGCCAATGTGGCCGTGGTGGTGAGCCTGGCTGATGCGGCTTCTTACGCCACGCTGCCGATGATTGATCGCCTGCTCAGCACCTACACAGCTGATCGAGCGGATTTTTACGGCGCGACATATGTCATCAATCAGGTCGACCAATCGCGCAAGCTGAGTAAGGACATCACGCAAATCATGCGCGGTATTCTGGGCAATCGTGTTGCCGGCATTATTCACCGTGACCAGTCTATTGCCGAAGCCCTTGCCTACAACCAGAGTGTGCTGGATTACGAGCCGAGTGGGCAGGGCTGCCACGATCTGCAAGCCATCGCCCTGAACATTCTTGCCAGGCTCTTTGCGACTCAGCGGAGTGAGCAGTTGGCATGAATTTAACCGGCATGTTTCGTGCCCGACGTGCTGCTCAGGGAACTACTTCACCCTATGTGCTAGACCGGCCGACTTGCGCCGTTCTAGTGCTTGTAGTCGTGGCCCTGCTGGCTTTGATGATCATCGTACCCATGGATGTAGAACAGCAAATGCTGTTCTCCGCTGGGTGCATGATCGCAGCCCTGGTGTTACGTCGCGCGTCGAATCGCCTTGCCATTCTGGCCATGGTGGTGCTCTCCGTTGTGGCCTCGCTGCGCTACATGTATTGGCGTCTGACCTCATCCCTGGGGTTCGACAACTGGCTCAACATGCTGTTTGGTTATGGCTTGGTACTGGCCGAGCTCTACGCCCTGCTGGTATTGCTGTTTGGTTATTTACAGACGGCCTGGCCGCTGCAGCGCAAGCCATATCCGCTTCCGGCAGACAGCAGTGTCTGGCCAACAGTCGATGTATTCATTCCGACGTACAACGAGCCGCTTGATATCATCAAACTGACTGCTTTTGCGGCGCAGGCGATTGACTGGCCCAAAGACAAGTTGCGTGTGTATGTACTTGATGACGGTCGCCGGGACGAGTTCCGCGAGTTTTGTGATTCGGTGGGGATCGGCTACATCATTCGGCCAGATAACAACCATGCCAAAGCCGGTAACCTTAACTTTGCTCTGACCCAGACATCAGGCGAGTACATTGCCATTTTCGATGCGGATCACGTGCCGACGCGCTCCTTTTTACAAGTGGGCATGGGCTGGTTCCTTAAAGATCCGAAGCTGGCGATGCTGCAAACGCCGCACTTCTTTTTCTCTCCCGATCCGTTTGAAAAGAACCTCGACACGTTCCGTACCGTACCGAACGAAGGCGAGTTGTTCTATGGGCTGGTTCAGGACGGTAATGACCTGTGGAACGCCACATTCTTCTGCGGTTCGTGCGCCATCATCAAACGCGCTCCGCTGGAAGAAGTGGGTGGAATCGCCGTTGAAACGGTGACCGAAGATGCGCACACCGCCCTGAAACTCAATCGC
The DNA here is from genome assembly GCA_018827205.1 of Gammaproteobacteria bacterium. Classification (GTDB taxonomy): domain Bacteria; phylum Pseudomonadota; class Gammaproteobacteria; order Pseudomonadales; family Pseudomonadaceae; genus Aquipseudomonas. Next base: position 13,300 of record JAHJXZ010000051.1, on the reverse strand, counting down.
CTGGGTTACAACACGGCGTACTTGGCGATACCTCAGGCAGCCGGTTTGGCCACGGAGAGTCTGTCCGGTCATATCGGGCAGCGCATTCGCTGGGCGCGGGGGATGGCGCAGATCTTCCGCACCGATAACCCGCTGCTTGGAAAAGGCCTCAGCCTTGGGCAGCGGTTCTGCTACCTGAATGCCATGCTGCACTTCTTCTATGGCTTGCCGCGGCTGGTGTTTCTCACGGCGCCGCTGGCTTACCTGATTTTCGAAGCCCAGATTTTTCAGGCACCGGCCCTGCTGATTGTGGCCTATGCGTTGCCGCATATCCTGCTGGCCAGCGTGACCAACTCAACCATCCAGGGGCGCTTTCGTCACTCGTTCTGGAACGAGGTTTATGAATCGGTACTGGCCTGGTACATCATGCGGCCGGTGTTGTTGGCTATGGTCAACCCCAAGCTTGGCAAGTTCAACGTGACGGCCAAGGGTGGGATGATCGATGAAAGTTATTTCGACTGGAAAATGGCACGGCCGTACATCGTTGTTCTTGCGCTGAATCTTATAGGCATGTTGGTTGGCGTGGCCAAACTCGGGTTTGATCCGGATGCCAGCGCCGTGACCTTGCTGATCAACCTGGTCTGGACGCTGTACAACATCATCATCAGCGCAGCCGCCGTTGCCGTAGCCAGTGAGGCGCGGCAGATCCGCGCCGAACCGCGTGTGTTTGCCACCTTGCCGGCCATGCTGGGCCTAGCCAATGGCAAGACAATTGCCTGCCAAACCAACGACTTTTCACAGCGCGGTGTTGGCATTCATTTGCCCGAAGGTGTTCAGGTTGCATGTGGTGAAGAGGTGCATGTCTCCCTGTTTCGCGATGGTGAAGAGGGCGTTTTTCCGGCCAGTGTGGTGTTTAGCCATGGGCAGACCTTGGGCCTGAACTTCGCCAACCTGACCTTGCAACAACAAAGTGAACTGGCACGCCTGACGTTTTCGCGGGCTGATACCTGGGCCAAGAGCTGGGGCACGGGCGTGGTGGATACCCCGCTCGGTGCCCTTGCTGAAGTGACCGGTATTGGATGGCGCGGGATATGCCTGCTGTCGCGTGCCACGTTCGACGAATCCGTGCGTCATGTTCGCGCCCTGTCTTTTACCTTTAAATCCACTCCGAGGAATCCATGAGTCAGAAACGCAAAGGCATGCTATCCCTCTGGTTCATCTTGTCGATTCCATTGCTTACTTTAGCCTCCTCGACTGCCTGGGCTGAAGAGGTTGTCGAAACGCAGGAGCCTGTCACTGAAGATGGTGCGTTAGTCGAAGAAGTGGTTGTTCCCGAGTTTGTTCCGACCTACAGCGCCACGCTTAAGCAATTGGGGGCCAATTACCCCATGCACTTGCGCGGTATTGAAGGCAGTGACAGCGTCAGCTTCGATGTGCGAGCCGATCAAGTGGTGACCAAAGCCCGGGTCAACTTGGAATACAGCTACTCGCCTTCTCTGCTCAGCGATCTCTCGCAGATCAACGTGATGGTCAACGATCAGGTGGCTGCCAGCCTGCCCGTTCCCAAGGAGACCGCCGGAACCTTGCAGCAGCAGGTGGTGGATATCCCGGCGCATCTGGTGACCGAGTTTAACCGCCTGACGCTGCAGCTGATTGGCCACTACACCATGATGTGTGAAGATCCACTGCATTCCAGCTTGTGGGCCAAGGTCAGCAACACCAGCCAACTTGAGTTGGAGACCACGCAGATTGCCTTGCCCGACGATTTGGCTCGGCTGCCTTTGCCGTTCTTTGACGGCCGTGATTCGCGTGCGCTGGAATTGCCTTTCGTGTTCGCCAGCAGCCCTGACAATCGCAGCCTGGAAGCGGCGGGTGCGGTTGCGTCCTGGTTTGGGGCATTGGCCAGTTATCGTGGTGCGCGGTTCCCGGTTAGCCTGGCGCAATTGCCTGAGAAAGGGCATGCGGTTGTTGTCATCGTGGGCAGTGCTTCCGTGGCCGGAATTGAACTGCCACAGAGTGCGACACCAACGCTGAGCATGATCACCAACCCCAATGATCCGTTCGGCAAGCTGCTGGTGATTGCAGCACGTGATGGCGATCAGCTCAAACAGGCCGCCCTGACCCTAGTCACGGGCAGCAAGGTGCTGGCAGGCGCCAGTGCGCAGATTGAGCGGTTTGACACCCTGCAGCCCCGTAAGCCCTATGATGCGCCGAATTGGTTGCCCAGCGACCGTCCGGTACAGCTGGGTGAACTCAGCGACGCTAAACGTTTGAGCGTTTCCGGCTACGACCCAGGCACCATCAATCTCCCCATGCGCCTGCCGCCTGATTTGTTCAACTGGCGGGAAAAAGGCGTGCCACTGCATCTTAAGTACCGTTATACCCCGCAGCCGGTATCAACCAACTCGTCGCTGCTGATCAGTGTCAGCGGCAAGTTCATCAAATCGCTGCCGTTGCCGTCGCAAGAGAGCTTGAAGGATGACGAGTCGTTGCTGGCTAAGCTGCAGGATGATGAGAGCCTGCTGCAAGAGAGCAAGCTGCTTCTACCGCTGGACAGCCTGCCGCTGCAGTCTGCGCTGCAACTGCGGTTTATGTACGACTACATCAAGCAGGGTGAGTGCCGCGACATCATCATCGATAACATGCGCGGCACGATCGAGGCGGACTCCACCCTCGACCTCAGTGGTTATGAGCATTTTATTGCCATGCCCAACCTGGGCGTGTTTCAGAGCAGTGGTTTCCCCTTCACGCGTATGGCTGACCTTTCAGAAACGGCTATCGTGATGCCAGCGAATGCCGGTGTCGAAGAAATCTCCCTGTACCTGGATGTTATGGGCCGTTTTGGCGACTCGACCGGCTTACCCGCCAGCGCTGTCAGTGTCGCCCAGGGCGATCAGGATGAGCCGTTGGAAGGCAAGGATTTGCTGGTGCTGGCTTCGGGTAGCAATCAGCCGCTGCTCCAACGTTGGGCCGATCGGCTACCGGCCAGCCTGACGGGGCAATCAAGCTTTGAAATGTCTGATCTGGTGCATCGCATGCGCACCTGGGTGGGTTCTGATACCCGTGCCAATCAGCGGCAGGCGCGTAGCAGCCTAGCGCTCGCAACAGGGGGCGCCGGTGCCTTCCTGACTGGCTTTGAGTCGCCGCTCGGCAGCGGACGCAGTGTGGTGGTGATTGCTGCTGCCAGCCCGGACAAACTGGCCGACATCAGTGCGGCGCTACGCGGTGGCGAGGGCTATGAGGAGTCGATCCAGGGCAGCCTGGCGGTGATCAATGGCAAGCGCATCAGCTCGCTGGTGGCCGACGAGCAGTATTACGTGGGTGAGCTTGGCTGGCTCCGTTACCTGCAATGGTTGCTGGCGCATAACCTCGGCTGGATGCTGCTACTGACCGCCCTTGGCGTTGGTCTGGCCAGCGTGCTGCTGTTCTTCAGCCTGCGTGCGCGTGCCCGTGCGCGTCTCAAGGACTGCATGTAATGGTGCGTAGCATCTTTTGCGGTTTACTGCTGTTCGCTAGCCTTCCAGTCGCTGCTGCCGGTCAATGCAATGCGCCATGGCAGCTCTGGGAGTTGTATGCAAGACAGTGGGTTCAGACGGACGGGCGTGTACTTGAGTCGAGCCTTGAAAAGAATCACAGCTCCTCGGAGGGACAGTCCTATGCACTGTTCTTTTCTCTGGTAGCCAACGATCAACAGCGATTTGCCAATATCTGGCGCTGGAGTCGAGAAAACCTTGCAGGTAATGACCCCTCCACTGTCTTGCCTGCGTGGCATTGGGGACAAGGCAAGGATGGGCAGTGGAAGGCACAAGACAGCAACTCGGCGTCAGATGCAGATTTATGGTTTGCCTACGCATTGCTTGAAGCCGACAGGCTGTGGAACAAGCCTGCCTACCGCGAAGATGGTCTGGCGCTGCTAGCCCAGATTAAAGGTCGTGAGGTCAAGAGTCTGCCGGGCTTGGGGTATGTGCTGTTGCCAGGGCCTTTTGGTTTTGAGTATCCAGGCTATCTATGGCGCCTTAACCCCAGCTATCAACCTGTATTCATGATGCGGCGATTGGCAGCCATAGACCCTGATGGGCCTTGGAGTGCTATTGCCAAGCAGACGCCAGGAATGATTCTTGGAAACGGCAAACATGGTTTCGCTGCCGATTGGATTGGTTACCGTGCCGTGTCGGAAACATCGGGAGTCTTTACCTCAGCCCCGCTGGGCGGTGACTTCAGCAGTTATGACGCGATTCGTGTGTATTTGTGGGCGGGTATGACCGATCCCCGGGACCCGCTTTTCAAGCCAGTGCTGAATAACCTGCAAGGCATGAGCCGCGTCATTGCCGCCAAGGGGATGCCCCCGGAGAAGGCCAATGTCCTGACCGGAGAGACAGAAGGCTTCAGCATGATCGGATTTTCGGCGGCGGTGGTGCCGTTTCTGCACGCGCTGGATCAACCTTGGCTTGCCGACCTGCAATACAAACGTGCCCGGGAAGCTTTTGACAAATGGCAGGCCGGTACTGCCACAGCACCGGTTTACTACGACTACATGCTCAGCCTATTCGGCCTGGGATGGGCCGATGGTAGCTATCGCTTCGCCTTGGATGGCCGCCTACAGCCTTATTGGGAAAAGCAATGCTCCGACATCGTTCGTTAACCTTAGCCATCATCGTTGCGAGCGCTGCCAGTGCTGTAAACGCTGCCACCGATCAGACCAACAGCCTGCTGATTGAGCAGGGCCTGTTCTGGCAGGAGCAGGAAAACTCTCGCCGCGCCAGTGAAGTGTGGCAGAAGCTCTTGCTGATTGATGCGACTCACCCCGATGCTCTGTATGGGCTGGGTTTGATTGCGGTTCAGAACAAGAATCTGACCCAGGCAAGGAGCTATCTGCAGCAGTTGCAGACCAGCCATCCGAACACCCGCCAGGCATTGCTGCTTGAGCAGGATATCCTGCTACAGGACCCGGCCAAGGAGGCGCTGCTGAATGAGGCGCGCGTCTTGGTCGAGAGTGAAGAGCATGTCAAGGCCGCGAACGCCTATATCCAGTTGCTGGAAGGACGTCCGGCGCAAGGCTTGATTGGACGCGAGTACTACAACAGCTTGGGATTTGTCGACCAATACTGGTCCGAGGCCCGTCGCGGCTTTGAGCGCCTGCAGCGCGAATACCCCGATGAGCCCTACACGAAACTGTTCTTCGCTCAGCACTTGGTGCGGCGCGCGGAGACCCGCGCCGAGGGTGTCCGGGTGCTTTCCGGGCTGGCCAAGCGCGAGGATATCGGCGGTGGTGCCGATGAGACCTGGCGTATGGCGCTGACCTGGATGGGGCCGCCGAACCAATCGGCTCAGCCTTTGTTTGAGCAGTTCCTCAAGGTGCACCCGGAGGACGAGGAAATCCGTGCCCTGCTGGCCAAGGGGCGTACCATCAACAGCGGAGCCGCTGGCTGGAAGCGCGACCCGGTGCTGGACAAGGGCTTCAAGGCCCTCGATCGTAAGGACCTTGTGGCGGCGGAGCAAGCTTTCACTGCGCATCTCAGCCGCCATCCTAAGGATGCCGATGCGCTGGGCGGCCTGGGGTTGGTGCGCCAGCGCCAGGATCGGCTGGAAGACGCCGAGCTACTGCTTAACCGCGCCATTCGAAACGGTGGCCGCAGCTGGCAGGACGCCCTCAATGATGTGCGCTACTGGGCCGCATTGAAGCAGGCGCGTGCCAGCATTGATCAGAACAAGATGGCGGATGCCTTGGCGTTGCTGGAACAGGCGCGGCAGCTCAAGCCCTCAGATAGCGAAGCGATCATCACTTTGGCTGATGTGCGGGCGCAACAAGGCGAGCTAGCTGCGGCCGAGACGGGCTATCGTCAGGTGCTGGCCATGCAGCAGCAGGAAGCACGCGCCATGCGCGGTCTGGTGCAAGTGCTGGGCGGGCAGGGGCGTGTTGACGAAGCCCTGAGGCTGCTGGCTGGCATGTCCGAGTCCGAGCGCAGGAAGGTCGGTGGCGTATCCCGGTTGCGCGCCGAGGCCGCCCTGCAGCGCGCCAAACTGGCGGAGCAGCGCGGTGATCGCGAGGCCCTTCGTACCGAACTTAAGGCCGCGCTGCACGAGGACCCCGACAATGCCTGGGCGAACTTTGCGCTGGCGCGTTCTTACGTGGACCTTGGCCGGGTAGAGGAAGCGCGCCGGCTGATGACGGACCTGCTCAAGCGTTCGCCGAACGATGTGGATGCGCTCTACACGAGCGCGCTGCTGTCGGTCCAGCTGGATGACTTGGCACAGGCCCGTTCCCTGCTGGCGCGTATTGCGCCGAATCAGCGGACTGCGGAAATCGAAAGCCTCGAGTCTGAACTGGCATTCAATGACGAACTGCAGCGTATTAAGAAAATCATCCAGAATGGCCAGCGCCGCGATGCCCGCATCTTCCTCAGACGGCTTGATGACCAAACCGAAGGTCAGATCGAGCGAACCACGGTCCTAGCCCTGGCCTATGTCGACGCGGATGACCCTGAGCGGGCCATTGGCTTGATGCGTGACCTGCTCGCCCGTAGTTCGCGTACAGACCTGACCCTGATGCTGAGTTATGCCGGCGTCATGCTGCGCGCCGAACAAGATGTCGAGGTGGTCGGTATTTTGCGTGACCTGCAAGGGCGCTCAATGACCCTGGCGCAACGCAAGCAGTTTGATGATCTGTCCTTTATCTACCGCGTGCGCCAAGCCGAAGAGTTGCGCCAACGTGGCGAGTTGGAACGTGCTTACGAGACGCTGGAGCCGGCATTAGCGCAGCGGCCACAGGACCCCTTGGCACTCTCTGCCCTAGCGCGCATGTACGGTGAGCATGGCGATACTGCAAAGGCTCTGGAAGTCTTCAAACCATTGGTCGAGCGTTTCCCCGAGGATGCCAACCTGCTGGTTGGGGCGGCGGATATGGCTTCGCAGCAGTTCGAAACAAGCTATGCCAATGATGTGCTTGAGCGTGCATTGGCCCTGGCACCGCACGACCGTACCATCCTGGCGATGGCCGCCAAGGTCTATAACTTCATGGGCCGCTCTGGCACTGCGGCTGACTTGCTGAGCAAGGTGGTCGCGCAGGAACAGCGCGATAAGCTCGAACCGAACGCTCCACTGGCCGCGGCAGCAGCTCAGCCACGCTCTTCGCCTAATCCTTTTGCCGGGGTTGGGGCAACGGCCAGCAAGCCGCCGGTAGGCGCGACCATTCCCGAGCCGACACAAACCCTTTCCCTGGCTCCCAAGCCCAAAAAAGTACCTGGTGAAATCCGCCTGCCGACATTTCGCTCGCGACAGGAGGATTCCCTGTTCAGTCGTGCGGAGAGCTTGGCCAAGCAGGAGTCTGCGCAGAAGCCGGTTAACCCCTTTGCGGTCGAGCCGGGTAAAGACGAGCCGGATCTGCAAGCAGGCCTCAGTGATGCCGCGCGTGCCCTGAACAATATTGAGCAGTACCGTAGCCCGCACCTGGCGCAAGGGGTGACCGAGCGCACCAGCGACGGTGAGTCCGGCATGGGGCAAATGACCGATGTGCAGGCGCCATTCGAAGCCGCTATGCCGCTGGGCGACAACCGCATTGCCTTACGGGTGACGCCCGTGGCGCTAAGAGCGGGGAGTGTTTCAGCCGATGCCGGCAATCGTTTTGGCGGTGGTCCTGCGGCATCAGCTAGCCATCCGGGTGTTTCTCCGGGGGGGCAGGATGCCTCTGGCGTGGGCCTATCGGTGGCCTTCGACAGCCCCGCTTATGGCGTCAAGTCGGATATCGGGATTACCCCCGAGGGCTTTCTCTACAGCACGCCAGTCGGCGGAATCAGCGTGAATCGTCGCTTTGCCGGCGAACCGAACCTTCACTGGGGTGTTTCGGCATCGCGGCGTGCAGTGACCGACAGTGTTCTGTCGTTTGCAGGCGCGGAAGACAAACGCAACGGGATGAAGTGGGGCGGGGTAACTGCCAACGGCGGGCGTGCCCAACTTGCCTATGATGACAATAAGGTTGGTGCCTACGTCACCAGTTCCTGGCACCGTCTACTCGGCAACAACGTCGAGGACAATGACCGCATCGAGCTGAGCACCGGTGCTTACTGGTACTGGCAGAACGATGAATTCAGTAAGTCCACCATCGGCCTGAACCTGTCCGGTATCACTTACAGTGAGAACCTCGGCTTCTACACCTACGGCCATGGTGGTTATTTCAGCCCACAGTCATTCCTTGCCCTGGGTGTGCCGGTCACCTGGGCTGAGCGCTTCGACCGCTTTACCTTCCAGCTCAAGGGGTCGGTGGGCATTCAGTCCATACAGCAGGATAAAGCGGACTATTTCCCCGGTGACTCGGCGCTGCAGGCTGAGGCGACGCGCTCTCTGGGGGTGCCCGCGGTCTACTCGAGCGATAACACCACAGGCTTGGGCTACAGCTTGTCTGGCGCTGCGGAATATCGTCTGGACCGCAACATGTTCCTAGGTGGGCATCTCGGTGTCGACAATGGCCAGAATTACCAGCAGTGGAATGGCGGCCTTTACCTGCGCTACATGTTCGAAGAGCAAACCGGACCGATGGCCTTGCCAGTTCTGCCCTTTAACTCCCCCTACTCAAATTAAGGAATAGTCATGTCTACGTCTCTGTTGGCGGGTTTGTCGATCCTGGTAATTGGCGACAGCAATATGGCATTGCCAGGTAGTCTGATTACCGGCCTGCACGATGATCTGACGCGGCGCGGTGCGCAGGTGCATTCAATCGGCATCTGTGGCGCCAACGCCGGCGACTGGCTCAAAGCCACTCCCGGCGGCGCCTGTGGCGCGGCCGAGCGCCGCGGCAACGAGCCGGTGAAAAAATTGCTGGTCAACAGCAAAACCACACCGATCAAAGAACTGATAGCCAAGGACAAGCCCGATCTGGTGTTGGTTGTGATGGGCGATACCATGGCCAGTTACGACAAACCGACGCTGCCTAAGACCTGGATATGGCAGCAGACTTCCAGCCTAACCAAAGCGATTGCCGAAACTCAGACTTCGTGCGCCTGGGTCGGTCCCAATTGGGGTACCGAGGGTGGCAAATACGGCAAGACCTTTGTCAAAGCCAAGCAGATGGCGAGTTTCCTCTCCGCCAATGTGGCGCCCTGTAGTTACATCGACTCCCTCAAGTTTTCCAAGCCCGGCCAGTGGAAGACGCAGGATGGCACGCACCTGACCCATGAGGGTTACAAAGTTTGGGGTACGGCCATTTCCGATGAGCTTGAGAAGGTGCGCAAGGACGCCGCCCAGTAAGCCCGGTATTCCTATTTACGCAGTGAACGATTCAAGGAGTTTCAAATGTCTTCTTCCGTACTCGCCGGTCTGACCCTCATGGTTCTGGGCGAGAGCCACATGAGCCTGCAGAACCACCTGACCGAACCGCTCAATGCCGCGCTGGTCGCCAAAGGCGCCACGGTACATTCCATCGGTGCCTGCGGCGCCAGTGCGGCCGACTGGCTGGTGACCAAGAAGGTTGACTGCGGCGCCGTGCAGGACAACGCCGGCAAGCTCGTGCTCAAGGGCAGTGGTGCCACCACCACACCGATCAAGCAACTGATCGCGCAGCAGAAACCGGACGTGGTGGTGCTGGTCATCGGCGACACCATGGCCTCCTACGACAAGCCGGCATTTCCCAAGGCCTGGGCCTGGCAAAGCGTGACCAACTTGACCAAGGCAATTGCCGAAACCGGCACCAAATGCGTATGGGTCGGTCCGGCCTGGGGCAAGGTCGGTGGCAAGTACAAGAAGAACGACCAGCGTACCCAGCTGATGTCGAAGTTCCTCGCCGCTAACGTGGCGCCGTGCACCTATGTCGATTCGCTGGCGATGTCCAAACCAGGGCAGTGGATCACCACGGATGGCCAGCACTTCACCGTGGCCGGCTACAAAGCCTGGGGTAATGCGATTGCCGACGCGATGGCCAAGCTGCCAGCTGCCAGCCTTAAGGGAGGCAAATGATGCGCGCACTGCTTAGCCTGTTTGCCCTGCTGCCGGCCAGTCTGCTGCAGGCCGCCGAGATCCCCTTGTACCCCACAGGCCCGAGTGAAGACTCTGCCTTCCTGCGTTTCTTCAATGCCGGTGACACCGCGCTGGAGTTGAGTGCGGAGAATGGTGCCAGCTTGCGCCTTGAAGGCGATGTGCGCGCGTCCGACTTCCTCACCGTGCCGGCTGGCAAGCCGATCAAGGGCAGTCTCAAGCAGGGCGAGGCGCAGCAGGCACTGGACATCAGCGTGGCGCCGGGTGAGTTCGCCAGCGTGGTTGGCATTGCCACGGAGCAGGGCCTGAACCTGGTGACCGTGCGCGAAGTGCCCGACGACTTCAATGCGCTCAAGGCCTCGCTGGCTTTCTACAGTCTCGATGCGTCCTGTGCCAATGCAGGCCTGCAAGCGGCCGGGCGCAATGTCGATATTTTCAAGGATGTTGCGCATGGTGCCGTGCAGCGTCGCTCGATCAATCCGTTGAGCCTGTCGGTGCAGCTGCGTTGCGCTGGCGCCTCAGTGGGTGAGCCGTTGGCATTGGGTGAGTTGGCAGCCGGCCAGCGCTATACCCTGTTCCTAGTGCCTTCGGCTGATGGTCCGCGCCTGTTCCAGGCCCTCGATAACCTGGCGAACTGACGTATAAACCATGGTTTTCACCTCGCTCGAGTTCCTGACGCTCTTTCTGCCCCTCGTGTTGTTGATCTATGTGCTCGCGCGGCCACAGTGGCGTAACGGCGTGTTGTTGGTCGGCAGTTGGTTGTTCTTCGGCTGGCTCAGCCCGATGTTCATGCTGTTGCACACGGTGCTGACCGTGATTACCTGGATCGGTGGGCTGCTGATCGATCGCGCGCCGTTCGGTTCTAAAAGCCGGGTGCGCTGGTTGGCCGGGATGATCGTGCTCAATGTCCTGGTGCTGTGCTGGTACAAGTACGCCAACATCCTGGCAGCGACCCTCAATGAGCTGTTGATGGCCCAGGGGGCAATGCCTCTTGAGTGGCAGAAGGTAGCGTTGCCGGCAGGCTTGTCGTTTATCGTGCTGCAAGCCATTTCGTATCTGGTCGATGTGCACCGACGCACCGTGAAGGTCGAGCGCAGCTTTATCGACTATGCCACCTACCTGCTGATGTTTGGCCAGTCCATCGCCGGACCGATCATTCGTTACAGCTGGGTCAGTGAAGAGCTGTCCAATCGGGGACTCAGCTGGCGCAACTTCAGCCTGGGTGCCCGGCGTTTCATGATCGGCATGAGCATGAAAGTGTTGGTGGCCGACAGCCTGGCGCCGGTGGTCGATGTGGCGTTTGCGTTGCCGGAGCCGAGCTTTGTCGATGCCTGGATGGGGTGCCTGGCGTATTCGCTGCAGTTGTTCTTTGACTTCGCGGGTTACAGCGCCATGGCCATCGGTATCGGCTTGATGCTGGGGTTTCATTTCCCAGAGAACTTCAATCGCCCTTATCTGGCCCGCAGCATTCAAGATTTCTGGCGGCGCTGGCATTTATCGTTGTCCAGTTGGATACGTGATTACCTGTACATCCCCTTTGGTGGTAACCGTGGCAGTCAGTGGCTGATTTACCGGAATCTGTTTCTGACCATGGCCATTGCCGGCTTGTGGCACGGCGGCGATAGCTGGAATTTCCTGCTCTGGGGCGCCGCCCACGGCGTGGCCCTGTGCGTGGCGCGCATTTGGAGTGGCGCTGGATGGTTCAGTATGCCCCGAGCGCTTTCACACGTGCTGACGCTGTTGTTTGTCGCCCTAGCCTGGACGTTGTTCCGCGCTCCTGATTTCGCCACGGCATTGAATATGTATGCGGGCCAGTTTGGGCTGCACGCGATTGCCTTGGGCGATGCCTTGGCTGCCACCTTGCGCCCGACCCATGGCATTGCCGCTGCGCTGGGTGTGGTGTGTGTGGTCGCGCCGGTTTATCAGCAGCGCTTTGAGGCGCGATTCAGCCAAAGCGGTTTGTTCTGTCTGTTGGGCTCCCTGTGGCCGGTATTGGGCTTTATGTTGTCGTTTGCCTTGATTGCCAGCCGTGAAACGGTGCCCTTCCTGTACTTCCAGTTTTAAGGCCTGATGTCATGACGGATACCCACTATTCAGCGGCCGAAGGTTTAACCGCGAGGCTAAGTCCCCTGGCGGGCATGGTGATGCTGGCATTCCTGGTTGCAGGGTTGGTCTCTGTGCTGTGGGCCATGTTTGTTAGTGACAAAGTGGCGTTGCAGCCCACGCAGCCACTCAATTGGGAGCAGATTTTCGATGGCGCGGTGACCCATCGCATTGCCGAGGAGCTGGCGAATGTGCCGTTTGCCAAACGGGCAGCGGACCTGGAGCGTGCCGCCAGTTGGTTGGCGATTGGTGATGCCGGTACCCGCGTGCGTCAAGGCTGTGCAAACTGGCTGTTTCTGACCGATGAGCTGAAAATCCACCCGCATGCCGCAGCAGATGCTGAGGCTCGTGCGCAGAAAGTCGCAGCGTTGCATGAACAGCTCAGCCAGCGTGGCATTCGTTTGCTGGTAGTGCTGGTACCGGACAAGAGCCGCATTACAGCGCAGCAGTTGTGTGCTATTGAGCGCTCACCACTGTTGGCCAGCCGTGCGCAGGATTGGCAGCGGGTGCTGCAGGCCAAGGGCGTCGAGGTGTTGGATCTGGCCCCGACGTTGCAACCACTCGGCAGTGATGCCTTCCTGCGTACCGACACGCACTGGAGCGAAGCCGGCGCCGAGCGCTCCGCTGCAGCGGTGGCCAAGCGGATAGCCGTACTGGGCGTTAGCCCAACCCCGGCCAAACAGTTTGTGGCCAGTGTTACGGCGCCGCAGCCGCGTCCCGGCGATCTGGTGCGTTTGGCTGGGCTCGATTGGTTACCTGAGAGCCTGCTGCCTGCCATGGAGCAGGTAGCCGTCACCCAGATCAAGGAAGTGCAGGGTGCTGCCGATGAAGCCGCATTGGGTGAAGATGACCTGTTTGGCGACAGCCAGCTGCCGAATATTGCTGTGATTGGCACCTCGTTCTCACGCAACTCCAACTTCATCCCTTTCCTTGAGCGCGCGGTGAGTGCGCGTGTGGGCAACTTCGCCAAGGATGGCGGAGAGTTCTCAGGGGCGGCTAAGGACTATTTCACCAGCCCGGCGTTCAAGCAGACGCCGCCTGAGGTGTTGATCTGGGAAATACCCGAGCGTGATTTGCAGTCACCATACCGCGACGATATCGTGCTGAGCGGTCCATCCGGTTGAAGAGCTGAGCACTTAAAAAACCGCCTCCCCGGCGCTCCGCGCCCCATTGGACTTGAAACACGCCCACTACACTGACATCGCTGGACAGTGGTCGCCTGCTTTTTGGAGGCTAAGTCCCCGTCAAAAAACCT
>JAHJXZ010000009.1 GCA_018827205.1 Gammaproteobacteria bacterium | reverse complement strand
GATGGAGCTGATCGTCAAGCACGTGCTGCCGGCCGAACTGCTGCACAAGGATACCCAGTTCCACATCAACCCGACCGGCAACTTCGTGATCGGCGGCCCAGTGGGCGATTGCGGCCTGACCGGGCGCAAGATCATCGTCGACTCCTACGGCGGCATGGCCCGTCATGGTGGCGGCGCGTTCTCCGGCAAGGACCCATCCAAGGTTGACCGCTCGGCGGCCTACGCCGGTCGTTATGTGGCGAAAAACATCGTTGCCGCCGGCCTCGCCGAGCGCTGCGAAATCCAGGTGTCCTACGCCATCGGCGTGGCCCAGCCGACGTCGATCTCGATCAACACCTTCGGCACCAACAAGGTGGCTGACGACTTGATCATCAAGCTGGTGCGTGAAGTGTTCGACCTGCGTCCATACGCCATCACCAAGATGCTCGACCTGCTGCACCCGATGTACCAGGAAACCGCGGCCTACGGCCACTTTGGTCGCACGCCAAAGCAGAAGACTGTCGGCGACGACAGCTTCAGCACCTTCACCTGGGAAAAGACCGACAAGGCCGCAGACCTGCGCGCCGCTGCCGGCCTGTAAACCCAACCTGGGCTGCAGAAAAAACCCGCTACGGCGGGTTTTTTCTTGCGTTCAACTAGCAAATCTCCGCGCTAGGCCGCCGGCGTAAACCAATAGGCAGCCTTGTCGAAAGGATGATTGAGGATGAAGTAATGTTCATCACGCGGGTCACCCGCTGTCTCCGGTGCGTTGTACGCAAAACGCCGTGGCGAGGCCAGATCGAGCGCAGCTGCTACGCTGGGTAAACCGCTTACGAGCAAGGATGCTCAGCATGAAAGCCGCCATCGCGCTGTTATTGACCGCCCTAAGCCTCGACACCTGGGCCGCCTCCTGCCCGGACTGGCAGGGGCATCGCGCCGAGCTGGAAATCACCGCACTGAGCCAGCAACTGGCAGCATGGGACGACGCCTATCATCGCCAGGGCCAATCACTGGTAGCGGACGAACTCTATGACCAGGCCAGCGCCAACCTGCAGCGCTGGCGCGCCTGCTTCCCTGAAGTCGCCGCCGCTACGACCGACCCGCTCAGCACCAGCAGCGGCCACCATCAGCACCCAATCGCGCATACCGGCCTGCGCAAGTTGGCCGACAGCCACGCGGCAAGTGCCTGGATCGCCAGCCGTGAGGATTTGTGGATTCAGCCCAAGGTCGATGGCGTTGCCGTCAGCCTGGTCTACCGCGACGGCCAGCTGCAGCAGCTGATCAGCCGCGGCGATGGCCGCACAGGACAGGATTGGAGCGGCCATGCCCGCCAGCTGCCAGCCACTCCTGCGCACTTACCCAAGCCGCTCAGCCTGGTGCTGCAGGGCGAACTGTATTGGCGTTTGCCGGAGCATATCCAGCACAAGTCCGGCGGTCTCGGGGCGCGCAGCAAGATCGCCGGATTGATGAACAGACAAACGCTAAGCGCCGAGGATGCTGCCGGCATCGGCCTGTTTGTCTGGGATTGGCCCGATGGCCCGGCACTCATGCCCCAGCGCCTGCAGCAACTGGCAGAGCTGGGTTTTACCGACAGCCTGCAGTTCAGCCAACCGATCCGCAGCCTGGAACAAGCCGCTATTTGGCGCGAGCGTTGGTACAACAGCGCCCTGCCCTTCGCCACCGATGGCGTGGTGCTGCGCCAAGGGCAACGCCCAGCGGCCGCGCGCTGGCAAGCCGAACCGCCGCACTGGGCAGCAGCCTGGAAATACCCAGCCAGTCAGGCCTTGGCGGTGGTGCAAGCGGTGGACTTTCGTATCGGCCGCAGCGGACGCATCACCCCGGTGCTGCGCGTACAACCGGTAAAGCTGGATGACCGACGCATCGAGTATGTCAGCGTCGGTTCGCTGCAACGCTGGCAGGCGCTGGACATCCGCCCGGGCGATCAGGTGGTGATCCGCCTTTCCGGCCTGACCATCCCGGCGCTGGACAGCGTGCTCTGGCGCACCCAGCAGCGCGCCGCGCTGCAAGTGCCTGACGCTGCGGCCTATCACGCGCTGAGCTGCTGGCGCGCCACTGCGCCCTGCGCCAGCCAGTTCCGCGCACGCCTGGCCTGGCTTAGCAGCAAACAGGGCCTGGCGTTGCCGGGCGTGGGCCCCGGCACCTGGGAAAAACTGCTGCACGCGCAACGACTCGACAGCCTGCTCGACTGGCTGCACCTCTCCACAGAACAACTCAAGAGCATTCCGGGCCTGGGCCCACGCAGCGCCAGCGCCCTGCAACAGAGTTTCAACCTGGCCCGCGAACGCCCCATGCAGGACTGGCTACGCGCCCTGGGTCTGCCGGGCAATGACAATCTGGCGTTGGACGCCGACTGGGATACCCTGGCGCAACGCAGCGTGGCCGACTGGCAACGCCAACCCGGTATCGGCCCGCAGCGCGCGGAGCAGTTGCACGCCTTCTTTCAACACCCGGAAGTACAGGCCTTGCGCGCAAAACTGCGCGAGGCGCAGATCGCGGGGTTTTGAGTGATCATCAGAAGGCGCGAAACTCTTCATGACAAGCCTTGCAGCTGTCCTCAACACGCTGCATCGGCGCTGTTAACGCCTCAGGCGTTAACGGTTGCGCAGTCGTGGCGGCCACCAACGCCGCGGTGCTGGCTTCCATAGCCTGGGCCAACTCGTGAAACCGCGCCTGGCGCTGCCAGACGTCATCCTTGGCGCGGCTCTCCTCACCGTCTTCGCGCACCTGCGGGAAGTGCTGCCAGGGCGTAAGGGTCAGTTGATCGAGCTTGGCCGCCCCCTCAATAAATACCTGTTCCTTGAATGCCAGCCGCCCGCGCAGCATGCCACCGAGGTCTTCGCTGACCTTGAGCATCTGCTTGAAAATGCTCTGACGTTGGCCTTGTGGCGAATTGGGATCGACACCGCCGCAGCCACTCACAGCCAGCACCAATACAACCAGGGACAGGGTTTTAAGCTTCATAACACCTTCAATGCCAACAACCGGGTGGATAACGGGCGACAGTATCACCACCCATTAACCACCGGCCAAGCGTGGTGTTTTGCCGCAGAGGCTAGACGCTGCACCCATACCTCGTGTGCAGGCGTTAAGCGGAGACCACAAACAGGCTGACGATCAGCCCCATACCGGCGAACCACACCAGCGAACGGATCGGCCCCCAATCAGCCAGATAGCACAGGAAATACAGCACCCGACTCACAACAAAGGCAATCGCCAGCTGGTCCAGCAGCCCCTGCTCGGCGCCACCGGCCAGATGGGCAATGATCACCGCGGCGGCAAATGCCGGCGTTACCTCGAAGCCGTTGAGCTGAGCGTTGTTCGCACGCTTGCGCCAGCCATCCAGACCGGAGAGAAACGTACGCGGGTCACTATTGGCGCGCGGTCCATAGCCGGCGCCGAGGAACTTGGCGCTGGCAGTGGCCAGGTAAGGCAGGACAATGGCGATTAGCACGCACCAGTAGGCGAGGGTCATAGAGGCTCCGCAATTCGATAATGGAATGCGCAGCTTGTCCCGAGCCCAAACGGGCGTCCATGACCGTCACCGCCGAAGTCGACGGCGATTCGGTCAATTATGCCGCCAGCTTGCCCGCTGCCAGTGCGGCAGAAGCCGCGAGCATGGCGCGCAGCAGTACGGCGCAACCGGCGGCAAGATCATCCGGCGCGGCATTCTCGATCTCGTTGTGGCTGATACCGCCCTCGCATGGCACAAAGATCATCCCGGCCGGCCCCAGCTCTGCGAGAAAGATCGCGTCATGCCCAGCGCCGCTGACAATATCCATATGCGACAACCCGAGCCCGGCCGCCGCGGCACGCACCGCCTCGACGCAGCCCTGATCGAAATATAGCGGTGGGAAGTCAGCGGTCGGCGTCAGCTCGAAACTCAGACCATGCTTGGCGCAGGTTGCATCGATCACTCCACGCACCTCTTCGATCATCGAACCCAGCCGCGCTGGCTCCAGGTGACGGAAGTCCAGGGTCATGCGCACCTCGCCGGGAATCACGTTGCGCGAGCCGGGGTAGGCCTGCAGACAGCCAACCGTGCCACACGCATGCGGCTGATGCTCCAGCGCCACCCGATTCACCGCAGCCACCACCGCAGCCGCACCGACCAGCGCATCTTTGCGCAGGTGCATCGGCGTCGGGCCGGCATGCGCCTCAACACCCTTAAGGGTGAGGTCAAACCACTTCTGCCCGAGCGCACCCAGCACCACGCCAATGGTCTTGCCTTGGTCTTCGAGAATCGGCCCCTGCTCGATATGCGCTTCGAAATACGCGCCCACCGCATGCCCGGTCACCGCACGGGTGCCGGCGTAGCCGATGGCATTCAATGCCTCGCCCACCGTAACGCCCTCGGCATCGCGCTTGGCCAGGGTTTCTTCCAGGGTGAATTTCTCGGCGAATACCCCGGAGCCCATCATGCACGGGGCAAAGCGCGAGCCCTCCTCGTTGGTCCACACCACTACTTCCAGCGGCGCTTCGGTTTGCACGCCGAGGTCATTCAGAGTCCGCAGCACCTCGACGCCGGCCAGTACGCCAAAGCAGCCGTCGAACTTGCCGCCAGTGGGTTGGGTATCGATATGGCTGCCGGTCATTACCGGCGGCAGCGCAGCGTTACGCCCGGGGCGGCGGGCAAAAATATTGCCGACGCCATCAACCGTCACGGTACAGCCAGCGTCCTCGCACCAGCGCACAAAAAGGTCGCGTGCTTGGCGGTCGAGATCGGTCAGCGCCAACCGGCAAACGCCACCTTTGACGGTGGCCCCGAGCTGCGCCAACTCCATCAGTGATTGCCACAGGCGCGTGCTGTTGACGTGCGGCTGGCTGGATTGCAGAACCTCGATGGCAGTGTTCATGGTGATCTCCTCGGCCTTTCTGATTTTCCGTTAGCGCGGGGTGCGCCTGCTCAATCGTTTCGCGGGCAAGCCCGCTCCTACAAAGGCAATGTGCATCTGTAGTAGCGGCTGGGCGGCGTTCCGATTGCCCGCGATGCTGTTGCCTTAAACCGGTGCCTTGGCCGCCACAGGCTGCGCGCTACGTAGGCTGCACAGCCCGAAATAGATCAGCCCGCCGAGGAAGGAGCCGGTAAACCAGCCGTAGTCGTAGAACCAGCTGAAGGCACGGCTGCCGAGCGACAGCAGGGTCAGCGCTACAGGTACTGCGAAGGCAACAAAACCGATCCAGTTCCACGCGGGATACACGTCATCGCGATAGAGGCCGGCCAGGTCGAGGCGCTGCTTTTTGATCAGGAAGTAGTCCACCACCATGATCCCGGCAATCGGCCCAAGCAGGCTGGAGTAGCCCAGCAACCAGTTGGAATAGACGCTTTCCAGGCTCAGGTCAGAGACCAGCAGGCCGAGCTTCTTCAGCAGCTCGTGAGCCATTAGCCCTAGGCCGATCAGGCCGGTGAGCATGACCGCCTTGGTGCGGTTGATGAGCTTGGGCGCGATATTCTGGAAATCATTGGTTGGCGAAACAATATTCGCTGCCGTGTTGGTCGACAGGGTGGCGACAATGATCAGCGCCATGGCCAAAGCGACCCAACCTGGGCTCTGGATATGGCCGATCAGGCTAACCGGATCAGACACTGTTTCGCCGACCAGCGAGGCCGACGCAGCAGTCATCACCACACCGAGGGCGGCGAACAGGAACATGGTCAGTGGCAGACCAATAACCTGGCCGATGATCTGATCCTTCTGGCTCTTGGCGTAACGGCTGAAGTCCGGAATATTCAGCGAAAGAGTGGCCCAGAAACCGACCATGGCCGTCAGCCCAGCCAGGAAGTAACCGGTCACGCTAGCGCCCTCAGGGCGATTGGCCGGCTGCGCCAGCAGCTCGCTCATCGACACATTGGGCAGCGCCCATACCAGCAAGCCGGCACCGACCAGCACCAGCAACGGCGCGGACAGGGTTTCCAGCCACTTGATCGACTCAGCCCCGCGCAGCACCACCCACAGGTTGAGGGTCCAGAAAACCATAAAGCCAATCACTTCACCGGTGCCGCCAAGGCTTTTCCAGCCCTCGAAGATCGAACCGAGCAGCAGGTGAATGGCCAGGCCGCCGAACATGGTTTGAATACCGAACCAGCCACAGGCCACCACAGCGCGAATCAAACAGGGCACGTTGGAACCGATCACCCCGAACGACGAACGCAGCAAAACCGGAAAGGGAATGCCGTACTTGGTGCCCGGGAAGGCGTTCAGCGTCAGCGGAATCAATACGATGATGTTCGCCAGCAGGATCGCCAGCAGCGCCTCACCTACGGACAAACCGAAGTAGGCGGTCAGTACGCCACCCAGGGTGTAGGTCGGCACGCAGATCGACATACCGACCCACAGCGCGGTGATATGCCATTTGTTCCAGGTGCGCTCGTGCACCTGGGTCGGGGCGATGTCGTGGTTATAGCGCGGGCTGTCGAGTACGTCGGGGCCAGCGGCCAGTTCGTACAAGCCATCGCGCTCAGTCACTTGCGATCTGCTCTGTTGCATGGGCCTCTCCAGTCATTGTTCTGATTATTTGCTCATCGGGATTACCAGCTGCTTGGCAGGGTTACAGCCAAGCGGCCGTTCGCGATGGCCGGAGTACATTTCCATCTCAGGGCCGGCCAGCTCGGTAGCGACGGCTATCAATAAGCGTGCCGGGAACCTCTTCAGTTGCTTTATCGCTCACGGTATAAGCAGACAAATAACTGATTTACATAAGCTTTATAAAATCTCCTGATTTTCTTGCGGCGCCTTAAAGCCTCTCTTTTATCGTGACGGACAAGCCTGTCTGCCAAGTCAGGATTCAAAGTGGTGCAGGCAAATATTTTTTGCTCCAGCAGCGCCTACCCACAGCCGGGCTCAAGCGCCTGATTTTGCATAGGAAATCTTGCTCATATTTGGTTCTTGTCAAGTGCGTCAAAATGGTGAGGCACTGCACCATTTTGCTTATTTCTGTATTTTTCACTTAAAAATCAATTATTTATAACAATAAAAACAGACTAAAAAATATTCTTGATCAATTCATGAGCAGCGACTAGATTCAATTCCTGTCACGGCTGGCAGGAATAAAACCCTCTCGCCTGACAGGCCATAACACCAAGAACCGGCACGCACCGGTCAGCCTGAGAGGAACTCGCTATGTCGCTGTTGATCCGTGGTGCCACCCTGGTTACTCATGAGCAAAGCTACCGCGCTGATGTGCTGTGTGCCGACGGCTTGATCCAGGCCATTGGCGACAACCTCGACGCCCCCGCCGGTTGCCAAGTACTCGACGGCAGCGGCCAGTACCTGATGCCAGGCGGCATCGATCCGCACACCCATATGCAACTGCCCTTTATGGGCACCGTGGCCAGCGAAGACTTCTTCAGCGGCACGGCTGCAGGGCTAGCCGGCGGCACCACCTCGATCATCGACTTCGTCATTCCCAACCCGCAGCAATCGCTGCTCGAAGCCTTCCACACCTGGCGCGGCTGGGCAGAGAAGTCCGCGTCTGACTACGGCTTTCATGTCGCCATCACCTGGTGGAGCGAGCAGGTTGCCGCCGAGATGGGCGAGCTGGTGAGCAAATTCGGGGTCAACAGCTTCAAGCACTTTATGGCCTACAAGAACGCCATCATGGCCGCCGACGACACCCTGGTCGCCAGCTTCGAGCGCTGCCTGCAACTGGGCGCAGTGCCCACCGTGCACGCGGAAAACGGCGAGCTGGTCTACCACCTGCAACAGAAACTGCTGGCCCAAGGTTTGACCGGGCCAGAAGCACACCCGCTGTCACGGCCTTCGCAGGTCGAAGGTGAAGCCGCCAGCCGCGCCATCCGCATTGCTGAGACCCTAGGTACGCCGTTGTACCTGGTGCATGTTTCCACCCAGGAAGCCCTGGATGAAATCACTTATGCCCGCGCTAAAGGCCAGCCGGTGTACGGCGAAGTATTAGCCGGCCACCTGCTGCTCGATGACAGCGTCTATCGCCACCCAGATTGGCAGACTGCCGCTGGTTACGTGATGAGCCCGCCGTTCCGCCCCAAAGAGCATCAAGCAGCGCTATGGCGCGGCTTGCAGTCGGGCAATCTGCACACCACCGCCACCGACCATTGCTGCTTCTGCGCCGAGCAAAAAGCCGCCGGTCGTGACGATTTCAGCAAAATCCCCAACGGCACTGCCGGCATTGAAGACCGTATGGCCGTGCTGTGGGACGAAGGGGTCAACAGCGGCAAGCTGTCGATCACCGACTTCGTCGCGCTGACCAGCACCAATACGGCAAAGATCTTCAACCTGTTCCCACGCAAGGGTGCGCTACGCGTAGGCGCCGACGCCGACCTGGTGCTTTGGGACCCACAGGGCACACGCACCATCTCGGCCAAGACCCATCACCAGCAGGTCGACTTCAACATCTTCGAAGGCAAGACCGTGAGCGGCGTGCCCAGTCACACCATCAGCCAGGGCAAGCTGGTCTGGGTCGATGGCGACCTGCGGGCCGAACGTGGCGCCGGCCGCTATGTCGAGCGCCCGGCGTACCCGGCGGTATTCGACCTGCTGAGTAAACGCGCCGAAAAGAATCGCCCTACCGCCGTCGAGCGCTAAACCCGCGCCCAGGCACCACACATGACTTAGCCGCACCGACCCACAGAGGCCGGACGGCCGCTTATCAGCTGTTAACTGCCCAATAAAAGCCACAAAACCGTGAGGCAATAACCGTGATAGACACCCTCAGCCATTTGCCGCGACCAGATGCCGACGCGGCCGAACTGGCCGATCGCTTCAGCGATCTGGCCCCGCCGCTTAACGCTCGCCAAGCCGCACTGGAAAGCGCCCGTTGCCTGTATTGCTACGACGCGCCCTGCATCAACGCCTGCCCCAGCGAGATCGACATTCCCTCGTTTATTCGCAATATCAGCCATGAGAACGTTCAGGGCGCCGCCGAGAAAATTCTCTCGGCGAATATCCTCGGCGGCAGCTGCGCCCGCGTTTGCCCGACGGAAATCCTTTGCCAGCAGGCCTGCGTACGCAACAACGCGCAGGAATGCGCGCCAGTGCTGATCGGTCTGCTGCAACGCTACGCCATCGATAACGCGCAGTTCAGCGAACACCCGTTTAAACGCGCCCCAGCCAGCGGCAAACGTATCGCCGTGGTCGGCGCCGGGCCTGCGGGTTTGTCCTGCGCCCACCGCCTGGCGATGCATGGTCACGATGTAGTGATCTTCGAGGCGCGCGAGAAAGCCGGTGGGCTCAACGAATACGGCATCGCCGCCTACAAACTGGTGGACGACTTCGCTCAACGCGAAGTGGAGTTTCTCCTGCAAATCGGCGGCATTGAGATTCGCCACGGGCACAAACTCGGTGACGACCTCAGCTTGAGCGACCTGCACCAGCAGTTCGACGCGGTCTTCCTTGGCATCGGCCTGGCCGCCAGCAAACGCCTCGGTCTGGCTGGCGAAGACGCGCCTGGCCTACTCGCTGCCACCGACTACATCCGCGAACTACGCCAGAGCGATGACCTCACCCAGTTGCCCGTGGCCGAGCGCTGCATCGTCCTCGGTGCCGGCAATACCGCCATCGACATGGCGGTGCAGATGAGCAAGCTCGGCGCACGCGACGTCAACCTGGTCTATCGCCGTGGTTTCGAGGAAATGGGCGCCACCGAACATGAGCAGGACATCGCCAAAGCCAATCAGGTGCGCCTGCTGACCTGGGCGCAGCCGCAAGACGTGCTGCTCAATGAACAGGGCCAAGTACGCGGCATGCGCTTCGCCCGCACCCGCGTGGAGAACGGCCGCCTGCAGAGCACCGGGCAAACCTTCGAGCTGGCCGCCGACGCCATATTCAGCGCCATAGGCCAGGCCTTTGACGGCCAGGCCCTGAGCGATCCACTGGCCAACGAGCTGAAGCGCGAGGGCGAACGCATCTGGGTCGATGCCCAGCAGCAAACCAGCGTGCCCGGCATCTACGCCGGCGGCGACTGCACCGCCCTGGGTCAGGACCTCACCGTACAAGCCGTGCAGCACGGCAAGCTGGCCGCCGAGGCCATCCACTCTCACCTGATGCTCAATGTGGAGGCCGCATAAATGGCCGATCTATCCATCGAATTTGCCGGTATCAAGGCACCCAACCCGTTCTGGCTGGCCAGCGCGCCGCCGACCGACAAAGCCTATAACGTGGTCCGCGCCTTCGAAGCGGGCTGGGGCGGCGTGGTCTGGAAAACCCTTGGCGAAGACCCGGCAGCGGTCAACGTATCGTCGCGCTACTCCGCGCATTTCGGTCCAAACCGCCTAGTGCAAGGCATCAACAATATCGAGCTGATCACCGACCGCTCGCTGGAAATCAACCTGCGTGAAATTACCCAGGTGAAGAAGGACTGGCCGGACCGCGCGATGATCGTGTCGCTGATGGTGCCGTGTGTCGAAGAATCCTGGAAAGCCATTCTGCCGTTGGTGGAAGCCACCGGCTGCGACGGCATCGAACTGAACTTCGGCTGCCCCCACGGCATGCCCGAGCGCGGCATGGGCGCAGCGGTCGGCCAGGTGCCGGAATACGTGGAGATGGTCACCCGCTGGTGCAAGACCTACAGCTCGCTGCCGGTGATCGTCAAACTGACGCCAAACATCACCGACGTGCGCCTGTCCGCCCGCGCAGCCCATCGTGGTGGCGCAGATGCGGTGTCGCTGATCAACACCATCAATTCGATCACCAGCGTCGACCTCGATCGCATGGTCGCCCACCCCATCGTCGGCACGCAAAGCACCCACGGCGGTTACTGCGGTTCAGCGGTCAAACCCATCGCGCTGAATATGGTCGCGGAAATTGCCCGAGACCCGGAAACCCAAGGCCTGCCGATCTGCGGTATCGGCGGCATCGGCAGCTGGCGCGATGCGGCGGAGTTCATCGCATTGGGCTGCGGCGCGGTGCAGGTCTGCACGGCGGCCATGCTGCATGGCTTTCGCATCGTCGAAGAGATGAAAGATGGCCTGTCGCGCTGGATGGACAGTCAGGGCTACGACAGCCTGGCGGACTTCTCAGGCCGTGCGGTGGGCAACACCACCGACTGGAAGTACCTGGACATCAACTATCAGGTGATCGCCAAGATCGATCAGGACGCCTGCATCGGCTGCGGCCGCTGCCACATCGCCTGCGAAGACACCTCGCACCAGGCCATCGTCAGCCTGACCCAGGCCGACGGCACGCATAAGTACGAAGTGATCGACGAAGAGTGTGTGGGCTGCAACCTGTGCCAGATCACCTGCCCGGTGGAAAACTGCATCGAGATGGTGACCCAAGACACCGGGAAGCCCTTCCTCGACTGGAACCACGACCCACGCAATCCGTATCGCGTAGCATCGTAACCACATCACTCCATCAAATATATCGCGGGCAAGAACTAGGCGTCCCCGCCGCTCCTACAGATTCAGCGCTGTTGTAGGAGCGGGCTTGCCCGCGATCAGCGATCCCAAATCACAGCACTTATGGTTCCAACCCAATCCCACGCAATATCACGCTGGTCACCGTCTGCACTGCGCGTTCGAACTGCAGTTCGGACAGCGCCTGGTGGTCGTTCAGCACACTGACCTGATGGCTGAAGTCAGCATAGTGCTGGGTTGAAGCCCAAATCATATACAGCAACGCGGACGGCTCGACGGCCAGGATGCGTTTATCGTCGACCCATTGGCGGATCTTCGCTTCCTTCATCTTCGCCCAGCTGTAGAGGCTATCGTCGAGGGTTGCACCCAGCATCGGCGCACCATGGATGATCTCGTTGGCCCATACCTTGGAGCCGTGCGGGCGACTGCGCGAGTGGTTCATCTTGGCGCGAATATAGGTACTGAGCACCACCCGCGGATCGTCATACATCTCGAAGCACAAGGCGTCCTGTTTCCACACTTCAAGCAGATCAAGCAGTACCGCGCGGTACAACTCGTCCTTGGTGCTGAAGTAGTAGTGCAGGTTGGAGCGCGGTAGCCCGACTTCTTCGGCGATGTCGCCCATAGCGGTGCCGCCATGGCCTTTTTCGGCAAAGACCTTTTCGGCGGCCAGCAGGATCTTCTCGACGTTGCGGCGGCGAATCTCGATTTTGTGATTGCCCATGATTGGTCCGTGGCTACGCAATACCGCAAGGCTACCACCCACGCCGAGACGGAGCGACGGAAAGCCTTTGGCTAAATCCTCAGCATGGCTATAATCACCACCGCTTCACGCAATCGGCACAGCTCCGGTTGCTCCCGCCACCTGTCCGAGGGGCGCTGCAGCAAACTCTGCCTAGCAGGGATTTGTCAGGCTCGGATAGGGCGTTAACCATACGCATCAACGGCGCCCATTCGCAGACAACGAATGGAGAGCTTTTTATGAGCGCCGCTTTTAACGATTTCAAAGTCGCCGACATGTCCCTGGCTGCCTGGGGCCGTCGCGAAACCATCATCGCCGAATCCGAAATGCCTGCTTTGATGGGCCTGCGCCGCAAATACGCCGGCGAACAGCCGCTGAAAGGCGCGAAGATCATCGGCTGTATCCACATGACCATCCAGACCGCCGTGCTGATCGAAACCTTGACTACACTGGGCGCCGAAGTACGCTGGTCGTCGTGCAACATCTTCTCCACTCAGGACCAGGCCGCTGCGGCCATCGCTGCCGCCGGCATTCCAGTATTCGCCTGGAAGGGCGAGACCGAAGAAGAGTACGAGTGGTGCATCGAGCAGACCATCCTCAAGGATGGCCAGCCCTGGGATGCCAACATGATCCTCGACGACGGCGGCGACCTGACCGAGATCCTGCACAAGAAATACCCGCAGATGCTGGAGCGCATCCACGGCGTTACCGAAGAGACCACCACCGGCGTACACCGTCTGCTGGACATGCTGGCCAAGGGCGAGCTGAAAATCCCGGCGATCAACGTCAACGACTCGGTGACCAAGAGCAAGAACGACAACAAGTACGGCTGCCGT
>JAHJXZ010000050.1 GCA_018827205.1 Gammaproteobacteria bacterium | reverse complement strand
TAATCGACGAGCTGGCCAAGGCCGCTGGTGTTGGCGAGCAGGTATCGGAAATTACCGAACGCGCAATGCGCGGCGAGTTGGACTTCGCCGCGAGCTTCCGCGAGCGCCTAGCGCTGCTCAAGGGGCTGCCGGAAACAGTATTGGCGGACATTGGCGCCTCGCTGCGCCTGACCGAGGGCGCGGAGACGCTGTTTAGCGAGCTGCGCCGTCTGGGTTACAAGACCGCTATCCTCTCCGGCGGATTTACCTATTTTGCCAAGCAGCTGCAGGCCACGCTGGGTATCGATTATGTGTTTGCCAACGAGCTGCAGATCGTCGATGGTCTGGTCACTGGTGTGGCGGTTGAGCCAATTGTTGATGCCCAGCGTAAGGCCGACCTGCTGCGTGAGCTGGCCGCCAAGGAAGGGTTGCGTCTGGAGCAGACCATCGCCGTCGGCGATGGCGCCAATGATCTACCGATGCTAGCCATCGCTGGGCTGGGTGTGGCGTTCCGCGCCAAGCCGCTGGTCAAGCAATCGGCCAAGCAGGCGATCTCAACCCTGGGACTGGATGGCATTCTCTATCTGCTGGGTTTTCGCGACCGCGACGGCCTTGAGTAAAACGCAGGTAAACAAAAGCCGCCCTTGGGCGGCTTTTTGCTGCTTGTGCGGCCTTACTCGTCACCGGCCGAGAAATCGTAGTCCATCGACTGGCTTGGGCCCTGCAGGTAATGCCCCTGGATATAGTTGACCCCGGCCTGCCAGAGAGTGGCCAGCACACTGGCGCTCTCGACGAAGGGCACGATGGTCCGCTTGGCCTGGGAGTGCAAGCTGGCAAGCAGGGTTTTCAGTGCTTCCTGGTTTTCCGCTTGGCTCAGGTCCTGGGAGAAGGAGCTGTCGACTTTGACGAAGTCGATATGCAGGTGCTTGAGCGTGTTGAACGGATTCAGCGAGCAGCCGAACTGGGTCAGTGCGGTTTTACAGTGCAGCTCGTTGAGGCCCTGAGTGATGGCCTTGGCCTGCTTCAGGTAGGCAATCGCATCCGGCTCGCTGAACTGGAATACCAGCGAGTCCGATGGCAAGCGTGCGGCCTTAAGGGCCACGCTGAGCCACGGCAGAAGGGTTTGATCCTGTAGGCTGGCTGTCGACAGGTGCACGAACAGGCGGGTGTTATGGCCTTTGCTGCGGTGGTCGGCAAGCAGTTTGATCGAGTTTAGGATCACCCAGCGGTCTATCTTCTCGGCAAGCCCGGCCTCTTTCGCCGCACTGAACAGTTCTGTCGGCGGCACCTCTTCGCCCTGCGGGCCGATCAGGCGCAGCAGCGCTTCATAGTGTTCAAAGCTGTCGCCACGCAGACTGATGATCGGCTGGAAGAGCAGGCGGAAGCTGTTCTTCTCCAAGGCCTGCTGAATCATCGCAACGATATTGCCGCGGCTTGCCGCTGCAGCAAGCTCGTCGGCTGGATTGAACAGCTTGATCGCGTTGCCATCGCTCAGCTCGTCGGCGCAGCGGTGGGCGCGGTCGACCACTTCCTGGGCCTTGGCGGTCTTTTCGTTGAGTCCGGCTACGCCAATCGACAAGGTGCTCTGCACGGTGCGGCCGCTGACGTCGAACAGATGACCTTCGACTTTTTTCAGCAGGTTACTCAGGTGCTCTCGGGTGCTTTCCGGGCTGACGCCGGGTTGCAGTACGGTAAAGACGTCATCGCCAAAACGCGCCAACTGCGCGTCGGCGCTGAAGTACGCGCGCAGCAGATTGGCCAGGTCGGTGAGGAGAATGTCGATGCCCGCCAGGCCGATATCGGCGAGCAGACTGGCGTAGCGGTCAACACGGATGTAAGCGAGGCTGGACGGCTGGCCTGCGTTCACCGCGCGCTCGGCGGCGTTGTCCATCAGCTCGAGGAAGTGGGTGCGGTTGAACAGGCCGGTGACTAAGTCCTGGCTGCTGATTTCACGCAGCTTTTCTTCCAGTTCGGCGTTGCCCGTTTCGGCGCGAATCACCACCTGGATACAGGGCTCACCATCGTAGGTGGCCGGGGAGAAGCTCATTTGCGCCGGGAAGCTCTGGCCATTGGCCTTGATTCCTGCGCAATTGAGTTCGGCGCTGCCTTCGGCACTTTGATAGTTCTTCAGGAAGTCCTTGAAGCTGGACTGGTCGCTGCTGCCGATGAGGTCGATCATCGGCATGCCTTCCAGTTCGTCGGCGTCTTCGTAGGCAAACAGCTCCAGATAGGCGCGGTTGGCGTAGATGTGCATGCCGTCGTGCACGTAGGTGATGGCATCAACGGAGCTGTCGAGCAGCAGCTGGCAACGTTTTTCCGCTTCGCGCAGGGCTACTTCGGAGGCGCGGCGGGCGCGGCGCTCTTCCAGATTGGCCAGCTCGCGTTTGGCAACCAACACCAGGCGCTCGTCTTCACCTTGCGGGAGTGCGTCCTGAGCACCGAGCATCAGGGCTTCGGTGATGCTGTCGGAGTCATTGTCGGCGAGCAGTTGAATCACCGGGATGTCTTTGGCCTGGCGACGAATCGCGCCAATCGCTTCATTCGGCGCGAGTTGCTCGCTGCTTGGCGCGCAGATCAGCAGGTCCCAGCTTTGCTGTAGAGCCTCGTTGAGGTCGTCGCTGGAGCTCAGGCGATGCACGCGGGTTGCCCGCCCCGCATTACGGAACAGGCTGACCAGGCGCTCGGCCTCGTTCTGCGAGTCTTCGAGTATCAGTAGCCGAATGGTTTTTTTATCAATGGCCATGGTGTGGTATCAAATCTGCGCCGAACGGGCGCGAAAAGGCGACAAAAGGGAGTGCGTCGGCAATCTACAGCGACTTCCAGAGTGAGTCAAAGTCTTCCTCCCCACCTGGCGTGCGGCTTTTCGGCGCTGTGACAGGCTTCCCGTGCTCACTGCTGATCTGCTCGACGCCACGGTACTCGAACTGGTTGAAGCTGCCGGTGCTGGTTTGTCGACGGCTGAGTACTGCACGATGTTCGTTGCCATTCAGGTTGATGCTGACCTTGTTGCCTTCCTGAAATGGCAGGCGCGCAGTAATCAGGCTGGCCGGTCGTGAAATGGCGCTGATTTCCGGCAACAACAGGGCTCGCAGGTACTGGCTGTTCTGCTCGGCCTTGCGCACCAGTTGCAGGCCACAGGCCTGTGCGTGGGGGGCGATCAGTTCGATACCCATCTGCGTGCCGCCGCCACGTACCTGGCGAATCCAGCGCACTACGGCAATGCTCCAGCCCTGCTGCGGCAGGCCTTGTACGCCGAGCAATTCACCAGCCTGAAGCTGACTGGGTACGTCTTTCGGCCATGACAGGCAATAGCCGCCCGGGCTGATATTGACGATGGTTACTTCGAATACCGGGTAACTCTCGGCATTGCTGTCGGCGCTGCTACCAGCCATTTTCTCCGGTTTGTTGTACTGGATCTCTTCGAAGGGGAGGCCGTTTTCCCACTGGTTGCTCTTCTGCGCATCGAAGGCGTTCGACCAAACATCGGGTGCGCCTGTGTCGGCCTTGAATACCGCAGCATTGGTCGTCACCGGAAGCTGCAGTACTTCGTTGAACGGGCGTTTGCCGGCCAGGTAGAAATGCAGCGCGCTCATGCCGATGCACAGGGTCAATGCGCCCTGGCCCTGGCTGCGCTGGAAGGTGCGCTCGGCGATATCGCCCCAGGCAGCAGCCAGGTGCTGCAGCATGTCGTGACTGAAGCCTTCTGGCACTGTCAGGCGTGATTGTGCGAGGTTCTCGGCCGGCAGCAGCAGGTGTTCCTTGATGGCATCCACCAGCTGGCTGGGATCGATCCCTAGTGCTTTGTGCAACTCGTTTGGTTGAAACAGTGAGATATAGCGGGGTGGGCCATCCAGCTGCGGCGCAACGGCGAACAGGCTGGAGGGCTCGTCACCGGCCTGCAGGGTGGCCAGCGCGCTCCAGGGCTCGAGGACTTCGGCCAGGCGGGCAATAGCGCTCTGGCGCATCTGGTTGCAGCGGGCGCAACCGAGCAGTAGCGCCACCAGATAACTTTGTTCTGTGCTCAGACCTTGGGTGCGCAGGGCCTGGGTGTCACGAATCATGGTCTTGTGCAGGCCGCGCGCCAGGGCCATCTGGTACAGCTGGTGTAGCTCTAGCCAGAGGCCTTCGGGAACCGGGCAGTACAGCTGGCTGGCGCGAATCAGTGGGCCGCACAGGCTGTGGGTGGCGCGTTGCAGGGCGACGGCAAGCAGTTGGTGGCGTTCGCGACCAGGCTGGGCGGCCAGGCGGGCGACGATCAGCTTGTAGCCGATTGCCAGGTGGTTCTGCAGGGCTTGGCAGAGGTTAGCAACCTTGCGTGGCCGCTCATCGAGGACGATGGCCTGGTTAAGGAAGTGCTTCTCCAGTTGTTTGCAGACGAAATAGATTTCCGGGCGGAGGATTTCCAGCAGCTGCAGGCGATTTTCCGAGGGTGTCAGTAGCTGGTTGAGTTCGACCAGGGCCTGGTAAAGCTGGCGTGCGGTTTCACCGATATTGGCCTTGGGCAGGCCATCGACCCATTTTTTCAGATCACGAGGACTGGCTTCGCAGAATGACAGGCTTTGCTTATCCGGCGTGGTGACGCGCAGTAGCAAGTGAGAATTCTGTTTATCCATCTAAATCGGATACTCCACAGCACACGGGCAAGGCAGGTGAGTCTAGGAATTATGTTTCGACTCTAGCAGCATCTCGCGTGCCCCGCAGCCATGTCCTTGGCTGGGTTGCCAAGCTGGTGCGGCACACAAATCATCTGGAAGTCATTGTTGTGACTGGTTTTCGTGGTCAGGGGTTCCACCTGACCAGGCTTCCGGCGCCGCCTACATGCGCTGACAGTGCCTACGTTGGCGGGTCAGCCGCGTGGCGCGGCGAGGCGCTGGCCCATCTGTACCGGGCTGTTGGCAGTCAACTCCTCGGCCCACTGCACCTGTTCCGGGCCAAATAGCACGATGGCGGTGGAGCCCAGCTTGAAGCGCCCGAGCTCTGCACCTTTCTCCAGCACGATTGGCGCGCGTGCGGCTTCGTCGTAACTGAATGTTTTCAATGTGCGTTTTGGTGGCGTGACGAGGCCCGCCCAAACGGTCTCGATCGAGGCCACGATCATCGCGCCGACCAGCACCACGGCCATTGGGCCGCGCTCGGTGTCGAACAGGCAGACAACGCGCTCGTTGCGGGCAAACAGCTCAGGCACATTCTCCGCTGTGGTTTGATTGACCGAGAACAGTCGGCCTGGCACGTAGACCATTTCTTTCAGGGTGCCGGCCAGCGGCATGTGCACGCGGTGGTAGTCCTTGGGTGAGAGGTAGATGGTGGCGAAGTCTCCGCCCATAAAGGCCGCAGCGCGCTCAGTGTCGCCGCCCAGTAGCTCGATCACGCTGAAACTGTGGCCCTTGGCCTGGAATACCCGGCCTTGTTCGATTTTGCCAAGCTGGCTGACTGCGCCATCTGCTGGGCAGAGTATTGCGCCAGGGCTGCTGTCTAGCGGACGGGCACCGTCTTTCAGAGCACGGGTGAAAAAGTCATTGAAATGGGCGAAGGCAGTCAGATCTTCGACCTGCGCCTCGCTCATGTTGACCTGGTACTGCTTGGCGAACCAGCCAATCAGGCGGTTCTTGAACCAGCCCGCGCGGCATTCGGCGGCGCAGCCGATCAGGCGCGACAGCAGGTGGTGCGGCAGCAGGTACTGGCTGAGGATAAACAGACGATCTTTCATTGCTATTCCTTAAAAGTGGCGGGCGGTCTGCGGGTACTTAGCGCTCGACCGGGGTGTCCGGGTGGTTGCCCCACTCGCCCCAGGAGCCGGCGTAGGCTTTTACCCGTGGGTAGCCGAGAAGCTTGGCGACCAGGTAGGTAAAGCCGGAGCGGTGGTGGGTCTGGCAGTGGGTGATGATTTCCTTGTCGGCAGTAATACCGAGGCTATTGAGCTGCGCCTGGATATCCTGGCGGATGCGCAATGCGCGGGCAGAGTCCATGCCTGCGGTCCATTCGAAGTTGATGGCGCCGGGAATATGTCCGGCTTTTTGCGCCAGGGCTTTCTCGCCGTTGTATTCACTGGGTGCGCGCGCGTCCCAGATTGCCAGGTCGGCAGCGCCAAGGCGGCTCTGTAGGTATTCGCGGCTGGCGGTTGGTGCGGTGTGTAGCTGCAGTGCAAC
>JAHJXZ010000049.1 GCA_018827205.1 Gammaproteobacteria bacterium | reverse complement strand
TTGCAGCGTGCCCAGTTTCAGCACGCTGTTTGAGGCGCGCAGCTTCGCGGTTAAGCCCATCTCACCATATTCATCCTGCGCGGCACGAGGTGCTTCTTTATCGCGCTTGAGCAGGCCCGAGCCTGAGCGGTCGGCGCTAGAGTCCAGCTTGAGGCCAAGCATGCCAATGGCGTCGATGCCCACGCCGACTGTCCCTTCGGTGAACCCGGATTCGTAGCGCAGCAGGAAGCCCTGGGCCCATTCTTCCTGCTTTGATTGGCTGGCTGAGTCTTGGCGGAAGTCGCGATTGAAATAGAAGTTACGCGCTTCCAGCCCGGCTTTGCTGTCTGCGAAAAACTCAGCTGCGGCTGGCTGGCTAAGACTGAGTACCCCAGTACTCACCGCGACTGCCAAGAGGGTCTTCTTCATTGTTGTTTATCCATGTTCAGGGGGGTGGCATATCGGGGAGCCGTCGCTGTATGCCGTGCTCTCCGAATAGGGGCGGGTTCCTCTGCGGCCAATCTTCGGCTGGTCGTTATGCCTGTACGCCTGCAGGTCTAGGTCGAGGAACCATTGCGGACTTTGGGGAAGATCAAACGGAATACGGTGAAGCTGCCTGGCAGGCTACTGACCTCGACCGTGCCCTGATGCAGGCTCATGATCGAGCGAACAATTGCCAGGCCCAGCCCTGTCCCACCTTCGGCACGAGAGCGGCTGGTATCGACGCGGTAGAAGCGTTCGAACAAATGAGGGATGTGCTGTGCGGGGATGCCAATCCCCGGGTTTCCCACCGAGAACGACACGGTTTCGCTGTGCTTCTCGATCAGCAGCGAGATGTTTGCGCCAATGGGGCTGTGCCGAATCGCATTGGACAAGAGGTTTGAAATGGCGCGCTGTACCATCAGCCGATCACCGAAGGTTCGGCCGGCCCCGGAAATGCTCAGGCTGATCTGTTTCTCTTCAGCGGAGATGCTGAACAGATCCACAACGCGTCTTGCCTCGTCCTCCAGTGCAATCTTCTCGAAGGGAACCAGGGATGCGGGGTGGCTGACTTGAGCGAGAAACAGCATGTCGGACACGATCCGGGTGACGCGCTCAAGTTCTTCTGTGCAGCATTCCAGTACGGCTTTGTACTCCTCAGGTGGACGCTCTCTTGAGAGCGTTACCTGCGCTTTACCCATCAGGTTGGTGATAGGTGAGCGCAACTCATGGGCCAGGTCATCAGAGAACTGCGATAGCTGCTGAACGCCACCATCAAGACGATGCAGCATGAAGTTGATGCCGTGGGCCAGCGCGCTGAGTTCTTGTGGAAGTTTGTCGACGGAAATCCGATGGGTCAGATCCTGCGTGGATATCAGCGATGCAACCTGGCGAAATTGCCGGAGCGGAGAAAGGCCCCGTTGTACAATCCACCATGCGCCCATGCCAATTAGCGCCAGAAGAAGAGGGAGCGCGATCAACGTTGACTTGAGGTAGGCACTGAGCAGTGCTTCGTCGGCAGATCGATCAATTGAGAGTAAGACCCTGACGTGGTCGCCGTCGTTGAGTAGCATCACCTTGGATGCGGTCAGGAAGTTGTTTCCCTCAGCATCCGACCAGCTTTGGTAAATAGGGGTATCGCCTGCTGGTATGTTGGCAAGAATGGGCTCCCTGGATTTCTCACCCAGATTCAGGAGTAATTTGGTGCCTGACTTTTTCCCGTAGATCGTCAGGTGCAGATTGTCATGCCCCATGACCAGATCCAGCAGCTCGTGAGGTTGCTGGGCAATTGCATGTGCGCTCATGTCTTCGGCGAGATTGTGCTGAATCTGCTCAAGTTTGCCGTCAAGACTCTGCTTGGCCAACGAGTCCAGCTCATGGGTAAGCGCGAAGTAGGCGAGTGCTGCTAGCAGAACAACCAGTGCCGCCCCCATCACGCTGACCGACAGGCCAAGGCGCATGGATAGACTGGTCGGCTTCATGCACGTTCCTCAAGCACGTACCCGACACCCCTGAGGGTGTGAATCAGCTTGTTATCGAACGGGTCATCAATTTTGGCGCGTAGTCTGCGGATGGAGACTTCGACGACGTTGGTGTCGCAGTCAAAATTCATATCCCAGACCAGCGAAATGATCTGGGTGCGCGATAGCACTTCCCCAGAGCGGCGCATCAGTAGGTGCAGCAACGCAAACTCTTTAGTGGTCAGGTCGATGCGCTGCTCACCACGGAACGCGCGGTGCCTCGCCGGATCAAGCTCAAGGTCGGCTACCCGCAGCACTTCCGGTACTGGAATTTGCTCGCTTCGCCGTAGCAACGTACGAATTCGCGCAAGTAACTCAGGGAACTCGAACGGTTTGACTAAATAATCATCCGCCCCCAAATCCAGGCCTTTAATTTTATCCACTAAGCGCCCGCGTGCAGTCAGCATTATCACGCGAGTACTGCTGTTACTGCGTATATGCTCAAGCACGCCCCAACCATCAATTCCAGGCAGGTTTACATCAAGCACTACCAAGTCGTAAGTGTGCTGCCTAACAAGGTGGAGACCGTCCACGCCAGTGGCGGCCTTATCAACTACATAGCCACTTTCGCTTAAACCTTGGTGTAAGTATTCGGCAGTCTTGGGCTCGTCCTCGACAATAAGGATTCGCATAAAAATTCACCTTAAAATATGCGGCCAGTATTTTTAGATATTTTTTTGTTATGGCTGCGGAGTGGTTTTAATTCTTTCATCGGCGGTCACGGATATGACCTACGGCTTTTCAGGTTGCTCCAAGGCTAAAGCCTGAAGCGGCTTTAGGGTCAAGCTGTAATGCCTATTTCGCATGGCTCAAAGGGGTTAAGCGACAACATGTCGCAGTACTTGTCCTTATCCAAAACACCCAACTTTTGACTGGCAGGGCTGCCCGGGGGCGCTACCCGCGAGGCAACCGCTATTTAACTGTGTTTGTTTCTAGTTGTTGCTGGGCGCTAAATTGCCTGCTCTCTTGAGCGCTGCCAATACTAATACAGGCCTACTTGGAAAAGTGCTGGATAACGTATTTGTAATTTTCCAGTCACCTTGCTGATAGGCATGGAGCACTACATTCTGCCGGGAATTGGCTTTCTACTTATTTTCCCAAGCGATAATCCTCGATATCCCTCGGGATTAATAAATATAAAGGCCTTCATTATATTCCAGCAGAGCTAGTTCTGTGGAGGACTTTAAGTGCATGTAAAAACAATGGCCGGACATGGAGTTGGAATAGGTAAATTCTGTGTATTTTCAGGGCTACTGGCTGCATTGTTAATTGCTCCAGTTCCAACAACTGCTGCCGAATCAACAAGGCAGTCAATAACGATTGATGAGGCGTTTGCGCAAGCGCTCACTGAGAACCAGGAGTTCGCTGCAGCACAATGGAATACAGGTATTGCCGAAGGTGCTCGTACTCAAGCTGGGCTGATCCCGAATCCTGAGTTGTCCTGGAGCGTTGAGGACACGCGCAGTGAGTCGCGCGTTACCAGCATTCAGGTATCTCAGCCAATTGAGCTGGGCGGCAAGCGTAGCGCGCGTATTGATGTGTCTGAGCGTGATCAGGACGCGGTGGCGATTGATCTGGAGCGTAAGAAAAACATCTTGCGCGCTGAGGTCATCCAGGCCTTTTACTCAGCTCTGCGTGCCCAGGAAGGACTGCAGCTTTCCACACAGTCGTTAGACCTTGCCCGTCGCGGACTTCAGGTGGTCGAAGGGCGCGTAAAGGCCGGCAAGGCTTCGCCAATCGAAATTTCGCGTGCTCAGGTGCAGCTTTCGGAAATTCAACTGGAGCTGAATCGCGCACGCCTCAATCAAAGCAATGCCTACAAGCAACTGGCGCTCATAACGGGTGCCAAGACACCGAACTTCGCGCATGTCGAGGGTGATCTTGAGCGCCTGCCGTACCTGCCGTCGCAGGCTGAGATGCTTGCACGCATAACAGATACAGCGGACCTACGGCTGGCCAACACGCAAATCCAGCGTGCCGAGTCTTCCTTGGAACTCGAAAAGTCGCAGCGCATTCCAGACCTCACCGTCAGCGTTGGCAGCCAGTACGACGAAGGGCTTGGCGAGCGCGTCAATTTGCTCGGCTTGTCGATGCCTATTCCGTTGTTCAACCGCAACCAAGGCAATGTGCTGGCCGCTGCTCAAGGAGCTGACCAAGCGCGGGA
>JAHJXZ010000048.1 GCA_018827205.1 Gammaproteobacteria bacterium | reverse complement strand
TGATTACCGCCGTGCGCTGGCTGTTGCTGGGCAACCTGGCCGGGCATCTGCCGGTGCTGCTATTTGCTCAATTGATGCACGCTGCGACTTTTGGCAGTTTCCACGCGGCGGCCATGCATTTTGTCCAGCGCAGCTTTGCCGATCGCCAGCAGGGGCAAGGCCAAGCCTTGTATGCCGCGCTGGCGGGCGTGGGCGGTGCGCTGGGCGCGTTGTATTCGGGCTATAGCTGGCACAGCCTCGGTGCTGCCTGGACCTTTGCCATCGCCAGCCTGATTGCCTTGGCGGCTGCGGTGATTACCGCGCGCTATATGCGCGATGAGCGGCCCTGAACCTTTAGCTGTTGAATTGAACCGCTGACTTGAAACCGACTGTACGAGAGCCCTGACCATGAGCAGCCTGACCGTCTACCACCAGTCTTCGCCCGAGTACCCGAACAAGCTGTTGACCCATGCCGAAGACATCAACAGCACCCTGGCCGCCGTTGGCGTGCAGTTCAGCCAGGCGCCAGTGCAGCAGCCAGTTATCGCCGGCACTGCCAGCGATGAACTGATGGCGGCCAGCCGTGTGCAGATCGACCAGCTGATGACTGCGCATGGCTACGCCAGTGTCGAAATACTGAGCCTGTGTGATGAGCGCGGTGAGGGCAGTGAACTGGCCCGCGGGCTGCGCCAGGAGCAGGCGTGCCAACCGGCTCACCTGCATTACTACCTGGCAGGTCGTGGCCTGCTGGCGCTGCATATTGGTGAGTACGTCTACAGCCTGTTGTGCGAGAAGGGCGACCTAGTAGGGCTGCCTGCTTGCATCGAGCATTGGTTCGATGCGGGTGAGCATCCGCGTTTTGCCATGCTGCGCCTGTTCGATAGCCGTCAGGTGCCAGGGTTTGTGCCTGTAGAGGGTGATTTTGCCGCCGCGTTTACCGGGCTGGATGACTGCTGAAAGAACAAACGGCTGAACTCTTACCGTTAGTGTCTATCCTACGTAAGCGATCCCTTCGCATAGGAGCAACACCATATGGGTTCAATGTTCAACGGTTTACTGGGTCTGGTCATTCTGGCGCTGGATATCTGGGCGATTCTCAGCGTGATCAAAAGCAACGCCGAAACGGGCATCAAGGTGTTGTGGATATTGCTGATCGTATTGCTGCCGGTGATCGGCCTGATCATCTGGGCGTTGATGGGGCCGCGTGGCACGGTCAAGTTTTAGCCATGCGGCGGGCAGGCGCTTGGTTATTAGCGCTTTGCCTGCTGAGCGGCACAGTCCAGGCCAGCGATAAGCACGCCTGGACCGCGTTGCGTGAAGGCCGCGCCGTGCTGCTGTTGCGCCATGCCACAGCGCCCGGCACGGGTGATCCGGCGAATTTCCAACTGGATGATTGCCGCACGCAGCGCAACCTCAATCATGTTGGCCGCGAGCAGGCGCAGCGCTGGGGACAGTTGTTGCGCAGCCATTGGATTGAGCCGCGTCTGCTTAGCAGCCGCTGGTGCCGCGCTCAGGACACAGCCCGTGAAATGGGCTTGGGCGCAGTCGAAGTGCTGCCAGCCCTGGACTCCTTCTTTCAAACACCCAATGCCGCCCGTGAGCAAACCGCCACGCTGATCGAACAGATCAATGCGCGAGCTCGTGGCGTGTCATTGGTGCTGGTCTCCCATCAGGTCAATATCACAGCGTTGACCGGTGTCTACCCAGCGTCTGGCGAGGGGCTGATTCTGGCGTTGCCGTTAGCGTCGCCAGCGCGCGTGCTGGCGCGAGTTCAGCCCTGAGTCGCCCTGTATTTAAAGACCCAGCTGCCGCTGTTCCGGTAGCTGTGCCCCTTCCAGTTTGAGCAGCAGCGCTTTGCGCGGTAGACCGCCGGCATAACCGGTGAGGCTGCCGTCACGGCCGATCACCCGATGGCAGGGAATGATGATGGCAATCGGGTTGGCGCCATTGGCCGCGCCGACGGCGCGTACTGCCTTGGGGCGCGCGATCTCGGCTGCGAGGTCGCTGTAGCAGCTGGTGCGGCCAAACGGGATAGCCTGTAATGCTTGCCACACGGCCTGTTGAAATGCCGTGCCCTGCGGCGCCAAGGTCAGCTCGAAGCGCTGGCGACGCCCGGCAAAATACTCATCCAGCTGCCTACACACCTTATCCAGCTCATCTGTGGCGCTGCGCCAGTGTTCGCCGATATGCCAGGGCTTGCCTTCAATATCCATCAGTAGTTGCTGCAAGCCGGTTTCATCCGCGGCTAATAGCAGGCGGCCGATTGGACTGTCGTGGTAGCGGTAGAACATCGCGTCAGCCCTCCGAGTAGTTGTGCCACAGGTGCGCAGCGGCGTAAGCGCGCCAAGGCCGCCAGGCTTCGGCGCGGGCCTTGAGCTGTTTGGCGTCGATACCAGTCGCGCCCCATACCGGTGCCTTGAGCAGACCCAGGTCACTGGCGGG
The DNA here is from genome assembly GCA_018827205.1 of Gammaproteobacteria bacterium. Classification (GTDB taxonomy): domain Bacteria; phylum Pseudomonadota; class Gammaproteobacteria; order Pseudomonadales; family Pseudomonadaceae; genus Aquipseudomonas. Next base: position 3,741 of record JAHJXZ010000048.1, on the reverse strand, counting down.
AAAGGCATCGACCTCGCCAAAGGCGCGCAGTGCAATATATTCCGCGGTCCACGGACCAATGCCAGGCAGGGCGCATAACCGCTCGACAAAGGCCGTATAGCCGTCCTGAAGATCCAGGCGCAGGTCGCCGCTGGCCACCTGCGCGGCGAAGTGTTGCAGGGTTTGCACGCGCTTGCCGGGCATACCGATGCCATCCAGGTTGGCTCCGGCGATGGCGGCTGGGTTGGGGAACAACCGTTGAATATCGACTGCATCGGTAAACTGCAATGGCTCGCCCAGGCGGGTAACCAGGCGCCCGGTGATGGTGACCGCCGCCTTGACCGTGACCTGCTGGCCAACGATGGCGCGCACCGCTTGCTCAAATGGCTCGAAGGCCGTCGGTAAGCGCAATCCGGGATTGCGCGCTACCAGCGGGCCGAGTTGCGCGTCGTTGGCAAAATGCGCGCTGATCTGCTGCGGTTGGCAGTCCAGATCAAACATCTTGCGCACCCGTGCGGTGAGAGCCGTTAGGCAAGGCTGCAGCGATTCGCTGTAGTGCAGCTGCAGTGCATGCTGATCATCCAGCGCCTGCACGCGAAACCAGCCGCGCTGGCCATCGAGTTGCACGCTGCGTGCGTAGCTGTGCGGCTGCAGGCTTTCCACCCCAGCCAGGGCGCGCAGGGCAAAGTGCGCATGGAATTGTTGCCACTGCCAGGGCGGTTGGTAGGTCAGTAACAAGGTGTTGGGTGTTTGGCTCATGGCCGAACAATACCCGCAGCTCGGCTGGCTGTCAGCGTAGAACTGACTTTCAAACTGTGGCGACTAGCGATCGGTTAAAGCGTTTGGCCCCTCTCTGGTCGGGAAAGGGGCCTCGATTTTTATGCGCTGGCGACCCGCTGATGCAGCTGATGCGACAACTGTTCTAGCTGCTGGCCCAGCTGCACCAAGGATTCCTGGGCTTGCAGTAACTCGGCGCTGGCGGCGCGTTGGCGTTGGCTGGCATCGCGCTGCGCGGCGCTGTTGTCGCGCACGTGCAGCAGCTGCTGGTGGGCGCGGGTAAGCGCCTGGCTGTGCTGCAGGATCGAGTTGGAAAGGTTGTCGGTGAGCCCGGCGTTGCTGCTCAGGGCACTGCTGACATCACTGACCTGGGTCGCCCCGGTGTCGATGATCTGCTGCGACTGGCCGAGGACGTTCTGCACGGTGTCGGCGGTTTCGTTGCTGCGCCGCGAGAGGTTACGCACCTCATCGGCGACCACCGCAAAGCCGCGACCATGCTCGCCGGCGCGCGCCGCTTCGATGGCTGCGTTAAGCGCCAGCAGGTTGGTCTGCTGAGCGATAGCACTGATCATCTGCATGGATTCGGCGATGCGCTGGTTGCTCTGCTGAATCGCCTGCATGCTGGCCTGGGCGTCTTCCATGCGCTGCGCGCAGTTATTCACCTGGCTGCTGCTGTGCTGGGTGTCCTGGCTGAGCTGCTGCATGTGGCCGGTGCTGGATGCGAGGCTTTCCAGCACCTCGTGCAGGGCTAGATCAAGCTGGTGCATGGCGTCGGCTTGCTGCTGCACATCGGTGTCGATGCTCTGGCAGCGTTGGCGAATGCCGCCGAGGGTCTGCTGCAGCTGGCCGGCCATCTGCAGCAGGTCGCTGGCGGTGCTACGCACTTCATCGACGATACCGCCGAGCTGATCCTGATTGCGCGCGGCGCTCTGGCCGAATTCGCGGGATTCGCTGAGTGCCAGCTCGGCGTCTGCCAGCGCCTGGTTGCGCAGTTGCGCGCTGTACCACTGCGCCAGCCACACGGTCAGCACCGGCAGGATATAGCCCGAGTAGGTATTTACTGCGGCATCGCGCGGGCTCAATTCAAATACCGGCAGGCTGGCGCCGCTACGTTCCAGGCGGATCAACCAGAACACGAACAGCACTTGCACCAGGCTCCAGACCATGGCACTACGCGGGCCGGCCAGCAGGTAGGCGAAGACGATAATCACCGCCGGCCAGTAGATATGCGCCGAGTGCAGGCCGCCCAACTGATAGATCAGCAGCATCGAGTAGCTGGCCATGCAGGCCAGTGCCATATTCGCCGCCACAGCCAGCGGCAGCATGGCGCTGCGCAGTACCAGCAGCATCAGCGGCATGCCCAGTACCAGCAGCAACGAGCCGTACATCAGCGCATCGTTGCCCATGCGGCCCCATTTGATGCAGCTGTACAGGCCGATAATCACGCTGCACAAACCGCTGAAGGCCAGGGTGCGGGCTAACAGGATGCTGGCCTGGTCGGTCAAATCATGTGGCAGGAACTGCCCAAGGAAACCCTGTCGCATGAAAACTCCAGTCAGTAGGTTGTTCAGCAGTATCGGCGCAAATGATCGCCGACTTGAGCGTGGAAACTGCCAATTTGGCGGATGAAATAGCAATGTGCTATCTATGCCGACGACTTGTCAGTCGTGCTTTCAGGTCAGTGCCTGGCGGTATTGCCCTGGCGTCATGCCTTTCCAGCGTTTGAAGGCATGCAGAAAGTTCGACACCTCGCTGTAGCCCAGGCGTTCGGCAATCTCCTCCTGGCTCAGGCTGGCGATGGCCAGCAGTTCTTCGGCCAGGGCCTGACGCACTTCCTCCTGCAGTTGGCGAAAGCTGCTGCCTTGGTCCTCCAGGCGGCGGCGCAGGGTGCGGCTGCTGATGTTGAGTTCGCGAGCGATAACTTCCATATCGGGTAGCCGGCCGGGTGTGCTCAGCAAGCGATCGCGAATCTGCCCGGCCAAGCCGCTGCGCACTTGCCGTTTGGCCAGCAGGGCCTGGCACTGCAGCTCGCAGAGTTGCGCGCTGTGCGGATTGGCGCGGGGCAGGGGCAGGTCGAGCAGGTGGCGCGGGAAGCTGATGCTATTCTGTGCGCTGGCGAACTCCGGCAGCAGGTCGAATTGCTCGATAAAACGCGCCGGGTCAGCTGGCGCCGGTATGCTCAGTTGCACCTGGGTCAAGGGTACCTTGGCGCCGGTCAGCTCGCGTTGAATCACCATCACCGCAACGGCATCGCGCAGCAGGAGGAAGTCGCGCACCTGATCCGGTAAATGGCTGCCATCCAGTTCCAGGTGTGCCTGGCTGGCGTCTTCGCGCAAGGTAATGCGGTTGAAGGCAAAGGTCAGGTCCAGGTAGCGCAGGCCCAGTTCAGCCGCCTGGCGGAAGGTCTGGCTGCTGAGCAAGGCGTAGCCCCAGATGCCATAGGTGGTCAGCTGATAGCGCAGACCGGCCTGCAGGCCTAGGTCGTATTGCGCGGGCAGGGCGTCGATCAGGTTGCGGATCAGCTGCAGCTCCTGCGCTCCTTCGATTTCACTGTGCAGCTCGGCCAGTTGCAGGGGGCTGAGGCCGGTGTTGAGCAGGCAACGCTCGACACTCAGGCCATGGTCCAGGCCCAGTTGGGTCAGCAGTTGCGCACTGGTGATACTGCGCCGTGGCAGGGTGAAGGAGGCGGCGAACATGCAGTTGTCCGGTGGTTTGTCCGAAAGTCACAATCAATTGGCCGACTATGCCATAACCCACCACGCGGCAGGCAAGTAGCATCCTGGCATCCGCACTGTTTGCGGTTGGGGATATAAAAATGAATAACACTTCCCAGAATAAATCCGCGTTGCGCGCGCTGATTATCGGCAGCGGCTTTGGCGGCCTGGGCATGGCCATTCAGCTGCAGAAGGCCGGTATTGGGGATTTTCTGCTGCTGGAAAAAGCCGCAGAAGTCGGCGGAACCTGGCGTGACAACAGCTACCCGGG
>JAHJXZ010000047.1 GCA_018827205.1 Gammaproteobacteria bacterium | reverse complement strand
CGGCAAAGAAACGCGCCTTGGCCATCACCAGCTTGCCGCGACTGATCAACTCAATCGGTGTGGCCACATCGCGCCAGGTAGTCGCCAGCGGCAACTCGGCGAGAATCGCTGCATGCCGATCCTGCTCATACAGTAGATCGGCATAGGCTAGGGCCAGCGGCCCACCAACCCGACTGCGGCGGCCGAACACTTGCTCGACCCTTGCCCGGGCACTTTCCGCCAATATCCGGCCGCGCTCGGGCTGGCCCATTTCCTTGCAGATCAGTGCCTCAATCAGGCTGACCACCGCATGCAGGTACTCACTGTCAGCCTGCTCCAGGTTGTCGCGCGCCACCGCAATTGACTTGGCGGCATCACCGAACTCCCCCAGCAGCGCGTAGGCCGCGGCTTGAATGCAAGACATGCTCGCGCGGAAAATCGGCTGGTTATCCGGCACCAGGGCGAGCCAGTGACGCGCCACCTTCAGCGCGCCCTCAAGCTTGTCCTGATACAGCAACACCAGCGCCTTGAGCACCTGGGCTACCGCCAGCAATACCGCCAGGCCAAAGTGCATCGGTTTGCCACGTCCCTGCATCAGGCGCGTACTGACTTCCTCGATCAGCGCTTCGGCTTCGGCGTACTTCTGCTCGAAGGCCAGCTGCCAGGCGTAGAAAATCTGGAACACCGGGTGCTCGCGAATCACCTCCGATGGCACATCCTTGAGGATCGCCAGAATGCCGTAGACCTGATTGCCGGCAATCAGCGTCGCGCCCTGGCGTTCCAGCAGCTCGGCGGCAAAGGCGTAATCGCGTGCGCGCAGGGCGTATTTGACCGATTTATCCGTCAGCTCATGGCTTTCACACCAGCGGGCTGCGGCGTGCAACAGGTGAGTTGGGTCCCCCGCACGGCTCAGGCGGCCCTGCAGGAACTCGGCAAACAGGTGGTGATAGCGAAACCACTCGCCCTGATCGTCCAGCGCAATAATGAACAGCTGAGCGGTCTGCAAACGTTTGAGCATCTGCGCGCCGTCTGTGCGGCCGGTCAGGGCGTTGCACAACTCGGCATTGAATTCATCGAGCACCGAGGTCTGATCGAGAAATAGCTGCTGATCCTGCGGCAGATGATCCAGCACATCCTCAGCCAGATAGTCGGCGATATTACGTTCGGTGCCGGACAACCCAGTAAGAAAGGCGGTGCGCTCTGAATGCCGCGCCAACGCCAGCGCCACCAGATGCAATGCAGTGATCCAGCCCTCGGTACGCCGCTGCAGCAAATCCAGCTCGGCGCTGCTCAGCTGCAATTGCTTGAGTTCGTGGAAGTAGGCTTCGGTTTCGCTACGGGTAAGACGCAGTTCGTCTGCCTTGATCCACAGCGCCCAGGGCGAAATGACCGATTGCTCATCAAGAAAGCGCGGTTTATAGCGGGTGCTGCCGATCATCCGTACATTGGCCGGCACCTGTTTGACGAAGTAATTGACCAGCGGCCCCAGGTCGACATGCCGTACGCGGTGGAAGTCATCAAAGATCAGGTACAGGTCACCCTGGACCCTTTTCAAGTCACCGATAAAGGAATCCAGCAGCAATTCATTAGGCACACTCAGGTCATCACGCAGCAGGCGCGCGGTACTCGCGCCAAAGCCCGGCAGTTGCGCCTCAATCGCGGCGATCAGGTAGTGCAGCAAGCGTTGCGGTTCGCTGTCGGCTTCGTCACAGGACAACCAGGCGACTCGCGCCCCCGTCTCCAGCAAACGCAGACGGAACTGACTCAGCACCGTGCTCTTGCCGAAACCGGCCGGTGCACTGAGTAGAATCAGGCGCTGCTCGCGGGCCTTGAACAACCGGTCAAGCAACGCTTCACGGGCCAGCAAAGGTCGACCGGCAGATTCAGCAGGAAACAGCTTGGTGCGCAGTAACGGCAACTTGCCTGGGTGGGGTTTCGATTGGCTATTCATTGATCAAGAAGACTCAGTTCGCGCGCGCGGCGGATGGCTTGTGTGCGGTTACGCACCTTGAGCTTTTCGTAAATGTTATGCAGGTGCCACTTGACCGTACCGAGGGCCAATGACAGTTGCTGGCCGATCTCATCATTCGACATGCCTTGAGCCGCCAGGCAGACCACCTCGCGCTCGCGCTCGGTCAGCCCTTCCTCAAGCACTTCCAACGATTGCCGTGCGCTATTGCCCGGCCAGATGGCCAGCAAGCCGCGAATAAAGCCTTGCAGCGCCGGCTGGCGTTCGGCGGCCTCCAGCTGCTGCAGCAACAGGCGAATAGCTTCGCCTTCCTCGACAAACAGGCTGCGCACACCTTCGCGCTCGGCACCGATCAGGCATTGCACCAACAGGCTTTGCGCACGCTCCTGATAACCCAGACGCTGATAACTCAGCGCCGCCAGCAGATCGAGCCGCAAGCGCTGCAGGCCATGCCAGTTATCCAGCAACATGCCGCGTAGCTGGGTAATTTCATGCAGCGCTTCGCTGTAATGGCCCCGCGCCTGCTGCAGACGAATCCGGGTCAGGCCGCGCACCCACAGCACCGGATTGAAGCGCATATGCTGGTAATGCTCGGCCAGCTTGTTCCAGTCCACGGTCTTGAGGCGCTGCTCGGCGCGCTTGAGACGATCTGCTGCAGGCTCCTGAAGAATCTGCACCACCTCATCGGCCACCGCCTGGGCGTAGAAACGCCAGGACTGGTTGCGCGCGGCGAGGTTCTGCATCAACACCAGGCTGGCATAAGCTTCCTTGGGGTTGTCCTGCATGCGCTGTACATGGGCCATACACAGCATGCCCTGGGCGTAGAGATCGATGGGATTGATGACGTCAACCGTGGCCAGCGCCCAGCGCAAGCGTTCCTCGATGCCTTCCAGGCGGCCTTGGTTATAGGCGACCAGGGCTTCGGTGATAGTCGGCAATGCCAGGGCCCGCGAGCGGTCGGAGAACCAGGGAATAACCCGCGCGCGTAACTGAGCGAACAGCAACTCGGCCTGACGGATCTGCCCCTGCTCCAAACTCAGCAGCACCTCGACGTTGGCCAACTGCATATCCAGGTAGCGCCCTTCAAGGAAGTGATTGCGCTGCTGCGCCAGTGCCAGCAAACGCTTGGCCTGATCCGGCTGACCGATCATCACGTTGGCCAGCGCCCCGACGATCAGCATCGCCACTTCGAGAAAGGCAGTGTGCTGGCCCAATTGCACTTCAACCCGACGCGCCAGAGCAATGCAGGTCTGCAAATCGTCCTTCTGCAGGGCAATGACTGACTTGATCGCCAGGGTCGCCAACAGTTTGTCGCTCAACGGCGCGCCGGGCTTGGCCTCGGTCCAACGCTCAAGCAACTCATCAAGCATGCGATTGGCTTCCACCAGGCCCAGCTCGGCCGCGCGGGTCCAGACATCGGCGAGTACCAGCACGGGAAAGCGCTCGGCAATCTCGTTCGGTACGTGCTGACGCCATTTGTAGATCAGGTTGAGCTGGCCACGATTGATCAGCTCCAGGCCGCAACCATCGACCAACGCCGCAAGCATCTCCGGGTCTTCGGCCAGACAGGCATGCTCGATTGCCAGGTTCTGCATATGGTGGTTGGTGAACCACAGGCTCGCATTGAAATGCAGCTGCTTGAAACGCTCCGGGTCGCGCTCTTTCAGGCGACCGCGCAGGAATTCGGCAAACAGGTTGTGAAAGCGATACCACTGGCGCTCGCGATCCAGCGGCAAAAGGAACAGCTGCATGGCTTCCAGCTCTTCCAGCAACAGCTGACCGTCCTGCCGCCCAGTCAAGGCATTGGCCAGGTCACCACTGAGTTGCTGAGCCACGCCCAGGGCCAGCAGCAACTCCTGTTTATCGGCCGGCAGCTGCTCGAACACGCTGCGCAGTAGGTACGCGCCCACCGCTGCCTGATCAGTGCCCATATCGGCAATCTGTGCGGCAGCCTGAGGCTGATGGCGTAACCACAGGCTGGCCAGGTGCACACCCACCATCCAGCCTTCGGTCTGGCTGTACAGAGCGGAAAACGCCACAGCGTCCAGTTGCAGGCCGCAACGTTGCAGATAATCGCGGGTTTCCGCCTTGCTCAGGCGCAACTCCTGCTCGCCGATTTCGACTAGCAGATCCTTGGCACGCAGAGTGGCCAGGTTCAGCGCCGGTTGCGAGCGGCTACCGATGGCCAGGGTAAACGCTTCGGGGGCAAATTTGATCAAGCGGTTGAGTGCGCCGAGCAGCTCTGCATCCTGAATCAGGTGCAGATCATCAAGCACTAGCAGCAGCGGGCTTTCCAGCTGCGACAGGTCCACCAGCAGGCTTTCCATCACCGCAGATACCGGCACCCGCATGGTGTTTTGTAGGTAAGCCAGTGCTTCTACGCCAAACCCCGGCAACAGGCGGGAAAGCGCTTCGATCAGCTGCAACAGAAAACGCGACGGTTCATCGTCGCCAGGGCCGAGCGACAGCCAGGCAACCGCCTGACCACTTTGCTCGCGGGCATGGGCCAATGCGACCAGCGCACTGGTTTTGCCAAAACCGGCCGGGGCTGCCAATAGCAGCACCCGCGCATGCTGGTTGGCGCTCAGGGCAGATTCAAGCTGCGGCCTGACCAGGTAATCCGTGGAAGCCTGGGGTGGCATCAGTTTGGCGCGCAAAAGGCTGCCTGCGGCAGGATCCATTACTTCATCCATTGCCTTGATCCCGTAGTAATTATTGTTTTATGAGTCACATCGAACATCCGGGGACCTTTGCATACTAATGAGCGGCAGCATCCCGAGTAAACCCACGCGCAAGCTCTAGGATGAATGTTGGCGACGTTCTACAATCGGCATCCGTGCACCTTGAAAGTGTCATATGCCTACTTGCCTTGTACAGGCTCTGCCCTACCTCGCAGACCCTTCGCATTACTTCAGCAGCGTCATGCATGCTCCCGGCGCCGTGCTGCTGGATGCGGGACGGCCGACCGCACAGCGTGGACGCTATGACCTTATCAGCGCCTGGCCATTGGCAGAGCTGGCGCCGACGCCTGACGAAACGGCCAACGCTTTCCTGCAACGCCTGCGCCAGAGCCTTGCAGACCTAGGTGAGTGCCTCCCGCCGGCAAATAATCCGCTCCCGTTCGTCGGTGGGTTGATTGGCTATCTGAGTTACGACTTCGGCCGCAGGCTGGAACAACTGCCAGACCAGGCCATTGACGATCTCGATCTAGCCGACGCTCGCGTTGGTCTGTATGCCTGGGCCCTGATCACCGATCACCAGCAACAGCGCTGTCAGCTGATGTTTCACCCAAGCCTGCCCCAGGCCGAACGCCAACGCCTAAGTGCACTGTTCGCCACACCAGCAGCGTCCGCGCCGCAACCGTTCAGGCTGCTGGGGCGTTTTCAGTCCGACATTAGCGAAGCCGAATACCAGCAGTGCTTTGCGCGTATTCAGGCCTATATCCAGGCCGGCGACTGCTATCAGGTGAACTTTGCCCAACGCTTTCGCGCGGGCTATCAGGGTTCGCCGTGGACCGCCTACCAGGCCTTGCGCGCCGCCTGCCCAACGCCATTTTCGGGATATCAAACGCTGCCAGGCGGCGGTGCCATCATCAGTCTGTCGCCAGAGCGCTTCTTACGCACCAGCGAAGGCCAGGTGGAAACCCGGCCGATCAAGGGCACCCGCCCACGGCATGCCGATCTTGTGCAGGATCAAGCACAGGCCGACGCCCTGCTCAGCAGCCAGAAGGACCGTGCGGAAAACCTGATGATTGTCGACCTGCTGCGCAATGACCTAGGCCGTAGCTGCCGAGTGGGTTCGGTGCGGGTACCGGAACTCTTCGCCCTGGAAAGCTACCCCAACGTGCATCACCTGGTCAGTGCCGTAACCGGCGAACTGGCGCCGGACAAGGATGCGCTGGACCTGATCGCCGGCAGCTTCCCTGGCGGCTCGATAACCGGGGCACCAAAGATTCGCGCCATGCAGATCATCGACGAGTTGGAACCGACCCGCCGCGCACTGTATTGCGGCTCACTGCTGTATCTCGATGTGCGCGGCGAAATGGACAGCTCAATCGCAATCCGCAGCCTGCTGGCCAAAGACGGGCAGATCAGCTGCTGGGGCGGCGGCGGCATCGTCGCCGACTCCAACGGCCAGGCCGAATACCAGGAGTCGATTACCAAGGTCAAAGTGCTGCTGGAGACCCTGGAACAGTTCTGCGACTGAACTGGACGGCAAGCACAAAAAACTTCCGGGAGAAGTTTTTGACGTCGCCCAGCGACGGCCCGAAGGGTGGCTGCCATGGATGGCAGGCCACAGAAAAGCCCGCAAATGCGGGCTTTTCAATAGAGAGCTGATTAAAGGCTCAGCTCGCGATTGGACGCCTTGAGGAACTCGCGCTTGAGGTCTTCATAGGTGTGTACTGCAGGGAACTGCGGGAATTCGCGAATCACGTTGTCAGGCGCATGGAACAGGATGCCGGCGTGGGCTTCGCTGAGCATGGTGGTGTCGTTATACGAGTCACCCGCCGCGATCACGCGATAGTAGAGGCTCTTGAAGGCGATGACCGACTGACGCTTGGGATCCTTCTGGCGCAGTTGGTAATCCACTACCCGATCCGTTTCATCGGTGATCAGCTTGTGGCATAGCAGAGTCGGGAAACCCAGCTGACGCATCAGCGGCTGGGAAAACTCGTAGAAGGTGTCTGAGAGAATCACCACCTGAAAGCGCTCACGCAGCCAGTCGACAAACTCCACCGCGCCTTCCAGAGGCTTGAGTGTGGCGATCACTTCCTGGATATCGGACAGTTTCAAGCCGTGCTCATCCAAGATGCGCAGGCGCTGCTTCATCAGCACGTCATAGTCCGGAATATCCCGGGTGGTCGCTTTCAGCGATTCGATGCCAGTTTTTTCCGCGAAGGCAATCCAGATTTCCGGGACCAACACGCCTTCCAGGTCGAGACACGCGATTTCCACAGGACACTCCTAGCTTGGATTTATTTGAGAAGGCGGCACTCTAGCGGCTACCCCAAGGCTCTGCAATGCAGAGCCTTATACCCAAATAACAGCCCCACTACGGCACTTGGTTATTTAGTCGCATAACTGGCTTTTGCTACCATCGCCACACAAGACGCGCGACGTCACCATAACTAGGAATTCAAGCCGATGAGCCACCCCTTCGATGCAGCCGAGCTGGCGGCAAGCTACGCCAACAAGTCGCCCCAGGACATTCTCAAACTCGCCTTCGAACACTTTGGCGATGAACTGTGGCTGTCCTTTAGCGGCGCGGAAGATGTGGTGCTGGTAGACATGGCCTGGAAACTCAACAAAAACGTCAAGGTCTTCAGCCTCGACACCGGCCGCCTGCACCCGGAAACCTACCGGTTTATCGATCAGGTACGCGAGCACTACGGCATCAGCATCGACATACTTTCGCCAGAGGCCGCCACACTGGAGCCCCTCGTCAAAGAAAAAGGCCTGTACAGCTTTTACAAGGATGGCCACGGCGAATGCTGCGGCATCCGCAAGACCGCCCCGCTACGTCGCAAGCTTGCCACCGTAAAGGCCTGGGCCACCGGCCAGCGCCGTGACCAGAGCCCGGGCACACGCAGCCAGGTTGCCGTGGTAGAAATCGACAGCGCCTTTTCTACCGCGGATAACACACTGTACAAGTTCAACCCGCTCGCACAGATGAGCAGCGAAGATATCTGGGCCTATATCCGCATGCTGGAGCTGCCCTACAACAGCCTGCATGAACGCGGCTTTATCAGCATCGGTTGCGAACCCTGTACCCGCCCGGTCCTGCCTAATCAGCATGAGCGTGAAGGCCGCTGGTGGTGGGAAGAAGCCACGCAGAAAGAGTGCGGCCTGCACGCCGGCAATCTAATCGCCAAGATCTGATAGCGAAGACGTAAAGGCAGATATAAAAAAGGCCAGTCATTGACTGGCCTTTATCTTCTGCGGATTACTCAGCTTTTATCCGCGTGGCGTTGGCGGCGCAGCATATAACGCTCTACGTAGGAACACGAAGGAATCACCGTATAGCCCAGCCGCTCGGCATACTGCAGTGCATGCTCGGTCAACGCTGCCGCGATCCCGCGCCCACGCAACGAGTTAGGTACGAAGGTACGATAGATATCCAGGGTTTGCTTCCCAAGATCCATATAAGCCAGGTATGCCCGATCACCATCCACTGTGGTCTCGAATTGATGGCCTGCCAGGTCATGGTGAATGGACAACGCCTCGCTCATCGCAACTCCTCTGTTAGCTCGTGCAACCCGCTCTTGCTTCTGCAGCCATAGGGTCACAGCATCTTGTACCTATTAAGTTGTAGGCAATTATCCCGAGCTTATCAGGCCAAAACCTGCGAGGTCACGTTAATCAATAACTTAGATCGCATATCAAGGTTTTTCGACACTGGCGCAAGCCAGCATATAGCCCTGCGCCATTCGTTCATTAATGTTCGAAAAACTACCTGCATCATTTCCCAGCAACGCCCCACAGTCGCGCAGCTAAAAGTGAAATGAAGCACTGCGCAAGAAACTGCCAAACGCCCTAGAACTGATTGTTTTTTAACCAAAACATGCTAGAGAAATGGCTAGCTATGCATTAAGCAGAAAAAAACTCTGGCGGCTTGCCTTGCCTCCGTTTACTTACTACAAGTTACAGGTAGTATGTACGCCGGCTAATTTCCTACAATCAGGAAATTGCTTTTATGGAAAAACTCCACCTCAAGGGGAACACGATGAACAACGTTCTGAAATTCTCTGCTCTGGCATTGGCCGCAGTTCTGGCTACCGGTTGCAGCAGCATGTCCAAAGAAACTGAAGCTCGTCTGACTGCAACTGAAGATGCAGCTGCTCGCGCTCAAGCCCGTGCCGACGAAGCCTACCGCAAGGCTGATGACGCTATGGCTGCTGCTCAGAAGGCTCAGCAAACTGCTGACGAAGCCAATGAGCGCGCTCTGCGTATGCTGGAAAAAGCCAGCCGCAAGTAATAGCTCACAAGGCTATGACAAGCCGACCCAGTTTTCTGGGTCGGCTTTTTTATTGCCTAGAGGAAATGCTCACTCTTCAACAGACAATAAAAAACCCGTCAGCGCTTACGCATAACGGGTTCTTAAAACAATCTGATGTCAGATTGTAGGCTCAGTCACCACCATGGCCTGATCAGGCTGAGCAATTTCAACCGGTAAACCATCTTCAGCAGCGACGACTTCACGCAGCATTTCCCAGTCTAGGCGCAGATCGGCGAACTGATCATTTTTAAGCAGCGCATTGATCACCGCTGTGTGCTTTTCAACAACCGAGGCCTCTCCAGTTTCATCCAGAGGGGCGTGCGCTTCCAAGTAAACCTTGCCACCGCTACGGCCAAACTTATAAGGCTCATTAATGATGCGTACTGGTGTCCCCACTGACACCATCGACGCCAGCTTCAGCACATTGTGGTTGAGCATACGGAAGCAGCCGTGGCTGACTCGCATACCAATACCGAATTTCTTGTTCGAGCCGTGAATCAGGTAGCCCGGCACCGACAAACCTAACTTGTATGGGCCAAGCGGATTATTAGGGCCTGGCGGCACATAAGCCGGCAACGGATCGCCGTCTGCAGCATGTTCTTCACGAATCGACTTAGGCGGGGTCCAACCTGGGTTCGGTGTTTTGGCCGTGATGCGTGCATTGGCAACCGGCGAACTCCAGCCCTCGCGACCAATACCCAGTGGATAGGTGTAAACCACGTTACGACCTTTGGGATAGTAGTAGAGGCGATATTCAGCAAGGTTGATCACGATGCCTTCACGTGGACCAGGCGGCAGGATGTAGCGCGTTGGCAGAATGATCTCGTTGCCCGCGCCCGGAAGCCAAGGATCAACACCTGGGTTGGCCACAACCATTTCTAGGTAACCCAGATCATTGACCACCCCCAGATCGGCAAAGGTGTCTTCATACTTGGCCTGGATCACCTGCACTTCGCCAACGACATCCTCGCCAGGAGGCGGTAGAGGAAACTCAAGAGCATTGGCAGACGCTACCGCAAATACAGCGGCAAGCGGCAGGCAGCGGGTGACGGCAATGGCACGCGACAACATCCGGGAATTCCTGACGAAAATGGTTGGTAAAAGTAGGAGGCGATTGTACACCGATTGATCAGCCGCTTGGATAACTCAACGCCCCGGCAATGCTGGACGCTCACCGCGCCTCTGCGCCTCCAGTGTTGCCCGACACGCCGGACACAAGCGCTTGTCACGCAGCATCGTCTTATCCAGGTCGCGCCACACTGGCTGCGCAGGCAACAAACCACCGCACAATGTACGGTCGGCAAACTGACCCAATTCAAGCTGCCGCGCCAACAGGTGCACGCGTACTTCTCGGCAGGCGAACAGGTCGAGCTGCTCGTCAGGTTCGATCAGTTGGTAGGCAAGCAAGGACCAGGCAGGACGCGGCATTGAGGGCTCCAGTGCGGGGCCGCCACATTAGCCGAAAGGCACGTTACAGAAAAGCCTGTCAGAGCAAAGGTTTCAGGGTCGGCCAGACGTTTTCGAGCAGCTTGGGTTGCGCCTCGGCAGTTGGGTGAATGCCGTCGTTCTGCATCAGCGAAGGCACGCCGCCTACGCCCTCCAACACGAATGGCACCAGGGCCGAACCTGTCTCACTGGCAACCTTGGGGAACACTGCGGCGAAGGCTGTGGTGTAACGCACCCCATAATTGGGTGGCAGTTGCATGCCCAAGATCAGCACCTTGGCACCCTTTTGCTGCGATGCTTGCACCATGGCCGCAAGGTTTTGTTGCAATTGCGCAGGTGGCTGCCCGCGCAGCCCATCGTTGCCT
>JAHJXZ010000046.1 GCA_018827205.1 Gammaproteobacteria bacterium | reverse complement strand
TCGCACCGATTCGCCAGCATTCTGCGGACGTCGAAACGTTCATCAGCGAGACCATCAAACGCGTTAACAACGTCAACGACGACAACGTCAAGCTGCTGTTGGGTGGCGACGCCTCCACCCCGAATAAAGCCAAAGTTATCGAGCTGCTGCTGTCCATTGCCCACGTACCAATGGAGCGTGTGCACACCATTCGTCTAGCTGCCGATATCCAGCAGAACCCGGAGCTGTGGCTGCGTAGCTTCAACGGCGAGAACTGGCTCTACTTCAACCCGGAAAGCGGCGAACAAGGTTTGCCAGTTGATCGCCTGGTCTGGTGGACCGGTGATGACAGCCTGGTCACCCTTGAAGGTGGCAAGCAGGCGCAAGTCAGCTTCAGCCTGAATAACAGCGAAATGAACGCTATTCGCCTGGCCAAACTGACCGACGAGAACACCGACGCCGACTTCCTTGAATACACCTTGTATGGCCTGCCGCTGCAAACCCAGCAGACCTTTATGATCATGGTCATGATCCCAATCGGCGTATTGGTGATCCTGATCCTGCGTAACCTCGGCGGCCTGCAAACACTCGGCACATTCACCCCGGTACTGATCGCCCTGGCGTTCCGCGAGATGCAGCTGGGCTACGGCATTATGTTCTTCACGATCATCACTGCACTGGGCCTTTCGCTACGCTCCTACCTTGAACACCTGAAACTGCAGATGCTGCCGCGTCTATCAGTCGTACTGACCTTCGTTGTCGTGCTGATCGCCGCAATCAGCCTGTTCAGCCACAAACTTGGGCTTGAACGCGGCCTATCGGTAGCGCTGTTCCCAATGGTGATTCTGACCATGACCATCGAGCGTCTGTCCATCACCTGGGAAGAGCGCGGTGGTGGTCATGCCTTCAAGGTTGCTCTTGGCACGCTGTTCGCCGCCACCCTGGCGCACTTGCTGATGAGCGTGAAGGAGCTGAACTACTTCATCTTCACCTTCCCTGCAGTGCTGATGATCATGGTCGGCTTTATGTTGGCGATGGGGCGCTACCGTGGCTACCGCCTGACCGAACTGTTCCGCTTCAAAGCCTTCCTCAAGGACTAATGCCATGTTCGGTCTGATCAAGACGTGGAAAGCCCTTGAAGCCAAAGGCATCATGGGCATCAATCGACGCAACGCGGACTACGTGCTGAAGTACAACAAACGGCACCTGTACCCGATCGTCGATGACAAGATCATCACCAAGCTACGCGCCATCGAAGCGGGTATCGATGTACCTGAGATGTATGGCGTTATCGATACCGAGAAAGGCATCGACAAGCTGCGTGAGATCATCGGTGATCGTCCAGACTTCGTAGTCAAGCCAGCGCAAGGTGCTGGCGGTGACGGCATTCTGGTGATCGCTGATCGCTTCGAAGACAAGTACAAGACCGTCTCGGGCAAGATCATTAGTCACGAGGAGATCGAGCATCAAATCTCCAGCATCCTTACAGGCCTCTACTCCCTCGGCGGCCACCGTGACCGCGCACTGATTGAATACCGCGTCACTCCTGACCAGATTTTCAAAAGCATCAGCTACGAAGGCGTGCCCGACATCCGCATCATCGTGCTGATGGGCTACCCAGTTATGGCCATGCTGCGTTTGCCAACCCGCCAGTCCGGCGGTAAGGCCAACCTGCACCAAGGCGCTATCGGCGTGGGGGTTGACCTGGCAACCGGGCTAACCCTGCGCGGCACCTGGCTGAACAACAAAATCAGCAAACACCCGGACACCACCAATGCGGTGGACGGCGTGCAACTGCCAAACTGGGACGGCTTTATGAAGCTGGCAGCAGGCTGCTACGAACTGTGCGGTCTGGGTTATATCGGCGTAGACATGGTCTTGGACCAGGACAAGGGCCCACTGATTCTCGAACTCAACGCCCGCCCCGGCCTGAATATCCAGATCGCCAACGACTGTGGCCTCACCCACCGCGCTCATGCAGTGGAAGCCCGCATAGCCGAACTGGCAAAGAAAGGCATCGTCGAAACCGCCGAAGAACGCACGCGTTTCTCGCAAGAGCTGTTTGGTCACGTCTCGACTGCGTAGAGCAGATTGTTCCAACGACTAAAAATCCCGGTTACGTCCGGGATTTTTTATGGCTGTCTGATTAAGTTGCTAACGCACAATCGCCAGTTCAAATGCGCCTTCGTCGCTGTGAGTATGGCTCTGCATACCCGCCTCATCCAGCGCGAGCGCCTGTAAGGGACGCTTGAACGGTTTGTTATCCAGCGTTTGCAGGCTGCGATCTTCATCTGTAGTCAACAACAGTACATAGTGCTCACCCGCAGCGGCCCGAACGGGGACAGTGCCTTCGATAAAGGCATAGCGGTACCAGGTTTCCGCATGCAGCTGGTACACCGCATCACTGACGAGGCGCGTTGGCTGCTTGGCCTGATCAAGGAACAGCAAGGAGGGATAGGCGACCTGCTTGTTGGCGAAGCTGCGAATCCGCAAACCAAAGTCATACTGCGAGCGTGGCAGCTTCAAGGCAGCGTAATAGCTTTTGCCCATGGGGAAATCCAGACTGGGGGAAAAGCGGTTTAACTCTTCATAACGCGGCTCATCAGCGCTAAGGGGAGTGAAATCCTCCTCAGTCAACTGCCCGCAGCAACGCTCGACCAACGCCTGATAGCGGCCTTCGCTCTTTACCTCGGTTCCGGCTAGCAAGGCCTGCAGCGCGGCAGTCGGTTGCCCGTCCAAACCAGGAAGGCTTTGAGGCTTGGTCTCGAAGGTCACTTCCCTACCCTGAGTCAGCGGCACATTGTGCAAGGTGGGTGTCGGTGCCTTGGCCCCCTTGGGCGGCACCTTGGAGTTGCGCATGCGCCCCTGCTCATCGACCCAGGTGAAGTAGCGACCATCCTGTTCGTCACGTGCAAAATCGCGACCTTCCAGCACATCCGAACTGATGTACGCACTGGAGCGCTCACCCGTCTCCAGGAGAACCTCATTGCCGCCGGTTTGCACCTGCTGGCCGGCATAGAAGCTGTTTTGCAGATTACCGCTGGCATCTACCCAGGTGAAATAGCGCCGCTTGCTCTCACCGCTGCTCTTGCTGCCAGGCCAGACGGCTGCCTCCCCTTCATTCATGCGCGCCTGATCGCTGCGCTGGATATTGCCAGCCGCTGCATGCTGATGGGCCATATAGCGCTTGTCGACAAAGCTGTTGTGCACCCGCCCTTGGTCGTCGACCCAGGTCAGGTAGCGACCACTGGCGCTGGCCTGCATAGCAGCCAAACAACCTATCAGTATCAGCACAATACGCATGACAGAACCTTAGAACGTGGTGCGGTAGGTTAACGCCAGCACATAGGCTTTAACGCTGGTTTTAACATCCAGGTCGGCATAGGGGTTGTACACCATGCTGTCGATGGATGAGCAGTTGATGTTGCAACTGGAACGCGCGGGGATGTCCTGCTTGCTGACCAAGTAGTTGAAGCCCAGGTCGATCACGGTGTCCTTATCCCACTGGTAACCCAGCCCAAGACCATAGAGTTTGGCATCGCCCAAAGGCGCCAGTACATCGGCCTTGTTGCCAGGAATGGCTGACGGCCTTGGCTCATAGCCCATACGCAGGCTAAGGCGATCATTGACCTGATACTCGACACCTATGGCCCAACTCCAGACAGACTCGTAACCACGATCAAGAATAATGCTGGTCGACGTGGCGTTCTCCGGGGAGAACAGGCTGGCAATAGTCAGAATATCCAGCTGGCGGTCGAACTCCAGTTCGAACTTGTCCCAGGCGGCATAGTCGGTCCACTTCACATCTAGGTTGATCTGCCAGCGGTCATGCGGTTTGAACTTGATACCAGTGGCAAAGTGCGCCGGATAGGTCATGTTCAAGGAGACGTTACCCTGCTCCTTATCGAACAACCCATCGGGTGTAAGGGTGTTGAATACGGCCCCGATAAATGAGCTGTCGAGCCCCTGCCAGAAGCCCTGCCAGTTCTCCGAGTAGTCCACCACATAGCGCCCTTTCAAGCGCATTTTGGCCTCGCTCTGATACACCGCGCCCAAGGCAAACCAGTCATTCGGCTCCCAGAGGAAACCAACGTTCCAGGTGGGTGAAAGGGTCTGCTGCATATCGATATCGATATTGGCAATGTCGGTGAAGGGCCCCAGCTCACCGCCACAGATATTCAGGAATATTTCGAACGGGTTGCCATCCACAAGACATAAGGCGTCCTGAGCCACTCCGACAAAGCCTGTGAGGATACCTGGCGCACGGAAATCCTGATTCAGTGCCATGGCCTGATGGGAAAAGCCGATGGACAACCCCACCGATAATTCATCGTTGACTTGATACGCCACTGAGGGCGAGAAGTAAGTCAGACGCTGGATTACCAACTCCTTCCCCTGGTAGCGCCCAGGGTCATCATCGCCACGGGCAAAGCCCAGCGCCTGCGGCGTATACATATTGGTGGCGAAGGTCAGCTTGGAGCCCGGCGGTGTAATTGAAAGCCCAGCCAGCGGCGCAAACAGCATCGGCAACTCGGTGGCGCCCCCCACGCCGGGCAGATACATCATGGCCGCCCCGGCGCGGCTGGAGGAGTTCGCGACCGGGTCGTTGTTGAGACCAAGAAAGTTGCTTCCATAACCTTCAGGCGCATCAAAGTCGGCACGAATATCCATCATCCCGGTGATGAATTTGACCGTCGTTTGCCGCCCTTTGAGCTTGGTCAAGGCTGCGGGGTTGTAATGCACTGAGTCGATACCGACAAAGTCAGCCGTAACCGCGTTGCCAAGCGCCATAGCCTTAGGGCTACCGATTGTCAGGTTCTGTGCCAACTGTGCCTGGGCAAGCCCACAACAGAGCGAAGTTGCCCAAAAAATCGTCTGCGCAAGCAGCGAAATTCGCATATTCATAAGAAGATTCGCTCGCGTCTATTGGGCCTTCAGGCCTTTGATATCCAAAGGCATGGAGATGCCCAACAGCACATCCGGCGAATCCTCGGTCATACCAAAACCGGCATTTACGTTAACGATTCGATCAGGCGATGTACGCAAACCCAGCGAGAAGTTCATCACCGCACTGGTCTGCCCGCGACCCTCGGCTTCGCCGTCAGCAAAAGTGAAGGTCGGCTTCAGCGAATGCGACATCTGATAGGAGGTCGCCAGCGACACATCATAGGAGAGTGCATAGGCAAAGCCCATGCTTAGGGAGAATGACGAACCGGGATCGACCTCTTCGAGTAAGCGACCGCCGCGTACCTGGCCAATGCCGGTGATTGGCATGTTGTAGGTGTAACCAACAGAGCCAAACAGCACGACCGGGTCGATCACATAGGACATATTCGCGCCAACGCCCAGGCTGTAGGTACCGCTACCTGTAGACAGGTCGCTCTGGGAGTTGATGTCGTAGGGGCTATTGCCTGTAGGCAAACCCAGGGTCGCGTAAAGAGTGGTTACCGGCTTGCCGCGCAAAGATGTCCACGGCTGCCAGCGCAGGCTGGCGGAGATATCACCAAGACTGTAGGCATTCAAATCACGTTCGGTGTCGTACTTGGCGATCATGGGCAGACGAACGCTGAACGTCAGGTTATCCCATACGCCATAGTCAAAGGTGAACGAGTTGGTGAAGGTATGCTGCGCCTCGCTCTGGCCAATCACACTGAAAACAT
Organism: Gammaproteobacteria bacterium; assembly: GCA_018827205.1. Classification (GTDB taxonomy): domain Bacteria; phylum Pseudomonadota; class Gammaproteobacteria; order Pseudomonadales; family Pseudomonadaceae; genus Aquipseudomonas. The sequence goes on along the minus strand of JAHJXZ010000046.1, from coordinate 3,096 downwards.
TGTTGCCGGTACGTACGGTTTCAATAACCGTATCGCGCAGCAGCGAGTAATCGAAACCATAGGTCAGGGTTCGCTCGCCTTTTTTCAGCAAGGTGTAGCTTTTTTCCGCAGCCTGAAACACTTCTTCCAGCGCCTTGGCGCTATCGGCGTCGTCTTCCTGCTTGCTCAAGGCTTCACGTGCCTGATCGACCGAGCTCGGCTCGTCGGCAAACACCGCTGAACTGGCAGCCCCTGCCAGTATGGCCAGCCATACATAATGCAAAACTCTCATGGCGCAGCCCCCAAATATTTATTGTTATGCCGGGCGTTTTACTTGCGTCGGATATAGCGAATATCGCCGCCGGAACCCAGCTCTGTGGCTTGGTTTTCGGTAAATTTGGTCATTTCTGGGAACTCACGAAATGCCAGCAAGCTGATGGTGCGATCATCAATGATGCGCAAATCTTGCTCACTCAAGGCCATGGCATTCGGCGGTTCATTACCGTTGGGGAAAATCACGAATAGCACGTTCTGATCCCAGATTTCCTCAAAACGCGTACGGGTGAAACTGATATTGCCGAGCGCCGGATCCGCCACAAACACGTGGTCGTTGTACACATCGCGCACCACCACAAAGTGTTTGAAGCCGGCATATTCGATCGGCACGATAGCAGGATGCTCAAGCGCGTCGAGATCGGGGAAAGTCGCGCGGAAACCACCACTTTTGTAACCCAGCGCCGTGACAAACCGCTTCATGTCGAGCAGGGAAAAACCGCGTCGCTCGACGATCTTGTCGGCCTCACCAAACTGCAGCAACCCCTCCATTACCTGGCGTTCTTGCAGGTTGCGACCGAGAAAATAATCCAGCAGTGAGGTCAAAGCAGCAGAGCCACAGCTGTAGTCATAAGCCTGACGAATCACATTGCGAAACTGCAACTGGCTCATCGGCTCAAGCGTCACCGTCTCTCGCAAGGGTCCGTTTGGCAGCAAGTACTGATTGATATGCACGGTGCCCGGTGCTGGCGGCTTGGTATCCACCGCCTCTGTAAAGCCCCACACGCCGATCAGGCTGCCCAGCAGAATCTCGATCATCAGCCAACCGCACTCCTATCCGGCAAGAGAAAAGTCCTACCGGCCGAAGCCGGTAAGACTTTTCATCACACGGAACAACTAAGCGAACTTAGTGGCCCCAGACTTTAACGGTGGTGCCGGCCATGTTCATGTCGTTAACAGCCAGGGAACCGATGCTTGCAGCGCTTGTGTCACCAATCTTGATTGCACCAACGCTCAGTTGACCAGTGATGGTCGGCAGGCTGATTTGCAGTTGCTGGGTGCCGCTGCCGTTAGTAACCACGTCAACCATGACCGGAGCGTTATCGTCGATGTTGAAGCCAGTGAAGGAAACGGTTTCCATGCGCAGCGAACCGCCGTTAGCGTCGCCGTCGGTGTAGACCAGGCTACCGATAGTGCCGTTGAAGCTACCGGAGATGCTGATGCCATCCTGACCAGTTACGGTTGCCAGAGCAGTGTCATCCATGGCCTTGAGCTCAGCCTGAGCCATGAAAGGAACAGCCAGAACAGCGGTGGCCAGAGCCAGTTGCTTGAGGGTTTTCATTGTTATTGTCTCCACAGTTCACTAATGGGTTGTCCCCGGCAGGCTGCTCTGGACTCCTGTCCGTCTCAGCTAAAGCGGCGTGCGCCGCTCACCAGGTCTGGCACTGCTTCCCTATTCGCGCCAGGCTTGGAATCGTGAAGCACCATGCTTCTCGTCCTGACGTTAAAACTACTGGTGCATGACCTGGCTGCCAGCCCATCCAAGGGATGGAGCGCCCATCTGGCGCAAATCAGGCAACCACACCTCAAGCCTCGCTCAACAATCCCAGGCTCTTGCCCTTCAATACCGCTTGTGTACGGCTGCGCACGCCCAGCTTGGCGAACAGGTTGTGCAGATGCCATTTGATCGTGGCCTCTGACAAATGCACCGCCTGGGCGATGTCGCGGTTCGACAACCCGGCCGCGACAAAGCGCAGTATTTCTCGCTCACGATGACTAACATCTTGATTTTCATCGAAAGTTTCTAAATCGATAGACAGCCGGCGGCATTGTTCACGCAGTTGCTCGGCCAGCCCTTGCCAGGCGCTGGCGCGCTTGGGTTCGGCGCTGTGCCAGGCGTCCCAGAGCGGCAGCAGCCAAAGTGCGTCATCCAGAAACATGCGCCGGTAACCGCTTGCCCAGGCGTCTTCGACCGTGGTCTTGAGCAAAGCAAAGGCCTTGTCGCTGTTACCTTTGCGCCAGTACGCCACGGAAAGTAACAAGGAAAGACGCAGGCGCCGATCACGCTGATGCTCAGCCGTTTGTTTGGCCAGGCAGGATTCAAGCACCGCTTGCGCCTTGTCGGCACGGCGTTCGGACAAGGCCAGACGCGCCTCAGACAGTACCTGCACGGTTTCCGCATCGGCATACCGACCCGGCGGCAATACCGCCAGATGGCGCTGCAGCTGCAGACAGGTGCGCTCGGCCTCATTGGGCTTACGCAGCCACAGCAGAAACTGCACCTTGCAGCTCATGCCCAGGGCGTAAACCCGCTCATAACCTGGACCGTGCAAACCGGCCAGCCATTCATCCAACTCCGCCAGGGCCGACTCGCCCTCGCCGGCAAAGAAACGCGCCTTGGCCATCACCAGCTTGCCGCGACTGATCAACTCAATCGGTGTGGCCACATCGCGCCAAGTAGTCGCCAGCGGCAACTCGGCGAGAATCGCTGCATGCCGATCCTGCTCATACAGTAGATCGGCATAGGCCAGTGCCAGCGGCCCCCCAACCCGACTGCGCCGACCGAACACTTGCTCGACCCGCACCCGCGCACTTTCCGCCAATATCCGTCCGCGCTCGGGCTGGCCCATCTCCTTGCAGATCAGCGCCTCAATCAGGCTGACCACCGCATGCAAGTACTCACTGTCAGCCTGCTCCAGGTTGTCGCGCGCCACCGCAATCGATTTGGCGGCATCACCGAACTCACCCAGCAGCGCGTAGGCCGCGGCTTGAATGCAAGACATGCTCGCGCGGAAAATCGGCTGGTTATCCGGCACCAGGGCGAGCCAGTGACGCGCCACCTTC
>JAHJXZ010000045.1 GCA_018827205.1 Gammaproteobacteria bacterium | reverse complement strand
GGCTGGAACGGTCTGGCGGCTGACCCGGCCTATGGTGGCCAGGGCCTGCCGCATTCCCTCGGCCTGCTGATCGGCGAAATGGTCGGCGCGAGCAACACCTCCTGGGGCATGTACCCCGGTCTGACCCACGGCGCGATGTCGGCGATCCACGCCCACGGTACCGAAGCGCAGAAGCAGACCTACCTGAGCAAACTCACCGAAGGCAGCTGGACCGGCACCATGTGCCTGACCGAAGCCCACTGCGGCACCGACCTGGGCCTGATCAAGACCCGCGCCGTGCCCCAGGCCGACGGCAGCTATGCGGTCAGCGGCAGCAAGATCTTTATCTCCGCCGGCGAGCACGATATGAGCGAGAACATCGTTCATTTGGTGCTGGCTAAATTACCTGACGCACCAGCAGGCACCCGCGGCATCTCACTGTTTATCGTGCCCAAATTTCTCCCGGATGCGCAGGGCGAGGCGGGTGCGCGCAATGGTGTGAGCTGCGGCTCGATCGAACACAAGATGGGCATTAAGGCCTCCGCCACCTGCGTGATGAACTTTGACAGCGCCACCGGCTATCTGATTGGCGAGGCCAATAAGGGCCTCAATTGCATGTTCACTATGATGAACCACGCGCGCCTGGGCACCGGCATGCAGGGTCTGTGTCTGGGTGAAGCCAGTTTTCAGGGCGCGATCAAGTACGCCACTGAGCGCCTGCAGATGCGCGCGCTGACTGGTCCTAAAGCCCCGGACAAGTCTGCCGACCCGATCATCGTGCACCCCGATGTGCGGCGCATGCTGCTGACCATGAAAGCGTTCAACGAAGGCAACCGCGCGCTGGCCTATTTCACCGCGCAGCTGATTGACCAGGCGCACCGCGGCAACAGCGCCGAGCAGCGTGAAGAGGCAGAGAACCTGCTGGCCTTCCTCACGCCGATCTGCAAAGCCTTTATGACCGAGACCGGCCTGGAGGTAACCAACCACGGCATGCAGGTATTCGGCGGCCACGGTTTTATCCGCGAATGGGGCATGGAGCAGCTGGTGCGTGACTGCCGCATTGCGCCTATCTATGAAGGCACCAACGGCATCCAGGCCCTCGATCTGCTCGGGCGCAAGGTGCTCGGTAGCCAGGGCAAGCTGCTGCGCGGCTTTACCAAGATCGTGCACAAATTCTGCGAGGCCCAGGCCGAGCATCCGCAGCTCAAGGGCTATGTCGCCCAACTGGCGACGCTCAATCAACAGTGGGGCGCGCTGACCCAGAAGATCGGCATGGCGGCGATGAAGAACCCAGACGAGGTCGGTGCCGCCTCGGTGGATTACCTGATGTATTCCGGCTACGTCACCCTGGCGTATTTCTGGCTGCGCATGGCCCTGGTGGCCGAGCAGAAGCTGGAGGCGGGGGCGGGTGAGGCGGCGTTCTACCAGGCCAAGCTGGTGACCTGCGAGTTCTACTTCAAGCGCCTGTTGCCGCGCACAGCCGCCCACCTGGCGGGTGCCGAGGCGGGCAGCGAATGTTTGATGAGTCTGCCTGCAGAGCACTTCGCTCTCTGACCGACGGTATGTATAGGTAAAGGCCCGCCGCTTGGCGGGTTTTTGCTATCTGTTGCTGGTTAAGTGTTAGGTGACTATCTGGTCATTACGCGACGCTATGTGTCTAAAAAGTTGTTCGGTTAGACTCCCGGCATATCTATATACCTGCTGCTTCGCTCGAGGATTTGCCCCGTGGCCGACTACAAAGCTCCCCTGCGCGATATGCGCTTCGTGCTCAATGAAGTGTTTGAAGTTTCCAAGCTGTGGGCCCAGTTGCCGGCCCTGGCTGAAGTGGTCGATGAAGACACTGCAGCGGCGATTCTCGAAGAAGCCGGTAAGGTCACCGGCGGCGTGATCGCCCCGCTGAACCGCAGTGGCGACGAAGAAGGCTGCTCCTGGGCCAACGGCTCGGTGAAAACCCCAGCCGGCTTCCCGGATGCCTACAAAACCTATGCCGAAGGCGGCTGGGTCGGCGTCGGTGGTGACCCGGTGTTCGGCGGTATGGGCATGCCCAAGGCGATCTCGGCCCAGGTCGAGGAAATGGTCAACTCGGCCAACCTGTCGTTCGGCCTGTACCCGATGCTGACCGCCGGGGCTTGCCTGTCGATCAATGCCCACGCCAGCGAAGAGCTGAAAGAGAAATACCTGCCGAACATGTACTCGGGCGTCTGGGCCGGTTCCATGTGCCTGACCGAGCCGCATGCCGGCACCGACCTGGGCATCATCCGCACCAAGGCCGAACCGCAGGCCGATGGCAGCTTCAAGATTTCCGGCACCAAGATCTTTATCACCGGCGGTGAGCACGACCTGACCGAGAACATCATTCACCTGGTACTGGCCAAGCTGCCGGACGCTCCAGCGGGCCCGAAAGGCATCTCGCTGTTCCTGGTGCCGAAGGTCATGGTCAACGCCGACGGTTCCCTGGGTGAGAAGAACTCGCTGTCCTGCGGTTCCATCGAGCACAAGATGGGCATCAAGGCTTCGGCCACCTGCGTGATGAACTTCGACGGAGCCACCGGCTGGATCGTCGATGCGCCGAACAAGGGCCTCGCCGCGATGTTCACCATGATGAACTACGAGCGCCTGGGCGTTGGCATCCAGGGTCTGTCTCTGGGCGAGCGCAGCTACCAGAACGCCGTGGAATACGCCCGCGACCGTATTCAGAGCCGTGCGCCGACTGGCCCGGTAGCCAAGGACAAAGCCGCCGACCCGATCATCGTGCACCCGGACGTACGTCGCATGCTGCTGACCATGAAAGCGCTGAACGAAGGCGGCCGTGCCTTCTCCAGCTACGTGGCCATGCAACTCGACACCGCCAAGTACAGCGAAGACGCTGCCGTGCGCAAGCGCGCGGAAGAGCTGGTTGCTCTGTTGACTCCGGTGGCTAAAGCCTTCCTCACCGATATGGCGCTGGAAACCACCACCCATGGCCAGCAGATTTTCGGCGGCCACGGTTATATCCGTGAGTGGGGCCAGGAGCAGCTGATCCGCGACTGCCGTATCACCCAGATCTACGAAGGCACCAACGGCATCCAGGCGCTCGATCTGGTCGGCCGTAAAGTGGTCGGCAGCGGCGGTGCGTTCTACAAGCACTTCGCTGAAGAGATCAAAGCTTTCACCGATTCCGCCGACAGCAGCCTGGCCGAATTTATCGAGCCGCTGAAAGGCGCCATCGCCAACCTGGAACTGATGACCGCCGATCTGCTGGAACGCGCCAAGGCCAACCCGAACGAAGTCGGCGCCGCCTCGGTCGAGTACCTGCAGGTGTTCGGCTACACCGCCTACGCCTACATGTGGGCCCTGATGGCACGCACCGCACTGGCCAAGCAGGATCAGGATGAGTTCTACGTCAGCAAGCTGGGCACCGCGCGTTTCTTCTTCGCCCGCCTGCTGCCGCGTATTCACTCGCTGACCGCTTCGGTTAAAGCCGGTAGCGAGTCGCTGTATCTGCTCGACGCCGCGCAGTTCTAACGGCGTTTGTTGTAAAGCAAAGCCCCGGCCCAGTGCCGGGGCTTTTGCGTTTAAGGGCCTGGATTTGTCTGGCGCTAAACCCAGTTGTCGCTTAGCAGATCAATGGCTTCCTGCCCGGCGCTGCCCGGCGCTGCCCGGCTCCAGTCGCGCCAGGTAGAGGCCGCTGCGGCCCTGGCTGGTCAGCCGCCAGGGGCCGGCTTCGTCTTCCAGCAGCAAGCCTTGCCCGGCGTTCAGGCTGACGGGCGCGGTGTCGGCCCTAGCGCACGTCAGGCCTGCGCCACTGCAGCAGTAGATAAACAGCACGGCGCTGCTGTCGAGCCACTGCTGGCCCTGCAGCTCGCGGTATTGCAGGCGGTGTTGCCAGCGGTTGCGACGGCTCATCAGATTGAAGTCCTGCACCGGACCATCAAGCAATTCGGCCTGCGCATCCAGCTCGCCGGGAAAGGCCACCACCGGGGTGTGGCTATCGAGCTCGAGGCTGATCTGCTCGGGTAGATTCAGGCGCAGGCCAGCGCCGCTGAGCAGGCCCAGGCTACGGTCGATGCCGGGGTAATGAGAGAAGGGGCCGGCACTTTCCACCCGCGCGCTGCTGATGCGCCAGTCGAAATCGTCCAGGCTCGCGTCAGGCGGTGCGATGGCCAGTTCCAGGGTTACGCCCTTGCCGTTCTTCCACGGCAGTTGGCGGGCGGTGCTGCTGTCGATAATCCGAATGCTCACGGCGGTTGCTCATACAGGTTGCTCATACAGGTTGTTCGTGCATGTATATACATTAACGTTTTGCGGCTGCACAGCGGCTGTGTGAGCCGAGCGCTGCCGTTCGTCTGCTGCTGGACTTTGCTGCTGAACAGCATGCGCCGTCTATCTCGGTGATTTCTTTGGTTATGCCTTAGCGCGGGCATATGACGGTTGTAGCACGGCAGTGATTTTTCGGTGACGAACGGGGTTGACGACTGCATGGTCGAATTTTATTGTATATACATATTCGCTCAAGGAGAGTCCTATGCCCCCGTCCGCCCCGCGCCTGCTTTGGCGCGAGCTCTGCCTCTTTGATGGCCTGACCACGCTGGCTGAGCCGACCAATCTGCTGGTGGCGGATGGCAAGGTCGCGGGGCTGTGGCCTACCAGCGCGTTTCCTGAAGCTATGGCTGAGGGCGCGGTCGAAGTCGGGCGTGGCGGGGTGATGACCCCGGGCCTGGTGGATTGCCACACTCATCTGGTGTACGCCGGCAACCGCGCCGCTGAGTTTGAGCAGCGTCTTGAGGGCGTTAGCTACGCCGAGATCGCCAAGGCCGGCGGCGGCATTCTCAGCACCGTGCGCGCCACCCGGGCAGCCAGCGAGGACGAGCTGCTGGCGCAGAGCCTGCCGCGTTTGCAGGCGCTGCTGGACGACGGTGTGACCACCCTGGAAATCAAATCCGGCTACGGCCTCAGTACCGCTGATGAATTGAAGATGCTGCGCGTCGCCCGCCGCCTCGGCGAGCTGCTGCCGCTGCGCATCACCACTACCTTGCTCGGCGCCCACGCCTTGCCGCCGGAGTTCGTCGGCGACAGCGATGGCTATATCGCTCTGGTGTGCAACGAGATGATCCCGGCGGCTGTTGCCGAAGGCCTGGTCGATGCGGTGGATGTGTTCTGCGAAAACATCGGCTTCACGCCAGCGCAGTGCGAATTGGTGTTCCAGGCGGCGCAGCGCCATGGCCTACCGATCAAGATGCACGCTGAGCAATTGTCCAATCAGGGCGGCAGTGCCCTGACCGCACGTTATCGGGGCCTCTCGGCCGACCATATCGAGTTTCTCGACGAGGCCGGGGTGCAAGCCATGGCCGCCGCCGGCACCGTGGCCACCCTGTTGCCGGGGGCCTTTTACACCCTGCGGGAAACCCAGCTGCCGCCTATCGCGTTGCTGCGTCAGCACAACGTGCCGATGGCCCTGGCCAGTGATGCCAACCCCGGCACCTCACCGATCTGCTTCCCGACCCTGACCCTTAACCAGGCCTGCACCCTGTTCCGTTTGACCCCGCGCGAAGCCCTGGCCGGTATGACCGCCCATGCCGCCCGCGCCCTCGGCCGCCCAGATCTCGGGCGGATCGAGGTTGGAGCACCTGCCGATCTGTGCCTGTGGGATGTGCAGCAACCTGCCGAACTGGCCTATGCGGTCCAGCCGGGCCGGCTGCGTCAGCGCATCTTCAACGGCGCCATTAGTTACAGCAAAGAGGCCAACACCCATGCACGCTGATCGCAATTCCATGCAGCTCTGGCAGGGGCGCGTCGACCCAGAGGCTGACAGCCCGCGCTGGCATCAGCGTATTCAGGAACTGAGCGCGGACAGCCAGCCTGGCGTCGCCCTGCTCGGTTTCGCCAGCGACGAAGGCGTGCGCCGCAACCATGGCCGCGTTGGCGCGGTAAATGGTCCGCTGGCCATGCGCAAGGCGTTGGCTAATCTTGCCTGGCATCGCCAGGGCGCCGCCTATGACGCCGGCGATGTGCTGTGCGCCGATGGCGATCTGGAAAGCGCCCAGGCGCGCCTAGGTCACAACGTCTGCGCGCTGCTGGATGCCGGGCATCTGCCGGTTGTTCTAGGCGGCGGCCATGAGGTGGCCTTCGGCAGCTGGCAGGGTATTGCCGAACACTTAGCTGGTGGCAAACCTCGGATCGGCATTATCAATTTCGACGCGCATTTCGACCTGCGTGACCCGGCTCACGCCCGCTCCTCCGGTACGCCGTTCGCGCAGATCGCCGAGCAGTGCGCCGCCCGTGGCTGGCCGTTCGCCTATGCCTGCCTCGGCGTCAGCCGCGCCAGCAATACCCGCGCCTTGTTCCAGCGCGCCGCCGAACTGAACGTGCTGGTGCGTGAGGATCGCGAGATTCGCGAAGGCAGTTTGCTGGCACTTAGTGCCGAGCTGTCGGCCTTTATCGCCGGTTGCGATGCGATCTACCTGACCATCGATATCGACGTGCTGCCGGCCTGCGAAGCCCCAGGCGTCAGCGCCCCGGCAGCGCGTGGCGTGTCGCTGGCGCTGCTCGAACCGCTGCTGGAAACCGTGCGCGACAGCGGCAAGTTGCGCCTGATGGACCTGGCCGAACTCAACCCCGAACACGATATCGACAGCCGCACCGCCAAGGTCGCGGCGCGGCTGATCTACCTGTTGACCCTGACCGGCTAAGCGCTACTTGGCCACTTCCCTGACAACAATAAATACAGAGGAATGCACAGATGACACCCTTCACCCAGCACCGCCACGGCGGCAGCCCGGCACCCCGTTTGTTGCGCGCGGAGAGCCGTCATGTCTGAACAACTTACGGCGCTCGCCAGCGTGTCCAAGGGTCGCGCCCTGGCCCGGTTGCTCGGCTACAGCCTGATCGGCCTGCTGCTGTTTTTCGTACCCTTCGAAATCGGCGGGCGCTCGACCATCCTCCTCGACCATGCTGCCAGCGCCCTGCAAACCCATGCGCGGCCGCTGGTGATCAGCATTGCCATGCTGTTTATGCTCTACGGCGCGCTGCAGCCCTGGTTCAGCGGCAGCTGGCGCGGTGACCTGACGCGCATCGTTTTCAGCGTGCTCAAGGTGTTCGGTCTGCTGATCGGCGTGGCCTATCTGTTCCGTGTCGGGCCTGAGGCGCTGTACCAGCCGGGCATGTTGCCGTTTCTGTTCGACAAGCTGGTGCTCAGCCTGGCGCTGATCGTGCCGCTGGGTGCGCTGGCCCTGGTGTTTCTGATTGGCTTCGGTCTGCTGGAGTTGGTCGGCGTGCTGATGCAGCCGGTGATGCGGCCGATCTGGCGCACGCCGGGCAAGTCGGCAATCGATGCCGTGGCCTCGTTTGTTGGCAGCTACTCGGTGGGCCTGCTGATCACCGACCGCATGTACCAGCAGGGCCACTACAGCGTGCGTGAGGCGGCGATTATCGCCACCGGCTTCTCCACGGTGTCGGCGCCTTTTATGGTGATCATCGCCAAGACCCTGGGCCTGATGGAAATCTGGAACCTGTATTTCTGGAGCGCGATGCTGGTGACCTTTGCCGTTACCGCCGTCAGCGCGCGTATCTACCCGCTGTCACGTCTGCCCACCGAGAGCCGTCCCGAGCCGCAGCTGCAAGTAGGCGAAAGCCGTATCGGCAATGCCTGGCGTGCCGGGCTCAGCCAGGCAGCAAGTGCGCCCTCGCTGCTCAGCGCGTTGCGCGAGACTTTTGTCGATGGCCTGCGCATGACCGCCGCCATCCTGCCGAGCATTCTCGCCGTCGGCCTGCTCGGTTTGCTCGCCGCCAAATACACCCCGCTGTTCGATGCCCTCGGTGTGCTGTTCTACCCGCTGACCTGGCTGTTCGGTCTCGACGAACCGATGCAGGTGGCCCGCGCCATTTCGTCCGGCCTGGCGGAGATGTTCCTGCCGGCCATGTTGCTGAAAGACGCCGACATGCTGGTCAAATTCGTCACCGCCATCGTCTCGGTGAGCAGCGTGCTGTTTCTCTCGGCCTCGATTCCCTGCGTGCTGGCCACGCGAATTCCCCTGCGCCTGCGCGACCTGTTGCTGGTCTGGCTGCAGCGCACGTTCTTAAGCCTGTTGTTCAGCATTCCGCTGGGCTACCTGGCGCTTTACATGGGCTGGCTGTAAGCCGCCCGCACCTAACGATCTGTTGATAAGGAGCTTGTTATGAGCCTTTTCCGTGACACCGAAATCCGCGCCGCCCGTGGCACCACGCTGACCGCCAAGAGCTGGCTGACCGAAGCGCCGCTGCGCATGCTGATGAACAACCTCGACCCGGAAGTCGCCGAGAACCCCAAGGAGCTTGTGGTGTATGGCGGCATCGGCCGCGCCGCGCGCAACTGGGAGTGCTACGACAAGATCGTCGAAGTGCTGACCCGCCTGGAAGACAACCAGACTTTGCTGATTCAATCCGGCAAGCCGGTCGGCGTGTTCGAAACCCACAAGGACGCGCCACGCGTGCTGCTGGCCAACTCCAACCTGGTGCCGCACTGGGCCACCTGGGAGCACTTCAACGAACTGGATGCCAAGGGCCTGGCCATGTACGGCCAGATGACCGCTGGCAGCTGGATCTATATCGGCAGCCAGGGCATCGTCCAGGGCACCTATGAAACCTTCGTCGAGGCCGGTCGCCAGCATTACGGCGGTAACCTCAAAGGTAAGTGGGTACTGACTGCAGGCCTTGGCGGCATGGGTGGCGCGCAACCACTGGCGGCGACCCTGGCCGGCGCTTGCTCGCTGAATATCGAGTGTCAGCAGAGCCGTATCGATTTCCGCCTGAAGACCCGCTATGTCGACGAGCAGGCCAGCGATCTGGACGACGCCCTGTCGCGTATCGACAAGTACTGTAGCGAAGGCAAGGCAGTGTCCATCGCGCTGTGTGGCAACGCGGCTGAAATATTGCCGGAACTGGTCAAGCGTGGCGTGCGTCCGGACATGGTCACCGACCAGACCAGCGCCCACGACCCGCGCCACGGCTACCTGCCGGCCGGCTGGAGCTGGGATGAATACGTCGCCCGCGGCAAAACTGAAGAGGCCGTGGTGGTCAAGGCCGCCAAACAGTCGATGGCTGTGCACGTGCGCGCCATGCTGGCCTTCCAGCAGATGGGCGTGCCGACCTTCGACTACGGCAACAATATCCGCCAGATGGCTCTGCAGGAGGGCGTCGACAACGCCTTCGACTTCCCCGGTTTCGTCCCTGCTTATATCCGTCCGCTGTTCTGCCAGGGCATCGGCCCCTTCCGCTGGGTGGCGTTGTCCGGCGACCCTGAGGACATCTACAAGACCGACGCCAAGGTCAAGGAACTGATTCCTGACGACGCCCACCTGCACAACTGGCTGGACATGGCCCGCGAACGCATTAGCTTCCAGGGCCTGCCAGCACGTATTTGCTGGGTCGGCTTGAAAGACCGCGCGCGCCTGGCTCAAGCCTTCAACGACATGGTCGCCAGCGGCGAGCTGAAGGCGCCCATCGTGATCGGTCGCGACCATCTGGACTCCGGCTCGGTGGCCAGCCCCAACCGTGAAACCGAAGCCATGCAGGACGGCTCCGACGCCGTGTCCGACTGGCCGCTGCTCAACGCTCTGCTGAATACCGCAGGTGGCGCGACCTGGGTGTCGCTGCACCATGGCGGCGGCGTCGGCATGGGCTACTCGCAGCATTCCGGCGTGGTGATCGTCGCTGACGGCACCGCCGAAGCCCGTGCTCGTCTCGGCCGCGTGCTGCGTAACGATCCAGGCACTGGGGTGATGCGTCACGCTGATGCCGGTTATGACATTGCTGTCGATTGCGCCCGTGAACAGGGCCTCGACTTGCCTATGATTAGCGCAACTCAAGGAGCCCGAGCATGAGTCTGTTCACCCTGCACCCTGGCCAGTTGACCCTGGCCCAACTGCGCGCCGCCTACCAGGCACCCCTGCGCGTGAGCCTGGCAGCGTCGGCCTACCCGGCCATCGAAGCCAGTGTTGCCTGCGTCAACGGCATCATTGCCGAAGGCCGTACCGCTTACGGCATCAACACCGGTTTCGGCCTGCTGGCCTCGACCCGCATCGCCAACGAGGACCTGGAAAAACTCCAGCGCTCGCTGGTGCTGTCGCATGCCGCCGGCATCGGTGCGCCGCTGGATGACGCCATGGTGCGGCTGATCATGCTGCTCAAGGTCAACAGCCTGGCGCGAGGTTTTTCCGGTATTCGCCGCGAGGTGATCGAGGCGCTGATCGCTCTGATCAATGCCGAGGTCTATCCGCATATTCCGCTCAAGGGCTCGGTCGGTGCCTCCGGCGACCTCGCGCCGCTGGCGCATATGTCGCTGGTGCTGCTCGGTGAATGTCAGGCGCGTTATCGCGGTGAATGGCTGCCGGCAACTGAAGCGCTGGCTATCGCCGGTTTGCAGCCGATGACCCTGGCGGCCAAGGAAGGGCTGGCGTTGCTCAATGGCACCCAGGTGTCCACCGCCTACGCCCTGCGCGGCCTGTTCGAGGCCGAAGACCTGTTTGCCGCCGCTACTGTTTGCGGTGGCTTGACCGTCGAAGCCGCACTGGGTTCGCGTTCGCCGTTCGATGCGCGCATCCATGCCGCCCGTGGTCAGCGCGGGCAGATCGACGCGGCTGCGGTGTATCGTCATCTGCTCGGTGATAGCAGTGAAGTTGGCCGCTCCCACGAAGCCTGCGACAAGGTGCAGGACCCGTACTCGCTGCGCTGCCAACCACAAGTCATGGGCGCCTGCCTGACTCAGTTGCGTCAAGCCGCCGAGGTGTTGGCCGTCGAGTCTAACGCAGTATCGGATAACCCCCTGGTGTTCGCCGCCGAGGGTGATGTGATTTCCGGTGGCAACTTCCACGCCGAGCCGGTGGCCATGGCCGCCGACAATATCGCCCTGGCCATCGCCGAAATCGGTGCACTGAGTGAGCGCCGTACCTCGCTGATGATGGACAAGCATATGTCGCAGCTGCCGCCGTTTCTGGTGGCCAATGGCGGGGTCAACTCCGGCTTTATGATCGCCCAGGTTACCGCTGCCGCCCTGGCCAGCGAGAACAAGGCCCTGGCCCACCCGCACAGCGTCGACAGTCTGCCGACCTCGGCCAACCAGGAAGACCATGTGTCCATGGCTCCGGCTGCGGGCAAGCGTCTGTGGGAAATGGCTGCCAATACCCGTGGCGTGCTGGCCATTGAATGGCTGGGCGCCTGCCAGGGCCTGGATTTCCGCGAAGGACTGAAAAGCTCGCCGCTGCTCGAACAGGCACGTCAGGCCCTGCGCGCGCAGGTGCCGTACTACGTGGAAGACCGCTTCTTCGCCCCGGATATCGAGGCCGCCAATGCTCTGCTCGCCGAGCGCGTGCTGACCCCGTTGTTGCCGAGCGGGGTATTGCCGTCGCTGGCGTAAGCCGTTGTACCCCTCTCCATGGTGGGAGAGGGCAGGTAAGCCGGTTATTATCCGCGCACCGGGACCACCCCAAGGAGCCGCTGTGAGCAGTACAACCCCGCGCTACAAAGCGATTGAAGCGTTCCTGCTGGAACGCATCCACAGCGGCGCTTACCCGGTCAATCATCAGATTCCGGCGGAAGAGCAGCTGGCGCGGGATTTCGGGGTCAGCCGAATGACGGCCAACAAGGCTATTCGCGATCTGGTGCAGAAGGGCTACCTGCAACGCCAGGCGGGGCTGGGTACCTTCGTCACCGATCGCAAGGCCGAGTCATCGCTGCATGAAGTGCTGAATATCGCCAATGAAGTGCGCGGCCGTGGGCATGCCTACAGCAACGACATCATTCGCTGTGAAGCGCTGGCCGCGGATGATGAAGTGGCGTTGCGTCTGGGCCTGCGGTTGGGCGCTGAGGTGTTTCACAGCATCCTGGTGCACCGCGAGGATGGCGTGCCGATCCAGCTGGAAGACCGCTTCGTCAATCCGCGCTGGGTGCCGCATTACCTGGACAGTGATTTCTCTCTGCAGACGCCTAACGAGGTGCTGGTCAGCAGCTGCCCGATTTCCGATGTCGAGCATGTAGTGGAGGCGGTGCTGGTGGATCAGCAGGTGGCTGATTGGTTGGCTATCGAAGTGGCCGCGCCTTGCCTGAGTGTGATCCGCCGCACCTGGTCGGATGAGCATCTGATCAGCTACGCCCGGCTGATCCATCCGGGCGATCGTTATAAGCTGCGCTCCAGCCATAAACCTCGGCGCTGAACACGCATCAGTTATTGATCTGCTGCTCGACCAGTTCGGGGTTGTCGATAAAGCGGTTGCGGGTGCCTTGCAGGCTGGCAATCTTGTCGTTGCGCGCCTTTTCTTCGGCGTCCGGCGGGTCCATCTGGTGCCACTTCTTGTACACCTGCACCTGACCGACGATGGGCAGGTTGTATTCGACGTGCATATAGAAGATCGCCCGGGCCACGTTGCCCTTGGCTTCGTCGCGTGGCTCCACCAGTTGAAAACTGGTTTTCATATCGCAGCCGATATCGTCGAACTTGCTCGGCACACTGTCGTCCAGATCGCCGAATTGCGCATTGCGCCGCACCAGCTCGACGCGGGTCATTGCCGGGTAGAGGTTGTGCAAATCGGACGCCATATAGACGTAACGCGGGTTCATGATCTTGCACTGGCGGTCGGTGACGCAGCGCAGCGCGCTTTTCAGCTGCTTGCTGCTGTAAATAGGGCTGGCTTTGAACTGGCCGCTTTCCTCGGTGAACTCTTTCCCACAATACAGCGTGCTGCCGCCCTGGCCATAAAGCTGGCTCCAGAACAGTTGCACGGCGGCTTTGGGATCGGAAAGTTGATCTTGCCCATTCGCGAATGCAAGTGGGCTGATGCTGGCTGTTAGACAGCTGATGGCAAGAAGCAATGAGCGCATGTGTGGCCCCAATGACCGCCGTTGACGGGGTCTGTTGTTTTTGTAAGACAAGATCGAGTCTAACAAGACCTGCGTCACAAAATAAAGCCGAGCGTTTGCTCGGTTTTACTCGAGAAGGCGTCGTGTAGGCTATGGCTTACACGACGTGCTGCAGATCGCCACTATGCCGCATGCAGGCCGGCGGCTAATCTGCTGCCCATGGACGTCGCGCAGGAAGCGCACTTTAGCAACAGGGATACGCGGGACAGCTGCCAGGATGGCAAGCAGATCAAGGATGTCAGCAAACAGTCTGCAAAGGCCCCGCAATGCGGGGTTTTCTTTTTTATGCTCAACGCTTCCATGCGCGTCACCCCTCTGGGGCTTGCGCGCAAAAACGCTCCCGACGTTTTTGTGTCCATGCCATCCATGGCAGCCACCCTTCGGGCCATCGCTGCGCGATGTTAAAAATTGCTCCAGGCAATTTTTTATGGCGTTCGCCAAACCGTATAACCCTTCTTGATCTGCCGCACGCTATCGCGTGATCACGCTAAATACCGCGCTGGCGCGGGCGATTCGCACTGATTCGACCACAAAGTAGCAATTGGCAAACGCCAGGCTTTTGCCGACCTTTTGTACATCGGTTTCGATGCTGATCCAGTCGCCGAGCTTGGCGGTACCGGCGTAGTCGATGGTCAGGCTGCTGGTCACTATCGGAGTAGGTGGCTCCTGGGCGAAGGCGCTGTTATAGCCCAGGGCTACATCAGCCAGGCTGCTGAGTACGCCGCCATGCACCAAGCCTCGGGCATTGCAGTGTTTATCCTCGGCGCGCAGACCAATCACCAAGCCCGAGTCGGTGCGCTGGTTATAGATCGGCCCGAGCAAATCAAGAAAGGGGCTGCTGCGAAACAGTGGGGTAAAGCCTGCTGGGATCATGCTCATCAGCGAAACCTCCTTCAATCTGGGTCGTTCAGGCGGCTTGGCGTTGCGCCTGCAATTCAGCGAACCAGTTCAGCGTTTCATCCCACAGCGACTGCGCAGCCGGGCGGAAGTAGCCCATATGGCCGAGAGGACCGATGCTGGCGACTGAATCGATGGTGCGCGCTTGATAGGGCGCGGCGCTGTAGGCGGCCATAAAGGCATCGCGCGAGGCGGGCGGTGCCCACAGGTCGTCCAGCGCGTTGGCGGCAATAATCGGTGTGCTGACCTGGGCGAAGCGCTCGGCGAGATCCGGCATCTGCGGGTCCTCGAAGAAATAGCGTGGGAAGCTGCACCAGCGCTTCCACTGTTTGTATACGCCCAGCGGTAAATCTTCGCCCATGCCCAATTTGCTCCAGGCCAGATAGCCCTTGTAGCGGGTCAGCAGTGGGCCGATCAGCCGCCACATGGTCAGCACGCGCAGCTGTTCGGCCTTGGGCATCCAGCCATGCCAGCCGGCTCCGGTGCCGAAAGTGTAGAAACCCTGCACCTGATCATGGTTCGGCAGCAGGCCGAAGGCATGCCCACCAAAGGAGTGGCCGACCATATACAGCGGTCGCTGCGGGTGACGATGCTGGTCGACAGCCGCTGCCAGGTCGAGGTGCGCCCAGTCCAGATAATCCATGGCAAAGCCGCGCAAGCTGGCCGGCTTCGATTGGCCGATACCGCGGTAGTCGAGGGTCAGGGTGCTATAGCCGCGTTGCGCGGCGTACTCGGCAAAGCGCCGGTAGAACCCCTGAGGCACGCCGGTGGCGCCGGCAATCACTAGTTGCGCCACTGGCTCCGGGGCGTGATACAGCGTGGCGGTGAGCGGATAACCGTCGAGTGCCGGCAGCTGCAACGTTTCGCTAAGAATGGCTGGGGTGTTCATGGGCGGACTCCTCCCGGAAACTGTTCGCGGGTTAGGTTGAACAGGGCAGTGGCGGCGCGCTTAAGCGGCTCGCTGCTGCCGGCCACGCGGGCTTGCAGCAGCCCGCCTTCATACAGCGCGACAAACAGAGCGGCGAGGTTGTCCGCCTGCTCGCTGGGGTAGCCGTAGGCATGCAGTTGCGCACTCAGGGCCTCACGTACGGCGGTGAAACTGCGCTGCAGAGCGGCGCGAATCTCCAGATCTTCCGGGCCGCTTTCTAGGGCAATGGTGGCCAGCGGGCAACCGCGCTCAAACTGACTGCTCTCCAGCTGCTGCAGGGCACCTTGCAACCAGTTGTGCAGCGCCTTGAGCGGGTCCGGCTGCTGGGTAAAAAGCTGGGTGAACAGGCTGTCGATATGCCGGCTGATATGGTCAATCGCCGCCACTGCCAGCTCACTCTTACCGCCAGGAAAATGGTGATAGAGGCTGCCCTTGGGCGCGCCGGCAATTTCCAGCAGCTCACTCAGGCCAACGCCATGCAGCCCCTTGCGTTGCAGGGAGTCGGCCATGGCGTGAATCAGTTTGTCGCGGGTCGAGGTTTTTTTCATGGGTTAAATATATAGACCGGTCGGTCTATTTTGCCAAGATTTTTTTCCACCATGCGATATCTGGATAACACTGCATAAGCCAAGCGTCAGGACGTGTGGCGTTGTTCAGTGGCGGTTTAGGGCCTGCAGTTTTGCGCCGGTGAGCATTCGCTGCAGCGCTTTTCCGCTACCATCTGCATCTCCCCCGCATGCGATAAGGATTTCCCCCATGTCCATCTCCACGTTGATTTTCCTGGCGGTTGTCGCCGCGCTGATCTTTTTCGTGATCGGCATTTACAACCAACTGGTGACCTTGCGTAACCGCTTTCAGAACGCCTTTGCGCAGATCGAGGTGCAGCTCAAGCGCCGCTATGACCTGATCCCCAATCTGGTAGAAACCGCCAAGGGCTATATGGCCCATGAGCGGGAAACCCTGGAGGCGGTGATTGCCGCGCGTAATAACGCGGTAACTGGGCTCAAGGCCGCTGCCGCGCAGCCTGGCAATGCACAGAGCATGGCGCAGTTGGGCGGCGCGGAAGGGTTGTTGAACAGTGCGTTGGGCCGCCTGAATGTGACGCTTGAAGCCTACCCGGACCTCAAGGCCTCGGCGAATATGCAGCAGCTCAGTGAAGAGTTGAGCAGCACCGAGAACAAGGTGGCCTTCGCCCGCCAGGCCTTCAACGATGCGGTGATGGCCTATAACACTTACAAGCAGGCGTTCCCGCCGGTATTGCTGGCCGCCAGTTTCGGCCACGCCCAAGACGCCACCCTGCTGGAGTTTGCCGACAGCGCGGCGATTCAGGAAGCGCCGAAGGTGTCGTTCTAAGTTAAGGGCTCGGCACGATGAATTTCTTCGAGCAACAGGATCGCGCCCGGCGTAACAGCGGGCGGTTGCTGATCCTTATGGTGCTGGCGGTGCTTAGCCTGATCACCTTGACCAGTCTGGTGCTGGGCTTGGTCTGGCAGTTGTTTGGCCAGAGTCAAACCTCGTTGTGGTTGGCCAGTGACGCACCGAACAGCGTACTGCCCAGTTGGCCACTGGTGGGTTGCGTCGCGCTGGCGGTGATTGGCGTAGTGTTGCTCGGCAGTCTGTACAAGCAGCTGCAGCTGAGCCGCGGCGGCCAGGCGATTGCCGAGCGCTTGGGCGGGCGGTTGATCAACCTGTCGCCACAGAGCCTGGAAGAGCGCCGGCTGCTCAATGTGGTGGAGGAAATGGCCTTGGCCTCGGGCACCTCGGTGCCGCCGGTGTATGTGCTTGATGATGTTGGGATCAACGCCTTTGCCGCCGGCCTGACGCCGCAGGATGCGGTGATCGGGATAACCCGTGGCGCGATCTGCCAACTCAGTCGTGATGAATTGCAGGGCGTGATCGCCCATGAGTTCAGTCATATCTTCCACGGCGATATGCGTCTCAATACGCGCCTGGTGTCGGTGCTGCACGGCATTCTGCTGCTGGGCCTGATTGGCGGCTTTCTGCTGCGCAGCAGCGGCCGTGGTAGCCGTTCCAGTCGCGATAACTCGGTGGCGATCGTGCTCGCCATTGGCGTCACACTGTGGGTGCTGGGCTATGCCGGAACCTTTTTCGGCAACCTGATCAAGGCTGCCGTAAGCCGCCAGCGCGAGTTTCTCGCCGACGCCTCGGCGGTGCAGTACACCCGCAACCCAGACAGCATCGCTGGCGCCTTGAAGAAGATCGGTGGCAATTTGTATGGCTCACAACTGCAGGCCGGGCATGCCGCCGAGTTCAGCCATATGTATTTTGCCGCAGGCATCAGCCAGGCGCTGGAAGGCATGCTGGCCACTCATCCGCCGCTGGACCAGCGCATCCTCAGGATTACCCCAGGCTGGGATGGCCGTTACCCGCATGTGGCGGAGATCAGCACTGCAGCGCCGGGCGCAGGGGGTAGCGATTCTGCCGCCAGTTCGTATGAAGCGAGTGCCTTTGTTCCAGGTTTAAGCCCGGCCTCGGCGAGTGAGGCGATTGGTGCCATTGGCGATCCGCAGGCGCCACATTTGCTGGCAGCGCGCAGCACCCTGGCACATCTGGATATTGCTCTGAGCAAGGCTGCGCATAGCTGCAATGGTGCGCAGGCGTTGCTCTACGGCCTGCTGCTCGACCGGGTCGAGGCGCAAGCGGCGCAGCAATTACAGCTGTTGCAGCCGCGCATCGCCGCTGAGGTTGCCGCGCAGCTTGAGCAGTTGCGCGAGCCGCTGCGCCGGCTGGCGCCTGGGATGCGCTTGTCTCTTTTGGATCTGGCCATGCCCGCCCTCAAGCAACTGGCGGCTGATCAGTTCGCCGCGCTCAAGGCCAACCTGGCCTTGCTGATCCGCGCCGATGGCCGGGTCGCTCTGCTGGAGTGGACGCTACTGCGCATTGTTGAGCGTAATGTCGACGGCGTACGCGCGCAGACCAGCCGCTATCAGCTGCAGGATCTGGCTGCTGAAACCCGCGTGGTGCTGTCGCTGCTGGCCCGTGCAGGCGGAGTGGATGACTCAGCTGCGCAGCTCGCTTTCAGGCATGCCGGTAGCGAACTACCGTTCCCGCTTGAGCAGTTGCTGCCGACCAGCGCCAGTGGCTTATCGGCGCTGGAACCTGCGCTGCGGCGCTTGAGCCTGCTCTGGCCGCTGCAGAAGCCGCAGCTGCTCAAGGCGATGGCACGCTGCATCGAGCATGACGGCCAGATCAGCGCCGAGGAGGCCGAGTTGATGCGAGCGGTGGCCGATATTCTCGACTGCCCAATGCCGCCGCTGCTGAGCCAGGGCTGACCGTCCGGCGGCCGATGGCTTGACCCGTCGCGGTAATCGGCGGACTGTTAAGGCGTCGGCGGGTCGCGTTTGCCCTCTCGGCCTCTGCAACCTAAAGACGCTTCTAGTCATAAGAAACGCTGTCGCGGCCTTGTGCCCCTTGCTACTGCCTCCTGACCTCGATCGTCACGCCTGCGTGTAGCCGGCAAGGAGCATCCTGTGACTATTTTCCAACCCCTGCCCCAAGGGCTGTTCGATCCACGCCTGCAGCTGGAAGCGGAAACCCGCGAATACCGGGCGTACCCTGACAGGACCTGCCTGGGTACGCCAAATATCCACGCCGATATCGTTCAGACCATCGCCGCCATCGACCGGCTGGCCGGGCAGTTGCGTCAGCCGCCGGCGCAGTAAGTAGCCCGCGGCCTGCTAGAGATGCCGCGCCACCCAGGCGGCATAGGCGTCGATAAACTTCTGCAGAAACGGCTTGATGCCATCGTCGAGCTTGCCGGCTTCATCGAAGAAGCTGCCGGCCCCGCCGAGGTAGGCTTCCGGCTGCTGCATCATATGCACGTCGAGAAACACCATGGATTGGCGCAGGTGGTGGTTGGCCGCGAAGGCGCCGATGGCCCCTGGCGAGGCGCTCAACACGGCGCCGGGTTTACCGCTGAAGGCGCTCTTGCCGTAGGGCCGCGAGCCGACATCGATGGCGTTCTTCATCGGTGCCGGCACCGAGCGGTTGTACTCCGGGGTAACAAACAGCAGCGCATCGGCCACCTGCAACTGGCTGCGGAAGTCGTTATAGGCGGTGGGCGGGTTGTCCTGGTCGATGTCTTCGTTGTAAAGCGGCAACTCGCCGATCTCGATAATCTTCAGCTGCAGCGAGGGTGGGGAGAGTTCGCTCAGGGCCAGTGCCAGTTTGCGGTTGATCGAGGCCTTGCGCAGGCTACCGACCAGCACGGCGACGCTGTAAGTCTTGTTCATGACGACTCCTTGGGGGTGAGTGACGCGACTGAAAACTATAGACCGCCACAACCCGTGCGCCGTTCTGCTTCAGATGGCGAAGGCCGCCAGCAGATCCTCACTGAACGCCCGCTGCGCATCACTGGGGTGCTGGCCGCGATGGCTGGCCAAGTGAAACTGCACCTCAAAACCCAGCTCTTCAGCTTGCAGTGCACGCAGGCGGCCACTGGCCAGCCAGGGTGCGGCGATATGTTCGGGCAGATAACCGACATGCTGGCCGGAGAGGATAAACGCCAGGGTGCCGTCCACCTGCTCGGTTTGCGCCGAACTGGCCGCACTCTGGAAGGGCTCGCGGGCTTGTACGAAACGGTAGGGGTGATGCACCCGGTCGGTCTGTTGCAAGTCTTCCAGGCTGATTTGTGGGCACTTGAACAGCGCATGCCCCGCCGCGCAAAACAGCACCTGACGCTCGCGAAACAGCGGCTGATAATCCAGCGCAGTCTGATTGCCGGAGAAGTAGCCGATGGCAAGATGCAACTGGCCCTGCAATAGACGGCGCTCCAGCTCGGCAGGCATGGCCGTGAGCAGCTCGATCTGCACCGCTTGATTACGTCCGCGAAAATGGCCAATGGCCTCGGCCACCTGTTCCAGCACGTTGGCTGCCAGGCCTTCGGACAAACCAATGCGCAGCTCGCCCAGTAGCTTGTCGGCCATGCCCTGGGCTTCGTTCTTGAAGGTATCAATGGCGCTGAACAATTTGCGCGTGGCACTCAGTACCTGCTCGCCTTTGCGCGTCAGGCGAAAACCGCCCTTGCCGCGCTCACACAGGCGAAAACCCAGGCGGGTTTCCAGCTTGGCCATCTGCGTGCTGATAGTCGACTGACCGATCCCCAGTTCGCCTTGAGCGGCGCTAAAGCCGCCACACTCGACCACGGTAACGAACAGGCGCAGCAACTGCAGATCAAGGTCGCGTAACTGGCTGAGCATGACGGCTCCAAACATTGCTGATGGTCGATGCGCCAGTAGATCACTTGGGTTTTCTTCGATGCAACTTGGCTAGCGAGTCATCTTCTTCACAAACACCACAACAAACAGCGCCATGGTAAAGCTGCCGGCAAATGCCTCGAAGGCGGCAATTGGGCGGGCTATGCCGTGGGGCGTGATATCGCCGTAGCCGAGGGTGGTGAAGGTCACCACGCTGAAGTAGAGGCAGTCGGCGAGGTCGTCCAGGTTGGCGAGCCAGCCGCGTTCCAGGGCCAGGCCCAGAGGTTGGCCGGCGTGTTGTACGCCGACCAGAAAGTACAGCAGGCCGCAGAAAACGATCAGCGCGATTGAGAACAGCACAACGTTCAGTG
>JAHJXZ010000002.1 GCA_018827205.1 Gammaproteobacteria bacterium | reverse complement strand
CTTGAAAGAAAATGTCGCAGCGCGACAAGCGCTTCACGGTGTTCCATCGTTAAGCTCATCCAGCAAATGTGACCAGCGGGTCGTGAGACTCGCCAGAGTTAAGTGGCAGCCACTTTAATGCAATCGCTGCCTCCTAGACTAACGTTGAACAACAAGGTTGTGGCGAAGGTCATTACTCGCGACTGCCTTGATCGAGTCCCCTGACGAATAACAAGCCAAACGGAGCAAACCCATGGCGTTCTTTACGGCGGCCAGCAAAGCCGATTTTCAGCATCACCTGCAAACGGCGCTGGCGCAGCACGTCAGTGAACAGGCTCTGCCACAAGTAGCCCTGTTCGCCGAGCAATTCTTCGGCATTATCGCCCTTGAGGAGCTGACTCAGCGTCGCCTCTCTGATCTGGTCGGCTGCACATTGTCGTCCTGGCGGCTGCTGGAGCGTTTTGAACCAGCCAAACCTGAAGTGCGGGTATTCAACCCCGATTATGAAAAACACGGCTGGCAGTCCACGCACACCGCCGTGGAAATTCTGCACAGCGATATTCCGTTCCTGGTCGACTCGGTGCGCATGGAGCTGAACCGTCGTGGTTACAGCATCCACACCCTGCAGAACAGTGTGTTCAGCGTACGCCGCAACAAAAACGGTGAACTGCAAGAAATCCTGCCCAAAGGCGCTCAAGGTGAGGGCATACAGCAAGAAGCGCTGATGTTCCTTGAGATTGACCGCTGCTCCAACGCCGCTGAACTGAAAACCCTGGAAAAAGCCCTGCACGAGGTATTCAGCGATGTACGCCTGAGTGTGGCTGACTTCCAGCCGATGAAGGCCAAGGCCAAGGAGCTGCGTGCCTGGTTGGATAAGGCCAAGCTCAAGGTCGAAGGGGCTGAGCTGGAAGAGGTTAAGGTGTTCATGAACTGGTTGCTCGATGACCATTTCACCTTCCTCGGTTATGAAGAGTTCACCGTGGCTGACAGCGCTGATGGCGGCCGCGTTGTGTATGACGAGAAATCCCTGCTGGGTCTGTCCAAGCGCCTACGCGCTGGTCTGACGGCCGATGACACGCACATCGAAGCAGAGGCGGTCAGCTACCTGCGCGGCTCGCAGCTGCTGTCTTTTGCCAAGGCGGCGGTACCGAGCCGTGTGCATCGTCCGGCTTATCCGGATCTGGTGTCGATTCGCGAGTTGGACAGCAAGGGCAATGTGATCAAGGAATGCCGCTTTATGGGGCTCTACACCTCGTCGGTGTATGCCGAGAGCGTGTGGAACATTCCCTATATCCGCCGCAAGGTGGCCGTGATTGAACAGCGTTCGGGCTTCGATAGCAGTGCACACTTGGGTAAGGAACTGGCCCAGGTATTGGAAGTTCTGCCGCGTGACGACTTGTTCCAGACGTCCGTGGATGAGCTGTTCAGCACCACCATGTCGATCGTGCAGATTCAGGAACGCAACAAGATTCGCGTATTCCTGCGCCGCGATCCTTATGGCCGCTTCTGCTACTGCCTGGCTTATGTGCCGCGTGATGTGTACTCCACCGAAACCCGTATGAAAATCCAGCAGGTGCTGATGGAGCGCCTGCAGGCTATCGACTGCGAGTTCTGGACGTTCTTCTCTGAGTCCGTACTGGCACGGGTGCAGTTCATCCTCAAGGTTGATCCGAAGAACCGTGTGCAGATTGATCCTGTGCGCCTGGAGAAAGAAGTTATCCAGGCGTGCCGCTCGTGGAAGGACGACTACACCGGTCTGATGGTGGAAAGCCTCGGTGAGGCTCAGGGCACGGAAGTGCTCAGCGAGTTTCCGGGCGGCTTCCCTGCTGGCTACCGTGAGCGTTTCGCCCCGCATTCGGCGGTGGTGGACATGCAGCACCTGCTCAGCCTGAACAGCGAGCGTCAGCTGGTGATGAGCTTCTATCAGCCGCTGACCCAAGGTGAGCAGCAGTTGCACTGTAAGCTGTACCACGCCGATACACCGCTGCCACTGTCCGACGTGCTGCCGATTCTGGAAAACCTCGGTCTGCGCGTTTTGGGTGAGTTCCCTTACAAGCTGCGCCGCGCTGATGGCCGCGAGTTCTGGATTCACGATTTTGCCTTCACCTATGCCGAAGGCCTGGATGTCGACATCCAGCAGCTCAACGACACCCTGCAGGACGCCTTCGTTAAGATCGTCGGCAGCTCGGCAGAGAATGACGGCTTCAACCGTCTGGTGCTGATGGCCGCCATGCCATGGCGTGATGTGGCGCTGCTGCGCGCCTATGCGCGTTACCTCAAGCAGATTCGCCTGGGCTTCGACCTCAGCTACATCGCTAGCACTCTGGTCAACCACGCCGATATCGCCAAGGAACTGGTGCGCCTGTTCAAGACGCGCTTCTATCTCGCGCGCAAGCTCACCGCCGATGATCTGGAAGACAAGCAGCAGAAGCTCGAGCAGGCGATTCTCGCCGCGCTGGATAACGTGGCGGTGCTCAACGAAGACCGCATCCTGCGTCGTTACCTGGATCTGATCAAAGCCACCCTGCGCACCAACTTCTACCAGACCGATGCGGCCGGGCAGAACAAGTCCTACTTCAGCTTCAAGCTGAATCCGCGTGCAATTCCGGATATTCCACGGCCAACGCCGAAGTTCGAGATATTCGTCTACTCGCCGCGTGTCGAAGGTGTACACCTGCGTTTTGGCGACGTGGCCCGTGGTGGCCTGCGTTGGTCGGACCGCGAGGAAGACTACCGTACTGAAGTGCTGGGCTTGGTGAAGGCGCAGCAGGTGAAGAACGCGGTCATCGTGCCGATGGGTGCCAAGGGTGGCTTTATCCCACGGCGCATGCCGCTGGGCGGCTCGCGTGATGAGGTGCTGGCTGAGGGTATTGCCTGCTACCGCATCTTTATCAGCGGCCTGCTGGATCTCACCGATAACCTGAAAGACGGTGCCGTAGTGCCGCCGCAGAACGTGGTACGCCATGACGGCGATGACCCTTACCTGGTGGTCGCCGCGGACAAAGGCACTGCAACCTTCTCCGATATCGCCAATGGCATTGCTGCCGAATACGGCTTCTGGCTGGACGATGCGTTCGCCTCGGGCGGCTCGGCGGGCTATGACCACAAAGGCATGGGCATTACCGCCAAGGGCGGCTGGGTCTCGGTGCAGCGGCACTTCCGGGAGCGCGGCATCGATGTGCAGAAAGATGATGTGACAGTAATCGGCATCGGCGACATGGCGGGTGACGTATTCGGCAACGGCCTGCTGCTGTCGGAAAGCTTGCAGATGGTGGCGGCCTTCAACCATATGCACATCTTCATCGACCCCAACCCGGATGCAGCCAAGAGCTTCGTCGAGCGTAAGCGCATGTTCGATCTGCCGCGCTCCAGCTGGGCTGATTACGACACCAAGCTGATCTCGGCGGGTGGCGGGATCTTCCTGCGCAGTGCCAAAAGCATCGCCATCAGCCCGCAGATGAAAGAGCGCTTCGATATCAGCGCCGACAAGCTGGCGCCGAATGAGCTGCTCAATGCCTTGCTTAAGGCGCCAGTCGATCTGCTGTGGAACGGCGGTATCGGTACATACGTCAAATCCAGCAAGGAAAGCCACGCCGATGTGGGTGACAAGGCTAATGATCTGCTGCGTGTCGATGGCCGCGAACTGCGCGCCAAGGTGGTGGGTGAGGGCGGTAACCTCGGCATGACCCAGCTGGGCCGCGTCGAGTACGGTCTCAATGGCGGCAAGAGCAACACCGACTTTATCGACAACGCCGGTGGTGTGGACTGCTCCGACCACGAGGTAAACATCAAGATCCTGCTCGGTGAAATCGTTGCTGCTGGCGATATGACCGGCAAGCAGCGCAACAAGCTGCTGGTGGAAATGACCGATGCAGTTGGCGGCCTGGTGTTGGGCAACAACTACAAGCAGACCCAGGCGCTGTCGTTGGCCGAGCGCCGCGCCCGCGAGCGTGTTGGTGAATACAAACGTCTGATGAGCGCCCTGGAAGCGGCCGGCAAGCTGGACCGCGCCCTGGAGTTTCTGCCCACTGATGATGAGCTGAACGAGCGTACCGCCAAAGGCCTGGGGCTGACCCGGCCGGAACTGTCGGTGCTGATTTCCTACAGCAAGATTGACCTCAAGGAGTCGCTGCTCAAATCCCTGGTGCCAGACGATGAGTACCTGGCGCGCGAGATGGAAACCGCCTTTCCGCCGTTGCTGGCGACGAAGTTTGGTGAGCCGATGCGTCGCCACCGCCTGAAGCGTGAAATCGTCAGCA
Source organism: Gammaproteobacteria bacterium (assembly GCA_018827205.1). Classification (GTDB taxonomy): domain Bacteria; phylum Pseudomonadota; class Gammaproteobacteria; order Pseudomonadales; family Pseudomonadaceae; genus Aquipseudomonas. The sequence continues at coordinate 17,709 of JAHJXZ010000002.1, read as the reverse complement.
CGCAAATCGCCAACGATCTGGTCAACCACATGGGCATCACCTTCGTGCAGCGCCTGAAGGAGTCCACCGGCATGAGCGCGGCCAATGTTGCCGGCGCTTATGTGATCGTGCGTGATCTGTTCCGCCTGCCGCATTGGTGGCAGCAGATCGAAGCGCTGGACTATAAGGTGTCCGCCGACCTGCAGTTGCAGTTGATGGATGAGCTGATGCGTTTGGGCCGTCGCGCCACACGCTGGTTCCTGCGTAACCGCCGTAATGATCTGGATGCTGCTCGCGATGTGGCACATTTTGCGCCGCGTATCGAGGCATTGGTTGGTCGTCTGGACGAGTTGCTTGAAGGGCCGGCCCGTGAACTTTGGCTGGCGCGCTTCCAGGCTTATGTCGAAGCGGGTGTGCCGGAAGAGCTGGCGCGGGTAGTGGCTGGTACCAGCCATCTGTACACCCTGTTGCCGATTATCGAGGCGTCGGATGTGACCGGGCAGGAGCCGGATCGCGTAGCCGCGGCGTACTTTGCCATTGGCGGGTCGCTGGAACTGTCTTGGTACCTGCAGCAGATCACCAGCCTGCCGGTGGAAAACAACTGGCAAGCGCTGGCCCGTGAAGCCTTCCGCGATGACCTGGACTGGCAGCAACGCGCCATCACTGTGTCGGTACTGCAAATGGCCGAAGGCCCTGCGGATATCGAAGAGCGGGTCGGCGTATGGCTGGATCAGCACCGCCGTCTGGTGGATCGCTGGAAGGTCATGCTGGGCGAGTTGCGTGCGGCTACCAACACCGATTACGCCATGTACGCTGTGGCTAACCGTGAGTTGATGGACCTGGCACAAAGCGCCTGATGGAAACAGCGCAAGCCTCGCCTGCGCTGTTCCTGCCCCAATAAAAAGCCCCGCCTAGTGCGGGGCTTTTTTATGAGCGATGGTTATGTGGCGACTGTGGTTATCAGTCGTCGAAGTCCATCCAACCGCCCATCTCCTTCCAGCGATTGACGATGCCGCAGAACAGCTCGGCCGTCTTCTCGGTGTCATAGCGGGCCGAGTGCGCTTCCTTGCCGTCGAAGTCAATGTCGGCAGCCTGGCACGCCTTGGCCAACACCGTCTGGCCATAGGCGAGGCCGGCTAGGGTGGCTGTGTCGAAGCTGGAGAACGGGTGGAACGGGTTGCGCTTGATGCCCGTACGGTTCACTGCGGCATTGAGGAAACCCAGGTCGAAGCTGCTGTTATGGCCGACCAGGATCGCCCGTTTGCAGCTGTTGGATTTCAGTGATTTGCGCAGACTGCGGAAGATTTCTGTCAACGCGTGCTCTTCGGTAACCGCCATGCGCAGTGGGTGGTCGAGTTTGATACCGGTGAAGTCCAGCGCCGCCTGTTCGATATTGGCACCTTCAAACGGTTCGATACGGAAGAACTGGGTGTGCTCCGGGTAAAGGAAGCCGCCTTCGTCCATGCCAATGGTGGTAGCGGCGATTTCCAGCAGGGCATCGGTGGCGCAGTTGAAACCACCGGTCTCCACATCCACGACTACCGGCAGGTAGCCACGAAAGCGCGCGGCCATCGGATGGCGAGGGCCTGAGTGGCTGTTGCTCTCGGCTTCGTCGTCGTACAGGTCTTCACTCACGCTTGGCGCTCCAGCAGACGCCAGCGCAGGGTTTCACCGGCGCGTAGCGGAATAACGGTTTGATCGCCCAGCGGCAAGCTGGCCGGTGCGGTCCAGTCTTCACGCACGAGGGTGATGCTGTCGCTGTTGCGCGGCAGGCCATAAAAGTCCGGGCCGTTGAGGCTGGCGAAGGCTTCCAGCTTGTCCAGCGCATTGCGCTGCTCGAAGGCCTCGGCATACAACTCGATAGCTGCATAGGCGGTGTAGCAACCGGCGCAGCCGCAGGCGGCTTCCTTGGCATGCTTGGCGTGCGGCGCCGAGTCGGTGCCGAGGAAGAACTTGGCGTTACCGCTGGTGGCCGCATCCAGCAGGGCATCCTGGTGGGTGTTGCGCTTGAGAATGGGCAGACAATAGAAGTGCGGGCGAATACCGCCAACCAGCATGTGGTTGCGGTTGTACAGCAGGTGGTGCGCGGTGATGGTGGCGCCGACGTTGGCCGAAGCACCTTGCACAAACTCCACCGCATCGCGGGTGGTGATGTGCTCGAACACCACTTTCAGAGTCGGGAAGCGCTCGACCACACGGCTCAAATGCTCGCCGATAAAGACCTTCTCGCGGTCGAATACATCGATCTCGCTGCGCGTCACTTCGCCATGCACCAGCAGCGGCAGGCCGACTTCGGCCATGGCTTCGAGCACCGGGAAAATCTTGTCGATGCTGGTCACGCCAGAGTCGGAGTTGGTGGTCGCGCCAGCCGGGTAGAGCTTGGCCGCATGCACAAAGCCCGAGGCCTTGGCACTACGAACATCTTCTGGCTGGGTCAGGTCGGTAAGGTACAGCACCATCAGCGGTTCGAAGCGGCTGCCAGTTGGGCGGGCGCTGAGAATGCGTTGACGATAGGCGTCGGCTTCACTGGCGTTGCGCACTGGCGGCACCAGGTTGGGCATGATGATGGCGCGGCCGAAGGTGCGGGCTACATCGGCGACTGTATGGGGCAGCACGCCACCGTCACGTAGATGGATATGCCAGTCGTCGGGACGCAGCAGGGTAAGGCGGTCAGTCATGGAAGCTTCCAGGCGGGTAAAACGTGGTGAGAATGCTACCGGAAAAGCCCCGTGGCAGCACGTTGAAAGCGGGTGCGGCGGGTAAAGCTGACTGAAGGCGGGGTTGTGCTGTGGCCTGTCTGCGCAGAGACGTAAAGCGCTGCTCAAGTTTTCCGCCTTGGCACCGATAGACAGAGGGTAAGTCGTATTCCCTGGAGTCTGTCGTGCGACCCTATTCACTCGCGGTGCTTTGCCTGCTGGCAAGCCAGCCCGTCCTAGCCATCAGCTTCCAGACTCGTCTGGAGAAGATTGAGTGGCAGGTCGAAGGTGATCAGTTCGAGTGCCGTTTGTCGCAACCGGTTACCGATTTCGGCTCAGGGGTGTTTGTCCGTCGGGCGGGCGAGCAGGTTACCTTCAGCCTGAAAGCCCGCGAGCGTTGGCTGGGTGCAGGCAATGCAACCTTACTGGCCGCTGCTGCGCCCTGGCAGCCGGGGCGAGGTGATATCAACCTGGGTTCGGTCAGCGTGGTGCCCGCCGAGGTGCTGTTCAACAGTTCCCAGGAGCAAGGCGCGCGCTTGCTCACCGGTTTACTTGAAGGCCGCAGCCCCTTGGTGCGCCATCGTGCAGCAATGGGTGGCGATGCGGTTGAAGTGCGTTTGCTACCGGCAAAGTTCAACAAGGCCTATCACGAGTATCTGGATTGCACGGCCAAGCTGCTGCCAGTGAATTTCGATCAGGTACGTAAGAGTCAGGTGGGTTTTCCGGGCGGTGGTGTAGCGCTGGAGCCGCTGGCCCAGGCAAAGCTGGATATCATCCTGAGCTTTCTCAAGGCCGACCCCAGCGTCAATCGCATTCAGCTTGATGGCCATGCGGATAACAGCGGCAATCGTCTGACTAACCGCGACCTATCGCGCCGTCGCGCGCTGGCAGTGATGGAATACCTCAAGGCCAACGGCATTCCTGCTGAGCAGATCACCATGCGCTTTCATGGCGAGCGCTACCCGGTTGTGCCAAATAGCAATGAAGCTAACCGGGCGAAGAATCGCCGAGTGACCATCCTTCTTGATCGGGCGCCGGAAGCTGCCGTGCCGCCTGCTCCAGCGCCGACTGCGGCTGACCCAGCGACCACTTCTTAGCGCCTGCTACTCGTCAGTTGTCCAACAATTATCCGTCGCTTGGTCGTCACAAGCTGTCGCGCCTCTGTAAATCAGGCGGCATGGGCAGTAGAATCGTCGGTTTTCCCGCACAACCCCGTGGAGTTGATGGCATGGCCGACGTAAACAAGGTAGTCCTGGCATATTCCGGTGGCCTGGACACTTCCGTGATCCTCAAGTGGCTGCAAGATACCTATAACTGCGAAGTGGTGACTTTCACCGCAGACCTCGGCCAGGGTGAGGAAGTCGAGCCGGCCCGCGCTAAGGCACAGGCCATGGGCGTCAAGGAAATCTACATCGATGACCTGCGCGAAGAATTCGTCCGCGATTTCGTCTACCCGATGTTCCGTGCCAACACCGTCTACGAAGGTGAATACCTGCTGGGCACCTCCATCGCCCGCCCATTGATCGCCAAGCGCTTGATTGAAATCGCTAACGAGACCGGCGCCGACGCCATCTCCCATGGCGCCACCGGTAAGGGTAACGATCAAGTGCGTTTCGAATTGGGTGCCTACGCGCTCAAGCCCGGCGTGAAAGTGATCGCCCCGTGGCGCGAATGGGACCTGCTGTCGCGCGAGAAGCTGATGGACTACGCCGAAAAACACGCGATCCCTATCGAGCGTCACGGCAAGAAGAAGTCGCCGTACTCCATGGATGCCAACCTGCTGCACATCTCCTATGAAGGTGGCGTGCTGGAAGACACCTGGACCGAGCACGAAGAAGACATGTGGAAATGGACTGTCTCCCCTGAGGCAGCGCCAGATGCACCGACCTATATCGAGCTGACCTACCGCAAGGGCGACATCGTTGCCATCGACGGCAAGGACATGAGCCCGGCCACCGTACTGGCTGAGCTGAACCGCATCGGCGGCGAGAACGGCATTGGCCGTCTGGATATCGTCGAGAACCGCTTCGTCGGCATGAAGTCACGTGGCTGCTACGAGACTCCCGGCGGCACCATCATGCTCAAGGGCCATCGCGCCATCGAGTCGATCACCCTGGACCGCGAAGTCGCTCACCTGAAAGACGAGCTGATGCCGAAGTACGCCAGCCTGATTTACAACGGTTTCTGGTGGAGCCCTGAGCGTCTGATGCTGCAACAGATGATCGACGCCTCCCAGGCCAACGTGAACGGCGTGGTACGGATGAAACTGTACAAGGGCAACGTGATCATCACCGGTCGTAAGTCTGATGACTCGCTGTTCGACGCCAATATCGCCACCTTCGAAGAAGATGGCGGCGCCTACAATCAGGCTGACGCTGGTGGTTTCATCAAGCTCAACGCCCTGCGTATGCGCATCGCGGCGGGCAAAGGGCGCAAGATGCTCTGATAGACTTGAGCACCTGAGCCACACCAAGCCCCGGCCATAAGCCGGGGTTTGCATTTATAAGCCCACAAAGCCGGGCATGATGAGGAGACACCTGATGAGACTGCTGCATACCATGCTGCGCGTCGGCGATATGGATAAATCCATCGCGTTCTACACCGAAGTGCTGGGCATGACCCTGCTACGCCGCAAGGACTACCCAGAAGGACAGTTCACCCTGGCATTCGTCGGTTACGGCGATGAGGCGCACAACAGCGTGATCGAACTGACCCACAACTGGGGCGTCGAGAGTTACGAACTGGGCACTGGCTATGGCCATATCGCCCTGGAAGTGGCTGATGTGTACAAAGCCTGCGACGACATTCGCAGTCGTGGCGGCAAGATCACTCGCGAGCCTGGGCCGATGAAACACGGTACCAGCATTCTGGCGTTTGTTGAGGACCCGGACGGCTACAAGATTGAGCTGCTGTCGCCATCGCGTGCTGACTGATAGCTGCTATCTTTGTAAGTAATGGCTTACAAAGCGAATGGCCAATCTACTTGGCCAGACGAGGTGTTCCATGACCAGCGGAAACCATGCGAAGCGGCTGATTCGGGCCGTGCAGGAGTTGTCCATGGCAAGGGATCTGGATGCTGTTGCCGAGGTGGTGCGCCACGCAGCGCGTGAACTGGTGGGAGCCGATGGCGCCACCTTTGTCTTGCGTGACGGCGAGCAGTGTTTTTATCGTGATGAAGATGCCATCTGTCCGTTATGGAAAGGGCAGCGTTTTCCCCTACAAGCCTGCATCAGCGGTTGGGCCATGCTCAACCGCCAGGCCACGGCGATCGAAGACATCTACCAGGATGATCGAATCCCCCACGCCGCCTATCGACCCACCTTCGTCAAAAGCCTGGTCATGGTGCCGATTCGCACCCTGGAACCCATCGGTGCGATTGGTACTTACTGGGCCAGCCAGTACCGTGCCACGAGGGGCCAGATTGAAATGTTGCAAGCTCTAGCCGACGCAACCTCGGTGGCCTTGGAGAATGTGCAGGTGTATGCCGAACTGGAGCGGCGGGTTGAGGAGCGTACGGCGCAATTGGCGCAGGCCAACCAGCTGCTGCAGGATGAAGTGGCCGAGCGTCTGCGCGCCGAACTGCTGGTGCGGCAAATGTCGCTGACCGATGAGCTAACCGGTTTGTACAACCGCCGTGGCTTCCTGCTGCTGGCTGAACGCGAGCTGCAAGTCGCACGCAGGCGGCGCGGGCGAAGTCTGCTGCTGTATGTCGACCTGGACTACCTGAAGCTGACCAACGACCGGTTTGGTCATGCTGCCGGTGATGGCATGCTGGTGGACGCAGCCGACCTGCTCAGATCGCTGTTTCGCACCACCGATGTGGTGGCGCGCATTGGCGGTGACGAATTTGTGGTGCTGGCCAGTCATTACAGCACCAGTGAGGAGGTGCTGACCCGCCTGGATAAGGCTCAGCAGTCTTTTCAGCAGCGCACAGGGCGGCCATTGTCGCTAAGTGTCGGCGCAGCGGAGTCGTCATTGCAGCCTGATCAGAGCCTTGAGCAGTTGCTGACTCAAGCTGACGCTGCGATGTATGCCAACAAGTGTTCACGACGCCGCTTACAGGCTGTTGGCTGAGCAACAAAAAAGCCCCGCAGCGTAGCGGGGCTTTTTGTTTATGGCGGGCTTAGAGGTCGAAGTCGTATTCGGCCAATTGCTTGTGCAGGCGGCGCTCTTCGAGGAAGTTATCGATGATGCGGCGCTTAGTCAGGTTGGTCTTGGCCACCTCTACCGGTGCTTCGGCGTCATCTGCTTCTTCAGCAACAAAATCTTCGTCGAGCTCAAGTTCTTCTTTATCAGTGCTCATCAGTTCCGCTCCAGGCTACAAGGGCCATTTGCGCACCTTATAGCGGCAAAACCTGGGCGGGTAAAAAAGATTTTTTCAATCAGCTGATTGAGTGGCTGAATAGCGGCTCAATCGTCCGAGGTTTTTTGTTTGTATTCGCACAGGTCTTCGATGCGGCAGCTGCCGCAGCGTGGCTTGCGCGCCTGGCACACGTAGCGGCCATGCAGGATCAGCCAGTGGTGTGAATCAAGCAGGAATTCTTTCGGCACAAACTTCATCAGTTTGTTTTCCACTTCCACGACATTCTTGCCGGGAGCGATGCCGGTGCGGTTGCTGACGCGGAAAATATGCGTGTCCACTGCCATTGCCAGCTGGCGGAATGCGGTATTGAGCACCACGTTGGCGGTCTTGCGGCCGACGCCTGGCAGGGCTTCAAGGTCTTCGCGGTTGTCCGGTACCTGGCTGCCATGCTTCTCGATAAGAATGCGGCAGGCCTCAATGACGTTTTTCGCCTTACTGTTGTACAGGCCGATGGTCTTGATGTATTCGCTCAACCCTTCAACGCCCAGGGCATAGATCGCCTCCGGGGTGTTGGCCACCGGGAACAATTTGGCCGTGGCCTTGTTGACGCTGACATCGGTGGCTTGGGCCGACAGGGTGACCGCTACCAGCAGCTCGAACGGTGAGCTATAGGCCAGTTCGGTCTTCGGCTCCGGGTTGTCTTCATGCAGGCGGCGGAAGATCTCGTAGCGCTTGGCGGCGTTCACTCGATCACTCCGGTCACCCGCACACGGCGGCTTTGCGCAGGCACTTCGACCTGTTGCGCCTTGGCCCGCTCGGCCAGCACTTCGTCGACGCGGTTTTTACAGGCGATCAGCAAGCCCAGCACGATAAAGGCACCAGGCGGCAGAATGGCCAGCAGGAAACCTTTGTAGTCGTGAATCAGGGTGAGTTGCCAGCTAGCCGCGCTGGGGCCAAACAGCAGGTGCATATTGGCAAACACTGCGCCGGTGCCAAGCAGCTCGCGCAGGGCGCCGATCATCACCAGTACCACGCCGAAGCCCAGCCCCATCATCAGGCCGTCGTAGGCGGCGCGGGCGGGGTCGTGCTTGGCAGCAAAACCGTCAGCTCGACCGAGAATGACGCAGTTGGTGGTAATCAGCGGGATAAAGATGCCGAGTATCTGGTACAGCTCATAGGTAAAGGCCTGCATCAGCAGTTCGATGCAGGTGGTCAGTGCGGCAATGATCATCACAAAGGCCGGCAGGCGCACGGCGGTGTTGACCACGCCACGCACCAGAGATACCGCCGTACCGGAACAAATCAGCACCACGGCGCTGGCCAGTGACAAACCAAGAGCATTGACCGCCGAGTTGCTTACCCCCAGCAGCGGGCAGAGGCCGAGCAGTTGCACCAGGGCCGGGTTGTTTTTCCACAGGCCGTTAAGCGTGATTTCGCGGTAGCTGGGACTAGCCATTGGACTTCACCTGGGCTGCTGCGAACAGCTGTTCTTGATTGGCATCGAAATACTGCAAAGCCTTGTGCACAGCCTTGACCACCGCGCGCGGGGTGATGGTGGCGCCGGCAAACTGATCAAATTCTCCACGATCTTTCTTCACTGCCCAGCCATCTTCGCTGGGGTTGCTCAGCGACTTGCCGTCGAAGTTGCGAATCCAGGCACTCTTGGCCAGCTCGATCTTGTCGCCCAGGCCAGGGGTTTCCCGATGACCGAGCACGCGCACACCGGCCAGGCGACCATCAGCCTGGATACCGATCAGCAAATGGATCGCACCGCTGTATCCGTCTGGCGCGGTGGCACGCAGGATCACGGCGCTGGGTTTGCCGTCTTTCAGGGCGATATAGGCGGTCTGTGGCGATTTACTGCCGAGCAGCGGGTCGTGCAGCTGGAGGCTGTTGTCGAGCAGGTGGTTGTCGTAGCTGCTCTGCGGCAGGATCTCGGTCAGAGCGCGTACTTGGGCTTCGCGCTCGGCATTGGCTATGCGCCCGGCAGTGGCTTGGTGCAGTGCGGCAACCAGGCCTACGGTGGCGATGGCGAACAGCCCAAGTACCAGGCTGTTTTTCAGCATTGAGCGGCTAATTTCAGGCAGGGCCACGGTCACTCTCCCAACTTGAAGCCGCGAGTCGGCTTGCGGTGGCCGTAGGTGCGCGGCCGCGTGTAATAGTCGATGGTTGGCGCGGCCAGGTTCATCAGCAGTACGGCAAACGCGACGCCGTCCGGGTACCCGCCCCAGGCGCGAATCACATACACCAACACGCCAACGCCGATGCCGAAAATCAGTCGGCCGAGGTTGCTGGTTGCGCCGCTGACGGGGTCGGTGACGATAAAGAAGGCGCCGAGCATGGTCGCGCCGGTGAGCAGATGAAACAGCGGCGAGCCGTGAGAGTCCGAGCCCGAACCGTTCCAGAACAGCAGGCTCATTACGGCCAAGGCGGCGAGCATGCCGACCGGAGCATGCCAGGTGAACAGGCGCTTGTGCAGCAGGTACAAGCCGCCGGCAAGGAAGGCTAGGTTGACCGCTTCTGTGGCGGCGCCTCCGAGGTAGCCGAACGCCGGGTTTTGCGCCCACAGCTCGTCGATGGTCAGGCTTTTGTTGATTTTCAGCACATCCAGGGCGGTGGCCTGGGCCCAGCCGTCGGGGAGGTTGGCGATGGCGAGAATCTGTTGCAGGCCCTCAAGCAGGCCGACCGTATGCGGCGCTGGCCAGCTGGTCATCTCCACCGGGAAGGAAATCAGGACTACCACATAGCCGAGCATGGCCGGATTGAAGGGGTTCTGTCCGAGGCCGCCATACAGCTGTTTGCCGAACAGCACGGCAAAGCCGGTGGCAACCAGGGTCAGCCACCAGGGCGAGTAGGGCGGCAGCGCTAGGGCCAACAGCACGGCGGTGACCAGTACGCTGTAGTCCTTGAGAAAGAACAGCACCGGGCGCTTGCGTAGAGCCAGGATGGCAGCTTCAAAACCCAGGGCGCAGGCGCTGGCCCACAGCAGGTTGATCAGGGTGCCAGCGCCGAACAGCCAGGTCAGGGCGAGAATGCCCGGCACCGTAGCCAGCAGCACCTGCAGCATCACTTGCTGGGTGCGATTGCTGCCCTTGGCGTGGGGCGATGTGATGCGGGGCAGGGCCATTGGCGCTCCGGTCGTTGGGTTGGCTACGCAGGGCTGTTATCAGCTGCCTGCGTGTTCCTGTAATTGGCGTTCGGCGTCTGCCAGGCGTTGACGCGCAACTGCCAGAGCGTCGGCAGCACTGCTGTCATCACGTTCCAGCTTGCGCAGATCAGCGCGAGCAAAGGCCACTTCGGTTTTCAAGGCGCGGGTGGCTTCGTCGATCGGTTTCTTGTCCGTGCGTACCAGCTCTGGTGCGGGTTTGCCGGATGTGTCCTCTGCCTGGTGCAGCGCCTGCTCGGCGGCTGCCAATGCCTCGCACAGGCTGCTAAGCGCGGTTTCATCGCTGCCTGCCTTCTCGGCCTTTTTCAGTTCGGCGCGCTTCATCGCCAGTTCGATCTTGGCTTTTTTCAGCGGATCGGGGGCGACTGCATCAGGCGCTTTCGCGGGAGCGCCTGGCGCCTGGGCTTCCAGACCGGCCAGCAGTTTTTCGGCGGCGTCCAGCTGGCTGCGCAGTTGTTGCAGTTCACTTTGCTGCTCGCTGTTTGGCGCTTCGAGTTTTTCCAGCTTGCGCACCTGTGCACGCAGCATGGCGGCATCGATCTTGGCTTTTTTCAGTGCGCCATCTTCGGCAGCCGGTTTGGCGGCTGGTGCCGGCGCCTGGGCTTCCAGGCTGGCCAGCAGTTTCTCGGCCGCCTCCAGCTGGCTGCGCAGTTGTTGCAGTTCACTGTGCTGCTCGTCGCTGGGTGCTTCGAGTTTCTCCAGCTTGCGTACCTGAGCGCGCAGCATGGCGGCGTCGATTTTGGCTTTTTTCAGTGCACCATCGTCGGCAACGGGTTTGGTTGTGGGTGTAGGAGCTTGGGCTTCCAGGCTGGCCAGCAGTTTCTCGGCCGCCTCCAGCTGGCTGCGCAGTTGTTGCAGTTCATTGTGCTGCTCGTCGCTAGGTGCTTCGAGTTTCTCCAGCTTGCGCACTTGGGCGCGCAGCATGGCGGCGTCGATCTTGGCTTTTTTCAATGCGCCATCGTCTGCAACTGGGGCAGCAGCCGGTGCCGGTGGGTTGGCGGCCATGGCCGTGTCGAGGGCCTGCTGGGCGATGGCTGCAGCGCTGCGCAGTTCGTCGACCTGGGCCTGTAGTTCGGGGCTGGCATGGGCGGCCAGCTGCTTCTCAGCTTTTTTCAGCGCCACCTGAGCCATGCTGGCTTCTATTTTGAGCTTCTTCTGTTCATCGCTCAGCCCAGCAGGTTTGCCGGCTGGTGCATCGCTGCCGCTAGCTGGAGTGGCTTGGGCTTGGGCGGCCTTGGCTTGCGCTGCTTTGGCGGCGCGGGCCTGGCGGTCGGCTTCCTTTTGCTCTTCGGCGCGGCGCAGGCGTTCCTGGCGCAGCTCGAAGCGCTGCTTGGATTGTTCGGCCTTCAGCTGCTTCTGCTCCAGGTCGCGAATCTCACCCTTGGCTGCGCGGTAGTACTGCACTAACGGAATGCTCGACGGGCAGACGTAGGCGCAGGCGCCGCATTCGATGCAGTCGAATAGGTTGTGCGCCTTGAGCTGTTCATGCTCCTGGCCGATGGCGAAGAAGTGCAGCTGCTGCGGCAGCAGGCTGGCCGGGCAGGCTTCGGCGCATTCGCCGCAGCGGATGCAGGGCATGGCCGGCGGTGGCGGTGGCAGCTCGGCGGCGGTCGAGGCCAGCAGGCAGTTGGTGGTCTTGATCACGGGCACGGCGAAGTCGGGCAGGGTAAAGCCCATCATCGGGCCACCCATGATCAGCCGGTTCAGCTTGTTGCGGTCGAGGCCGGCAAATTCCAGCAGTTCACCTACCGGTGTGCCGAGCAGCACCTCGACGTTCATCGGCTGGCTCAAGGCCTCACCGGTGAGGGTGGTGATGCGCGATATCAGCGGTTTGCCGTGGATCACCGCGTCATGGATGGCCACGCAGGTGCCGACGTTCTGGCAGAGCATGCCAATATCCGCCGGTAAGCCACCGCTAGGTACTTCTACGCCGGTGAGGATCTGGATCAGCTGCTTTTCACCGCCTGATGGGTATTTGGTCGGGAACACTTTTAACTGATAGCTGCGCTCGGCTAGCGCCTCGCGTACGGCGGCGATGGCTTCGGGCTTGTTGTCTTCGATGCCGATCAGCACCTGATCTGGATGGATCAGCTGCACCAGAATGTCGATCCCGGAGACCAACTCGTTGGCGCGCTCGCGCATCAGCATGTCATCAGCGCTGATGTAGGGCTCACACTCGGTACCGTTGATGATCAGCGTGTGGATTTTCTGCGTGGGTCGCGCATTGAGTTTGACCGCAGTGGGAAAGCCCGCACCACCGAGGCCGCTGATCCCTGCCTGGCGAATCAGCTCAATCAGGGCGCTGTGTTGCAGATGGCGATAGTCAGTCTGTGGGGTTAGCTCGATCCATTCATCCAGCCCGTCACTGTCGAGAACAATGGCCGGGGCGAGCATGCCGGAGACATGCGGGTAGGGCTGCGGACCGATAAAGCTAACGGTGCCGGAGGTTGGTGCATGCACCGGGACGCTGACAAAACCATTGGCGGCGGCGATCAGCTGGCCTTTCAGCACGCGTTCACCGACGGCGACAACCGGTTCGGCTGGTGCGCCAATATGCTGGTTAAGCGGCAGTGTCAGGCGCTTGGGCAGCGGAGCCGACTGGATCGGCGTGCGGTTGGACAGCTCCTTGCACTCGGCCGGGTGAATGCCGCCGGGAATGTCCCAGATCAATGCTTCAGCTTTGTGCAGTGCGCTCATGCCGCTTGCTCCCGGTCACTGGCAATCAGTTGGCCGGGGGGCAGGGGTTTTTCCCATTTCCAGCTTTGTACCGTACTGCCCACTTCGATCATGTCGATGCAGTCCACTGGGCAGGGCTCGACGCACAGATCACAGCCCGTGCATTCGCTGACGATCACCGTATGCATCTGCTTGGCCGCGCCGACGATGGCGTCCACTGGACAGGCCTGGATGCATTTGGTGCAGCCGATGCACTCGGCTTCGCGGATGTAGGCGACCATCTGCGGCTTTTCGCCTTCCACGGCGTCTAGCGGCTCGGCTTCTACGTCGAGCAGATCAGCCAGTGCTTGGATGGTCGCTTCACCGCCGGGTGGACATTTGTTGATCTTGTCGCCGCCGGCAATTGCCTCTGCGTAGGGCTTACAGCCCGGATAGCCGCACTGGCCGCACTGGGTTTGTGGCAGCAGGGCGTTGATCTGCTCGGCAATCGGGTTGCCTTCGACCTTAAAACGTACAGCCGCGAAACCGAGGATGGCGCCGGCCACCAGGCACAGTGCGAGCAAGGCAAGTACTGCAATCAGCACCAGGCTCATAGCTTGATTAGCCCGGTAAAGCCCATAAACGCCAGAGACATCAGCCCAGCGGTGATCATGCCGATGGCCGCGCCCTGGAAGGATTTGGGTACGTCGGCAATGGCAATACGCTCACGCATGGCGGCGAACAACACCAGCACCAGCGAGAAGCCCAGTCCGGCGGCAAAGCCGTTGGCGGTGGCGGTGATAAAGGTGAATTCGGCCTTGTTGGCGTTGAGCAGGGCCACGCCGAGGACGATGCAGTTGGTGGTGATCAGCGGCAGGAAGATCCCCAGCACGCGGTACAGCAGTGGACTGGTCTTGTTCACCACCATCTCGGTGAACTGCACCACCACTGCAATCACCAGGATAAAACTGATGGTGCGCAGGTATTCGATATCCAGCGGTTTGAGCACGTACTGCTGCACCAGATAGCTGCACATGGCGGCTAGGGTCAGCACGAAGGTGGTGGCCAGGGACAGGCCGATGGCGGTCTCGATTTTCTTCGAGACGCCCATGAACGGGCACAGGCCGAGGAACTGGACCAACACAAAGTTGTTGACCAGGATGGCGCTGACCATGATCAAGGCAAGTTCGGTCATTGCGGGTTCCATTGATGGACGGGCAAAGGCCGCAGGAAAGGGGTGGCTATTATCGGTAAGCCGACCCAGCCATACAAGCTGGATCAGCGTTCCTGACGTGTCGCTATAAGGCTAGCGCAGCCTGGCCGAAGTGACTGCGCTATCTGGTTTGCAGGCTTACTTGACCCGCTGACCCGGCTTGGCACCGCTGTCCGGGCTGAGCAGGTAGATTTCTTCACCGCCAGGGCCCGCAGCCAGCACCATGCCTTCGCTGACGCCGAACTTCATCTTGCGTGCGGCTAGGTTGGCAACGTAGAGAGTCAGGCGGCCTTCCAGTTTGCTTGGGTCCGGGTAGGCGCTCTTGATGCCGCTGAACACGTTGCGCTTGGCGTCGCCGATATCCAGGGTCAGGCGCAGCAGCTTGTCGGCGCCCTCAACGAATTCGCACTTCTCGATCAGGGCAATACGCAGGTCGACGGCGGCGAAGGCATCAAAGGCGATCTCGGCAGCCAGTGGGTCTTTCGTCAACTCGCCGTTACCGGCGGCTGCCGGAGCGGCTTCGCTGGCTGCCAGGTCTTCTTTGGAGGCTTCGATCATGGCATCGACTTTCGCCGGTTCGATACGGGTTAGCAGAGCGCTGAACGGGTTGAGTTGATGATCGGCCAGCAAATAGCGGTGGTCGTCCCAGGTCAGTGGCGCGACATTGAGGAAGGCTTCGGCGTCTTTGGCCAGTTGCGGCAGCACCGGCTTTAAGAAAATCACCAACTGGCGGAACAGGTTCACGCCCAGGGCGCAGATGGCCTGCACCTCGGCTTCCTTACCTTCCTGCTTATTCAGCGCCCAAGGGGCTTTGTCGGCAATCCAGGCATTGGCGCGGTCGGCCAGGGCCATGATTTCGCGCATGGCACGGGCGAAATCACGTGCTTCATAGGCTTCAGCAATAGAAGGCGTGGCCGCCGTAAAGGCATCGGTCAGCTCGGGGGCAATGTTGCCCGCCAAGAGCAGACCATTGTTGCCTTTGTGGATAAAGCCGGCGCAGCGGCTGGCGATGTTGACCACTTTGCCAACCAGATCGGAATTGACCTTCTGGATAAAGTCTTCGAGGTTGAGGTCGAGGTCATCCACGCCACGGCCCAGCTTGGCCGCATAGTAGTAGCGCAGGTACTCGGGGTTCAGGTGGTCCAGGTAGGTGCGGGCCTTGATAAAGGTGCCGCGTGACTTGGACATCTTCTGCCCGTTGACAGTCAGGTAGCCGTGTACGGCGACAGCTGTTGGCTTGCGGTAGCCGGCACCTTCGAGCATTGCTGGCCAGAACAGAGTGTGGAAATTGACGATGTCCTTGCCGATAAAGTGATACAGCTCGGCGCTGGAGTTCTTGCCCCAGAATTCGTTGAAGTCTAATTCTGGGCTGCGTGCGCAGAGGTTTTTAAAGCTGGCCATGTAGCCGATGGGCGCATCCAGCCAGACGTAGAAATACTTGCCTGGCTCGTCGGGAATCTCAAAGCCGAAGTAGGGCGCATCGCGGGAAATGTCCCATTCCTGCAGGCCGGAATCCAGCCACTCGGCGATTTTGTTGGCGACCGCATCCTGCAATGCGCCACTGCGGGTCCAGCTTTTCAGCATGGCCTCGAAGTCTGGCAGCTTGAAGAAGAAGTGCTTGGAGTCGCGCAGTACCGGCACCGCGCCGGAGATGGCCGAACGCGGGTTCTTTAGCTCGGTTGGCTCGTAGGTGGCACCGCATTTCTCACAGTTGTCACCGTACTGATCTTCGGTCGCGCATTTCGGGCAGGTGCCCTTGATGAAACGGTCGGCGAGGAACATGCCCTTTTCAGGGTCGAAGTACTGAGTGACCGAGCGCGTGGCGATATGTCCGGCATCACGTAGCTTCAGGTAGATGGCCGCCGACAGTTCGCGGTTCTCGTCCGAATGGGTCGAGTGATAGTTGTCGAAGTTGACCCCGAAATCTGCAAAGTCGGCGGTGTGTTCAGCCTGCACATTGGCGATCAGTTGTTCTGGGGTGATGCCTTCCTTCTCGGCACGCAGCATGATCGCCGAGCCATGCGCATCGTCGGCGCAGACGTAGATGGCCTGGTTGCCACGCAACTTCTGAAAGCGCACCCACATGTCGGTCTGGATGTACTCGAGCATATGGCCAAGGTGGATCGAACCGTTGGCGTAGGGCAGGGCGCTGGTAACGAGAATTTTGCGGGCTTGGCTCATGGGGATCGGCTGCACTGGTAACTCAGGGAAGCCGGCAACTATATAGGGGCGGTGGATATTTTTCATCCTTGCGCGGCTAATGCCGTGCGCTACGGCACTGCGGATTGAGCCTGGCCGGCTCGATCACGTGCGGGTGCGCACCTATGCCGGCTGCCTGGGGTAATATGCCCGCCTGCTTTACTCAGCCTTTCGGAGCCGTCCATGAGTGTCGTTACCCGCGCAGCGGTCGAAGCCGCTTTGTCCCAATACACCGACCCGCATTTGAATCAGGACCCGGTTAGTGCCGGTTGCTTGCGTGAGGTGGATATTCAGGGTGGCCAGGTCAAGGTGCGCCTACAGTTGGGCTACGCCGCTGGGCTGTTCAAGAGCGGCTGGGCGCAGATGCTGCAGATGGCCCTGGAAAACCTCGACGGCGTTGAGCGGGCCCAGGTGCAGGTCGACTGCGTGATCGAAGCGCACAAGGCGCAGGACCAAGTGCCGGCGCTGGCCAATGTGAAGAACGTGATTGCAGTGGCCTCCGGTAAGGGCGGCGTGGGCAAGTCCACTACGGCGGCCAACTTGGCGCTGGCGCTGGCCCGCGAAGGGGCCAAGGTCGGCATTCTCGATGCGGATATCTACGGCCCTAGTCAGGGCATCATGTTCGGTATTCCAGAAGGCACCCGTCCACAGGTTAAGGATCAGAAGTGGTTTGTACCGCTTAAAGCCCATGGCGTGGAAGTGATGTCCATGGCCTTTCTCACCGATGAAAACACCCCGGTGGTCTGGCGCGGGCCGATGGTTTCTGGCGCGCTGCTGCAATTGATCACTCAGACCGCCTGGGATGACCTGGATTACCTAGTGGTCGATATGCCACCAGGCACTGGTGATATTCAGCTGACCTTGGCGCAGAAAGTGCCGGTGGCCGGTGCGGTGATCGTCACCACGCCGCAGGATTTGGCCCTGCTGGATGCCAAGAAAGGCGTGGAGATGTTCCGCAAGGTGAACATTCCGGTGCTGGGCGTGGTGGAAAACATGGCGGTGCATATTTGCTCGAATTGTGGCCATGCCGAACATCTGTTTGGTGAAGGCGGCGGCGAGAAACTGGCGGCGCAGTTTGGCGTCGATCTGCTGGCATCCTTGCCGCTGTCGATGGCCATCCGCATGCAGTCTGATGGCGGCAAGCCGACCACCGTGGCCGATCCGGAAAGCCAGATTGCGATGATCTACCAGGAAACCGCGCGTAACGTCGGTGCACGTATCGCTCAAGGTGGTGCGCAGCAATCGATGCCGAGCATTGTGATCAGTGAAGATTGATCTGGCAGTGGCGTACGCAAGTGCGCCATATCTTGCGCGTAGCTAAATAAGCGCCCACAAAAAAGCCCCGCACTAGGCGGGGCTTTTTATCAAGCGGGTTAGATCAGGTTATACAACCTGAACTTCCTCAGCTTGCATGCCTTTCTGACCGCGGGTAGCGACGAAAGTCACTGCCTGGCCTTCTTTCAGGCTCTTGAAGCCATCGCTCTGGATAGCTTTGAAG
>JAHJXZ010000044.1 GCA_018827205.1 Gammaproteobacteria bacterium | reverse complement strand
GAAAGAACTGAAAGCCGATTTTGTCGAGCGCACCCGCCTGGACTACATCGAAGTACGCGAGCGCACCGCCAACCGCAGCACCCGCACCGAACGCCTGAGCTACGCCAAATCGGTAGAGAACAAACCCAAGTTCGATTGGGCCAGCTATCAGCCCAGCGTGCCGAGCTTTACCGGTGTGAAGGTACTGGACAATATCGACCTGAATGTTCTGGCCGAGTACATCGACTGGACGCCGTTCTTTATCTCCTGGGACCTGGCCGGCAAGTTCCCGCGCATCCTCACCGATGAAGTGGTCGGTGAGGCCGCCACCGCGCTGTATGCCGACGCCCGAGAAATGCTCAAGAAGCTGATCGATGAGAAGCTGATCAGCGCCCGCGCCGTGTTCGGCTTCTGGCCAGCCAACCAGGTGAACGACGACGATCTGGATGTCTACGCCGATAACGGCGAGAAACTGGCCACCCTGCACCACCTGCGCCAGCAAACCATCAAGCCGGACGGCAAGCCGAACTTCTCCCTGGCCGACTTCGTTGCGCCGAAAGACAGCGGCATCACCGATTACGTTGGCGGCTTTATCACCACCGCAGGTATTGGCGCGGAAGAAGTGGCCAAGGCTTATCAAGAAGCCGGCGACGATTACAACAGCATCATGGTTAAAGCCCTGGCCGACCGCCTGGCCGAAGCCTGCGCCGAATGGCTGCATAAAGAGGTACGCACCACCTATTGGGGCTACGAGCCGGACGAGGCGCTGAGCAACGAGGAACTGATCAAGGAAGCCTACAAAGGCATCCGCCCTGCTCCCGGCTACCCAGCCTGCCCCGATCACACTGAGAAAAAAGCCCTGTTTGAATTGCTCGACCCGGCGGCCGAATTCAACAAGGCCGGCGCCAGCGGCGTGTTCCTCACCGAGCACTACGCCATGTTCCCGGCGGCCGCTGTGTCCGGCTGGTACTTCGCCCACCCGCAGGCGCAGTACTTCGCCGTCGGCAAGATCGACAAGGATCAGGTGGAAAGCTACACCGCCCGGAAAAAGCAGGACCTGAACGTCAGCGAACGCTGGTTGGCACCAAACTTGGGTTACGACAACTAAACATAGGGCAGCGGGCGACAGCCCGCATCCAACGTGTTGAAACCTTTGTCAGCCCAATAGCACTGGGCTTGCTCCCAGTGCACGAGTTCTAGCGCCTTTATGCACAGCCTTAAACAACTTCGCAGCGGAAAGCTGGCCGGCATTACTCGGCTAGACCTTTGCTGCAACCTGACAGACTTCCCAGAAGAGATTTTCTCTCTGGCCGACAGCCTCGAAGTGCTTAACCTCTCGGGCAACCGCCTAAGCGCACTCCCCGCTGACTTAGCGCGCCTGCATAAGCTGCGTATTGTGTTTTGCTCAGACAACCTATTCACCTCAGTACCTGAGGTATTGGGCAACTGCACGCAGCTAGAAATGATCGGATTCAAGAGCAACCGCATTCAGCACCTGCCCGCGGCGGCACTGCCGCCCGCGTTGCGCTGGCTGATCCTGACCGACAATCAACTCCAGCAGCTACCGGCTGAGTTAGGTGACTGTGCCCACTTACAAAAGCTGATGCTGGCGGGCAACCAGCTGCGCGCACTGCCCGAAAGCCTGGCCAAGCTGCAGCGCTTGGAGTTGCTGCGCATTGCGGCTAACCAGCTAGACCATCTGCCGGCATGGCTCACGGCATTACCGTCCTTGTGCTGGCTGGCCTTTGCCGGCAATCCATTCAGTGACGCCAGCGAAACTGCAATTCTCCAGCAACATCCACTGCCAACCATCGCCCGCGACACCCTTGAGCTGGGTGAAATACTCGGCCAGGGCGCCTCGGGGATCATCCGCAGTGCAACCTGGCAGCAGCCCAATCAGCCGGCGCAGGCTATGGCGGTCAAACTGTTCAAAGGTGATGTAACCAGCGACGGGCTTGCCCACAGTGAGATGGCCGCCTGTATAGCAGCCGGTGAACACAACAACCTGATCAGCGTTGCCGGCCCAATACAAGCATCAGAGCAAAGGTTTCAGGGTCGGCCAGACGTTTTCCAGCAACTTGGGTTGCGCCTTGGCAGTTGGGTGAATGCCGTCGTTTTGCATCAGCGAAGGCACGCCGCCAACGCCCTCCAGCACGAACGGCACTAAGGCCGATCCTGTCTCACTGGCGGCCTTGGGGAACACTGCGGCGAAGGCTGTGGTGTAACGCACCCCATAATTGGGTGGCAGTTGCATGCCCAGAATCAGCACCTTGGCACCCTTTTGCTGCGATGCTTGCACCATGGCCGCAAGGTTTTGTTGCAATTGCGCAGGTGGCTGCCCGCGCAGCCCATCGTTGCCTCCTAGCTCGATAATCACCAGCTCCGGTTGATGCTCTGCAAGTAGCGCAGGCAGCCGTGCGGCGCCGCCTGCGCTGGTATCGCCACTGATCGAGGCATTGACCACACGATGGTCAAAACCCTGCTCGATCAAGCGTTTTTCCAGCAAAGCGACCCAACCCTGGCGGGTATCCAGGCCAAAAGCCGCGCTGATACTATCGCCGACGACCAGTACGGTACCCGCGAACGCCGCAGGCCCCCACAGCAGCAGGCTCAGGGCAGTACCGATCAACCACTTACGCATTGGATTCTCCATGAGCTCAAGTATTCTCACCGCGCGAAACCTTAGCAAAGTGGTCCCCAGCACGGAAGGCGAGCTAACCATACTCCATGATCTGTCGCTGGAGCTGGTATCCGGTGACAGCCTGGCGATTGTCGGCAGCTCCGGCTCGGGCAAATCCACCCTGCTCGGCCTGCTCGCCGGGCTCGACCTGCCCAGTAGCGGCAGCGTTGTGCTGGCCGGCAACGACCTGGCCAGCCTCGATGAAGATCAGCGCGCGCGTGTTCGCGCCGAGCACGTTGGCTTCGTCTTTCAGTCCTTCCAGTTGCTCGACAGTTTGAATGCCCTGGAAAACGTCATGCTACCGCTGGAGCTTGAAGGCCATGCCGATGCCCGCCAGCGCGCTCGCAGCCTGCTCGACCGCGTCGGCCTGGGCCAACGCCTGACCCATTACCCACGCCAGCTGTCAGGCGGTGAACAGCAACGCGTGGCCATCGCCCGTGCCTTTGCCGCCGAGCCAGCGGTGCTGTTTGCCGACGAGCCCACCGGCAACCTCGACAGCCATACCGGTGAGCGCATCAGTGATCTGTTGTTCGAGCTGAACAAGGAGCGCGGCGCGACCCTGGTGCTGGTCACCCATGACGAGCGCCTGGCGCACCGCTGCCAACGCCTGATCCGTCTGGAGGGCGGCCACCTGGTCGACCACGTGGAACCCTGATGAATCATCTGCCGTTTACCCGCCTGCTCTCCCTCGCCAGCCGCCAATTGCTGCGTGATGCCCGCGCTGGCGAGCTGCGTGTGCTGTTTTTCGCCTTGCTGATCGCGGTCGCCGCCAGCACGGCCATCGGTTATTTCAGCGCACGCCTGAATGACGGCATGCTGCTGCGCGCCACCGAATTTCTCGCCGCCGACCTGCGCCTGACCGGCAGCTCGCCCAGCACACCCGAGCAGATCAGCAGTGGCAAACAACTAGGGCTGGAACACGCGCAGCTGGTCGAATTCTCCAGCGTGGTGGCCAGCGATGCCGGCATCCAGCTGGCCAGCGTCAAAGCAGCGGACAACGCTTATCCACTGCGCGGTGAACTGAAGAGTGCCGCTGCGCTGTACGACACCGAACACACTGGTCCCGGTCCGCAGCCCGGCGAAGCCTGGGCCGAGGCACGCTTATTTGTCGCGCTTAACCTCAAGCCAGGCGATAGCGTGGAAGTCGGCGCAAAAACCCTACGTCTGACCCGCGTATTGACCTTTCTCCCGGACGAAGCCGGCGACTTCTATAGCCTGACTCCACACCTGTTGATGCACCTGGATGACCTCGCCGCCACCGGCGTTGTGCAGCCGGGCAGCCGCGTGCGTTATCAGGAGCTGTGGCGCGGTGAGGCTGATGCCTTGGCGCAGTATCGTCAGGGAATTACCCTCGCCCCCAACCAGCGCCTGGAAGACGCCAAAGATGGCAATCGTCAGGTCGGCAGCGCCCTGGGCCGCGCCGAACGCTATCTGAACCTCGCCAGCCTGGCCGCCGTGCTGCTGGCCGGGGTTGCGGTGGCCTTGTCGGCGGCACGCTTTGCCGCCAGGCGTTTCGATGCCAGCGCACTGCTGCGCTGCCTGGGGCTGTCCCGCAACCAAGCACTCGGCCTGTTTAGCCTGCAGCTGGCGCTGCTAGGCATTACCGCCAGCCTGATCGGCGCATTGCTAGGCTGGCTGGCTCAGCTGGCACTGTTCAATATGCTGCAGGACCTACTCCCAGCGCAGATTCCCCCTGGCGGCCTGTGGCCCGCGCTGGCAGGTATGGCCACCGGCCTTGTGGCGCTGGCCGGTTTCGCCCTGCCGCCGCTGGCCGCGCTGGGCCGTGTGCCGCCGTTGCGAGTTCTGCGTCGCGACCTGTTGCCGGTGCCGGCCAGTTCCTGGCTGGTGTATGGCGCAGCCTTGCTGGCACTCGGCCTGATCATGTGGCGCTTGAGCCTCGACCTGCAGCTGACCTTCGCCCTACTCGGCGGCGGCCTGGTAACCGCATTGCTGCTGGGCGGCCTGCTGCTACTCGGCCTGCAGAGTCTGCGCCGCATGCTGGCCGGCGCTTCATTGCCCTGGCGGCTGGGCCTGGGCCAATTGCTGCGTCACCCACTGGCGGCAGCCGGACAGTCGCTGGCGTTTGGCCTGATCATTCTGGCCATGGCGCTAATCGCCTTGCTGCGTGGCGAACTGCTCGACACCTGGCAGGATCAGTTGCCCGAAAATGCGCCAAACCACTTCGCCCTGAATATCCTGCCGGCAGACAAGGACGCCTTCGCCGCTCGCCTTAATGAACTATCACCGCACCCCGCACCATTGTTCCCCGTGGTGCCCGGTCGACTGGTGATGATCAATGGCGAGCCGGTACGGCAGATCGTCAGCAAGGAATCCCAGGGCGAGCGCGCGATTCGCCGCGACCTAAGTCTGACCTGGGCTGCCGATTTGCCGGCAGACAATAAACTCATCGCTGGGAGCTGGTGGACGGATGCCAATACCAGAGAGTTGCCAGGCGTATCGGTGGAGTCTGAGCTGGCCGAAAGCCTGCAATTGAAGCTGGGCGATCGTCTGAGCTTCAGTGTCGGCGGGCTTAACCGCGACGCAGTGGTCAGCAGCCTGCGCGAAGTCGACTGGAACAACTTCCAGCCCAACTTCTACATGATCTTCCAACCTGGCACCCTGCAGGACCTACCGGTCACCTACCTGACCAGCTTCTACCTGCCGCCGCAGCACGAAAAGCAACTG
>JAHJXZ010000043.1 GCA_018827205.1 Gammaproteobacteria bacterium | reverse complement strand
GCAAAGCCACGGCCTTGCTCACCGGCGCGAGCAGCTTCAATGGCCGCATTGAGGGCCAGCAGGTTGGTTTGGTCAGCAATACCACTAATGGTTTTGATGATCGTACTGATCAACTGCGATTGTTTATCCAGCGCCTCGATACCTTCCGCCGCCTCCTGCACCTGATGGGTGATCTTGCGCATCACCTCGACGGTCTGCTTCACCACTGCCGTGCCTTTCTGCGCCGTCGCATCGGTTTGTTGTGAGGTGCTGTAGGCAATCGTTGCCGCCTCAGCAACAGCAATTTCCTGATTTACCTGGTCGGTAATTGCCGTGGCGAATTTGACCACTTTGTACAAGTTGTCATTGGCATCGTGCACCGGGTTGTAAGAGGCCTCTAGCCAGATCACCCGCCCGGCACTGTCGATACGCTTAAAGCGATCGGCGATGTACTCGCCGCGATTAAGCTTGGCCCAGAACTCGCGGTAAGCCTGCGAGTTGCACTCTTCCGGCTCACAGAAGATGCGGTGATGCTTGCCTTTGATCTGTTCCAGGCGATAACCCATGGCATCGAGGAAGCGCTGATTGGCCGTCAACACCTCACCCTGAAGATTGAACTCGATAACGGCGGTTGAGCGGAGCAGGGCGTTAATTAGCCCCTGATGCTCTTTGGTAGTTTCGATGGTGCGGGTCAGGTCCACGGAGCAGACGGTGAATCCCATGAGCTGCTTTCTGCTGTTATGCGACGGCTGCCAGATGGTGCGCAACCAGGCATCGTCACCGTTGGCACGGCATAAATGAAACGCCCCGGTCAGATGCTTGCCCTGCTCCAAGGCCTGCATCAGCGCCGCGTGATTGGGATCCTTCCTGAACGTATCGGGGATCAGGCTTCTAATGTCGCGGCCAATCAGGTCTTCACGGCGGTAACCCATTTCACTCAGGAATATCTGGTTCACGTCGGTAATCTGACCTTTGGGGTCGAGATCCAACACCAGCATTTCTTCGCAGAGCGACTCTTTGATCTGCCGGGTGCGCGCGTACTCTTCACGCAGCGCTTCCAGTTCTTGTTTCAGGTGTTTGCCAAACATGTGACCACCATGAGCGTGCAGTTTCTTGTTCTTGCATCTTCGGCTTGCCGGCGATTTTCTAAATGACCCGCAAAAAAAATAGCAAGGCGTTACGTCCTGTAGCGTACGGAACAATTGCTGCGGTTCAGGATGGGACCTCTACAACTGCGTCACTCCTCTGCGCGGCTGCCTTGAAGTAAAGCCGCAGAACGGTGCAAAAACGAATGCCATGCATTGATTTATTGGCCATGAATGGCCTGCTTCATCGAAGCACCGCTCGGTTTACGAGCGTCACAGCCGGCTCAGCTGCACCTGCGAACGTCTGCATGCGTGGTTCGGAGCCTGAGGCGTGAGACGTGATGGCACACAATGTTTAGTCGCTTCGAACATGAACGTGTCAGAAATATGATTTAACCGGAACTCTTCAGCGTGCGAGTCTCTCGGCTCATGAGCTATTCACTCCTTTATCCGGCCCTTTTGCTTCGCGCGGGTACGCGTTATTCACTGCGTGCCTTCTGGGCGCTCTGGCACTGCCGGCATGCGCGGCCGCCAGACACCGCGTCTGCCTGAGTCTAACCAGACAATGCCGCCTAACCGGCGTGCCACAAAGCCTCGGTGCTTAACCAGGCTACCTTGGGCCAATGCGCCCAATATCGAACAAGGAACACCGCAATGAACGCCGCCACCCAAGCCGTGACGCCTGCCGCCGAGCGCTGCCCGTCGTATTACAGCGCCACCCTCAATGAAGAAACCGATTACCCGACCTTACAAGGCGAGGTCAGCGTCGATGTGGTGATCATCGGCGGCGGTTTTACCGGCGTAGCGTCCGCCGTGGAGTTGGCTGAGCGCGGCCTGAAAGTGGCGATTGTCGAGTCCAACAAGATTGGCTGGGGCGCCACCGGGCGCAACGGTGGCCAGGTCACCGGCAGCCTGTCGGGCGATGCGGCGATGACCAAGCAGATGCGCAACACCCTCGGCGAGGAAGTCGAAGACTTTATCTGGCACCTGCGCTGGCGCGGTCACGACATCATCAAAAAGCGCGTGGAAAAGTACGGAATCAACTGCGACCTAAAGCACGGTCACCTGCATGCGGCGATGAAGCCAGTGCACATGCACGAACTGGAAGCTACCTACGCTGAAGCTGTGCGCCGCGGCATGGCCGACGATGTAACCCTGCTCGACCGCGCCGGCGTGCGCAGCCACTTGGCCAGCGACCTGTACAACGGCGCATTGAAAAACACCCGCAACATGCACCTGCACCCGCTCAACCTGTGCATCGGTGAAGCCAAAGCCGCCGCCAGCCTGGGCGCGCTGATCTTTGAGCACTCCGAGGTGCTGGAAATCGTCCATGGCGACAAACCGGCAGTGGTCACCGCCAAAGGCCGAATCAATGCCAAGCAGGTGCTGTTGGCCGGCGACGTGTACCACAAGCTAGAGCCGAAAAAGCTCAAGGGCATGATCTTCCCGGCCATGGGCGGCATCGTCACCACCGCGCCGCTGGGTGAGTTGGCCAAGCAAATCAACCCGCAAGACCTGGCCGTGTACGACTGCCGCTTCGTCCTCGATTACTACCGCATGACGGCTGACGGCCGCCTGCTATTCGGCGGTGGCTGCAACTACTCCGGGCGCGACTCGCGGGATATCGCCGCCGAACTGCGCCCCGGTATCGAGCAGACTTTCCCGCAACTCAAGGGCGTCGACATCGACTTCCAGTGGAGTTGCGCCATGGGCATCGTGATCAACCGTATCCCACAGCTGGGCAAGCTCTCGGATAACGTCTGGTACTGCCAGGGCTACTCCGGTCACGGCATCGCCACCACCCACATCATGGGCGAGATCATGGCCAACGCCCTGACCGGCACCATGGGCCACTACGACACCTTCGCCGCCTGCAAACACATCAAGGTGCCGCTCGGTGACGTGTTCGGCAACCCGATGCTGGCCGCCGGCATGTGGTACTACCAGATGCTGGAAAAGCTGCGTTAAGCCTCAGACTTGCGACCGCGCACCAGCACGGCCCGCTGATCAGCTGCAGGTGGCCAAGATCACCTGCAGCATTGAGTTTTTAATAATAATAATTATCATATGCACCTGAGTAGCCATCCGGCTGACCGGAGCTCACTGTGCCCGCCTCTGATTTTGACCTTTCCGCAGACCTCGACACGCTTTACCGCCAGCACCACGGCTGGCTGGAAGGCTGGTTGCGGCGCAAGCTGAACGACACCTTTGCCGCCGCAGACCTGGCACAGGACACCTTTGTCAGCGTCATCCACTCCGGTCAGGCCGGTGAAATCCGCGAACCGCGGCCCTTTCTGGCGACCATCGCACGCCGACTGATTGCCCATCGTCATCGCCGCCAGCGCCTCGAGGACGCCTACCTCGAAGTACTCGCCAGCCTGCCAGAAGCGGTTTATCCCTCGCCGGAAGAACAGCTGCAGGCGCTGCAAACCCTGCGGCAGATCGACAGCGCCCTTGATGGCCTGCCCGCGCACGTCAAGGAGGCCTTCCTGCTCGCCCATCTGGAAGAACTCAGTTATGCCGAGATCGCCGAACGCCTGGGCGTGTCCAGCAGTTCGGTGAAGCAATACCTGATGCGCGCGAACCGCCAGTACCTGTTTGCGCTGGCCTGCTGAGCATGACCATGCAGCCCAGTGAGGCTTACCCGAACGCACCCGCCAGGCCCTTGGCCGGCGGCCAGCCGATTAGTGCAGCGGTGGCCGACCAGGCCGTGGAATGGCTAACCCTGCTGATGTCCGGTGCAACCAGCTCACAGGAGCAGCTAGCCTGGCAGGCCTGGCGCGCCGCCAACTCCGAGCACGAGCGCGCCTGGCGCCATATCGAAGCCATGACCGGACAGCTCAAGGCATTACCCGCCAAGAGTGCCTACCAAGCGCTCTCACCCTATGCCCGGCAACAGTCCCATGTCAGCCGCCGCACGCTGCTGCGCTCGCTGTTTTGGGGTGGCCTACTGGCCGGTTCCGGGCTGCTGGCCAGCCGTACCAGCACCTGGCAAGAGCAGCTGGCCGAACACCGTACCGGTACGGGCGAGCAACGCAGCGTGACGCTCAGCGATGGCACCCGCGTGACCCTCAACACGGCCACGGCGCTTGATCTGCAGTTCGACGCCAACACCCGCCTGCTGCACCTGCTCGCGGGCGAGATCATGGTCATCACGGCAACGGCGCAGGGCATCCAGCCTGTCGAACCGCGACCGCTGGAAGTGCAAACCACACAAGGTCGCATCCGCGCGCTGGGCACCCGCTTCAGCGTGCGCCAGGACGGCGGCCACACCCAGGTTGCTGTGCAGGAAAGTGCCGTGCAGATACGACCGACACGCAGCGACCGCGTGCAGGTGCTGCTGGCGGGTCAACGCACCGGCTTCAGCCGGACCCATATCGACCCCCTGCGCCCACTGAATGAGGCCGACCTGGCATGGACCCGCGGGCAGATCATTGCCGACGACCTGCCCCTGGGCGAGTTCATCGCCGAGCTTGATCGATACCGGCCTGGGGTGCTGCGCTGCGACCCGCAAGTTGCCGGGCTGCGCCTGTCCGGGGTGTTCCCGGTGCACGACAGCGAACGCATTCTCGCCACCCTGCCCAGCG
Source organism: Gammaproteobacteria bacterium (assembly GCA_018827205.1). GTDB lineage: Bacteria > Pseudomonadota > Gammaproteobacteria > Pseudomonadales > Pseudomonadaceae > Aquipseudomonas. The sequence continues at coordinate 6,278 of JAHJXZ010000043.1, read as the reverse complement.
TCCTGCCGGTGCAGATACGCACGCGCAGCCGCTACTGGGTACTGATCGAACAGGTCGGTTGAGCCCGCGCCCCACATGCAAGCCGAGCGTTGCGGAAAAATAATTCAGCGGCGCACTGCCCGATTGCCGTTCTCACGGCACCTACACAGCAAGAACCTCATTCTCTTTCTGTGCCAGGAGCCCCCATGCACCGTGCAAACCGCCCAGTGACGCCCCAGCGTCGCGTCGCGCGCAACCTCCAACAGCTGCCGAGTGGCCGCCTGCTATTGGCCCTGGCCTGCAGTCTGGCCCTCCAGCAAGTGCCGGGCGTGGCCCTGGCCGCAGACACAGAGCCCGCCCAGCAGCAGGCACAACAACCGTTCGCGATTGCCGCAGGGCCATTGGCACCGGCGCTGCGCAGCCTGTCGAGCAGCGCCAACCTGCTGCTCAGCTTTACCGCGGAGCAGACTGCCGACAAGGTTACCCAAGGTATTCAGGGCCACTTCACGGCGCCGCAGGCACTGGCAGCGCTGCTGACCGGCACCGGGTTGCAGGCCGTGCAAGTGCAAGCCGGCGGTTATGTGCTGCGGCACGCGCCAGAGGACAGTAGCAATGCGGCGGCACGCGTCGAACTGCCCGCCATGACCATTTCCGGCAAGGCCAGCCGCTACCAGAGCAGCGTGCCGGTGAGCAGCGCCACCCGCTCGGATGCCGATACGCTGGATGTGCCGCAGACTGTCGATGCGGTGCCGGCGGCAGTGCTGCGTGATCGCGGCGCGCGCTCAATCAAGGAGGCTCTGGCTTACACCCCGGGCGTGACCAGTAGCACCGGCGAAGGCATTCGCGAGCAGTTCGTCATCCGTGGCTTCTCGGCCATCGCCGATACTTATGTGGACGGCATGCGCGATGGCGGCAACAGCTTCCGCGACACCTTCAACCTAGAACAGGTCGAAGTGCTAAAGGGCCCCAGCGGTGTGCTCTACGGCCGTGGCTCGGCTGGTGGCTTGATCAATCTGGTAAGCAAGCGGCCACACCCGCAAGCGCAGACTGATCTAGCTGCCAGCCTGGGCTCCTACGACGCCCGACGCCTGACCCTCGACGTCAACCAGCCGCTGAACGAAGCGGTACAGGTGCGCATCAATGCCATGACCGACGAGGGCAATTCGTATCGCGATGATGTCTGGTACAAGAAGCAGGGCGTGGCGCTGGCGTCGACTCTGCGTTTCAACGATGACGTGACCCTCGACCTGCGGGCCCAACACCTGGCGGATGAGCGGGTATTCGACGCCGGTATTCCGGGGATCAACGGCAAGCCGGCCGATGTTTCACGCTCGACCTATTACGGCTCGGCCAACCCCGGCGACAACGACAGCGGCACCAGCGCCGATAGCGCGTTCCAGGCCGACCTCAAGGTAGACCTGAGCGACAGCCTGCAACTGCGCAACACCCTGAGTTATCGAACCCTGGACCTTGAGCGCAACCAGACCACCATCAACCGTCTGCTACTCAACACCGCCACGCCCACCGTACGCCTGTCGCGCAGTAACTTCGACAGCCAGCAGACCGATCTGGCCAACAAGCTGGAGCTGAGCAAGCAGCTCGATTGGCTCGGTATTCAGCACGAGCTGATGGTCGGCGCCGAGTACGCCATTGAAGAGCGCGATACGCTGTCACGCGGCGGCGACCTGCCAGCGGCCTACAACCTGTCGGTGTACAACCCGGTGCTCAAGAGCGTGCCCTACAGCGCGGCCTCGGTGCGTCGCGACGGCACTTACGAAACCCATACCGCCGGCTACTACATCCAGGACTTGATGCGTTTCAACGAGCACTGGGTGATGCTGCTGGGGGTGCGCGAAGACCAGCTGGAGCGCGACTTCGATAACCGCGTTGGCAGTGATTACAGCCGCCAAGATGATTACCGCAGCCCGCGCGCTGGCCTGGTTTATCAGCCCAATGACTGGTCGTCCTACTACCTGTCCGCCTCACGCTCCTATCAACCTGGCAGCGCCACCGGCGTGATTGATCCCGGCAGCGCCATTCAACCTCCGGAGATCACCACCAGCTATGAACTGGGCAGCAAGCTGCGCCTGAACGACGGCGCCCTGGAGCTGGGTCTGAGCCTGTTCCAGATCATCAAGGAAAACGTGCCGACACGAGATCCCAGCGACCCCAGTGGTCCGTCGTTGTATGTCGGTGAAATCACCGCAGAAGGCGTCGAATTGTCGGCCCTCGGCGATCTCGGCCATGGCCTGAGCCTGCAGGGCGGGATCACCTACCTGGATGCGCGGGTCACCCAGTCCAACAACACCACTGCACCAGCGACCACCCCCACCCAGCCGGCTACACCGCTGGAAGGCAAGCGGGCCGCCAACGCCCCGCGCCTGAGCGCCACACTGTGGGGCGTCAAGGAACTCGGCAACGGCTGGCGCGCCGGGCTCGGCGTACGCCACCAGGCGGACTCCTTCGCCTCGACCACCAACGCCGTCACCCTGCCGGCCTATACCGTGCTGGATGCCGGGCTGTTCCATGAGCGTGGGGCGTGGGCGTTTGCCCTGAACGCACGCAACCTAGCCAACACGACCTACTACGAATCGGCCACCAATGACCTCGGCATCCTGCCGGGCGAACCGCGCTCGCTGCAGTTCACCACCCGCTACCGCTTTGAGTGAGGCCGCTATGCACCTGCGCGATGTTTTAAAGCCCGCCGTAACGGCCACGCACGTTATCGGTCTATGCGCGCTGGCTTATTTCGCCAGCGCGCAACTGGTCGGCCTGAGCGGCCTACTGGCCTGGTGGGCCGGAATGAGCCAAGGCGATGCGGTGATGCTGGCGATCATGCTCGGCTTCATTTATCTGCTGCTGTTGCTGCTCTGGGCCTTTTCCCGCGAGCGCCGGCGTAACGCCTGGCTGTTGCTCGGCGGGCTCAGTCTGCTGGTCTGGGGCACGCCGCTGCTGATGCAGGGGCAACCATGAAAACAGGATTCAGAAGCCGCATGGGCGAGCTGCACACCTGGGCCGGCGTATTGCTTAGCGCCTTGCTGTTCGCCGTATTCTGGACCGGCAGCCTGTCGGTCTTCGACAAGGAAATCGACCGCTGGATGATGCCCAGCACCCGCCTGCACTGGGATGACAGCATGCAGCGTCCGTCACTGGACCGCGATATTCGCCCGCTACTCGAACAGCGCGCGGCGGACTCACCAGTCTGGACCATTATCCTGCCCCTGGAGCGCACGCCCTTTCTGACGATCAGCTATGGCAGCGAAGCCTCGCGCAAAAGCAGCCGTGACCTGTTCCACCCAACCACCCTGGAACCGCTGGCCAAGCCGCTGACCCTGGGCGCCAGTGGCTTTATCTACCCCTTCCACCACAACCTGACGCTGCGCTACAAAAACATCGGTGCCTGGCTGGTCGGCATTGCCGGTATGGCCATGCTCTGCCTGCTCATTTCCGGCGTGGTCATCCACCGCAAGCTGTTCAGCGAGTTCTTCACCCTGCGCCTGCACCGCGCCTTCGGCCGCAGCAGCCTGGATGTGCATAACGTGGCAGGTGTGGCGCTGTTGCCCTTCCATCTACTGATCACCCTGTCCGGGCTGATCATCGCTTTTGCCATCTACTACCCCGACGCGCCGCAGCAGACGTACCGCAAGCAGGTACAAGCAGGCGTCAGTGCCGAACGCGCTTTCCTCGGCGAAGCACTGGGGCGCATACGTTTGCGGGCCGCCAAGCAGCCAGGTGAACTGGCGCCGCTGGAACCCATGGTGGAGCAGGCTGAACAGCACTGGGGGACGGGCTCGGTGTACCTGCTACGGGTCAACAACCCCAAGGATACCAAAGGCAATGTGCTGCTGCGCCGCACCAGCCACAACAGCGTGACCAAGGACATCGACAATTTCCGTTTTGCCAACGTCAGCGGTGAAGTGATGGGCCGCTTTCAGGCCTCGAACACGGTGAATACCTGGAACTTCATCGCCGGCCTGCATTACATCCAGTTCCGTCACGATGCCCTGCGCTGGCTGTATTTCCTCGGCGGGCTGGGCGGCTGCGTGGTGATCGCCACCGGGCTGTTCTTCTGGACCCAGGCACGGCGCAAGAAGCAGCAACGCCACGGCCATCTTGGTGTGGCGATGATGGATGCACTGAGCATTGCCAGCGTATGCGGGGTGATTCTCGCCACCCTGGCGTTTCTGCTCGCCAACCGCTGGCTGCCCATGCAGGAGCAGCTGTTCGGCCTGGGCCGCGCCCGCGTCGAAATTCTGAGTTTTTATGCACTCTGGTTGCTTGCCACTGCCCATGCCGTAGTGCGCGTCATGCATGACCCGCGCCTCGGCTATCTGCACGCCTGGCGCGAGCAGTGCACGGCGATTGCGCTGCTGGCGGTGCTGGCCGTAATCGCCAACTGGCTGACCACCGGCGACCACCTGCTCGCCACTCTACATAACGGCAACGGCGCGGTGGCTGGCACCGACCTGTGCCTGCTCGCCGCGGCAGCATTTGCGCTGCTGGCCGCGCACAAACTGCGTAGCCGCGTACCGCAGGAACAACCCGTGGAGGCTGCCCGTGTCTGAAGCCACGCTGTACTCGCTATTGGCCCTGTTACTGGCGGGGCTGGGCTGTGCCTGGCTCGCCCTGGCACTGCCTAACCACTGGCGTCAGGTGCACGGCAGCCTGCAATTGACTGCACCGCGCAAGATCGCCCTGCGCAGCGGCGCCAGCCTGATGCTCGGGCTGTCGTTGAGCTGCAGCCTTGCGGGTGATGCGCCGGCCATGGCCATCCTGCTCTGGGTCATGCTGCTGGCCGTGGCCACGCTGATCGTCGCGCTGACCTTGAGCTGGCGCGCGCGTTGGCTGACCCTGCTCTGGCCAGCCCGGCATCAGGCGGAACGGTCAGCTGACTGAGCCGCCGCGCGGTGTGCGGGCGAGTGGCCTGAGGCTGTGGCCGACGCCTTATCCCGACCATCGACAAAGGCCACCGCTGGCGAGCCATCGGCATTCAGCTGGTAGATCGCGCTCGGCTGGCCGTTGTCGTTGAAGAACACCTGGCCCAGCCCCGCGCCATTCCACAGGCGCTCGCCGGCCTTGCTGCGCGAAGGAATGCGCGGTTTGACCTGCATGCGCCGGCGCGTGGTCAGCCAGTTGAGCGGCGACCACGGCGCGTAGAGCCAGCGGTTGAGGCGGTCGAACCAGTCGAGCAGGCGCGGCGGGAATTCGTTTTTCAGGCCGCTGCTGGTGATCTGCCAAAGCTTCGGCCCGCGCTTGCGCTGGCGAATCAGCACCTCGTAGACAAACGAATAATGCACATCACCGGAGAGAATCACGTAGTTACCCGGCGTGCGCGAGTGGCGGAAGATATTCAGCATCACCTGCGCTGCGCCCCGGTGGGCCATCCAGTTTTCCGCGTCGACCATCAGCGGATGGCCGGCCCAGCTGAAGACCTTCTGGATGGTCTCGATCAGCTTGACGCCGAACATCGGCGCGGGGGAGACGATGATCGCCGCCGGATGATCCAGCAGCTCTTGCTGAAACTCGCACAGCGCTTCCCAATCCAGCAGACCGGACGGCCGCTTGAGGTTGCGCTCGCTGCGCCAGCGCCGCGTACGGGTGTCGAGCACCACCAGCGCCGGGCTGCTCGGCAGGACGAATTGCCACTGGTGAAAGCTCAGCAAGGTATCGATCAGCGCATCCTGCGGCTCACTGTCCATGTGGTTTGCAGCATCGCGGCCCTCGGTCATCGCGCGGATCATCTGCAGCGGCTCAGCAAACACATCCGGGTTATTGCCCCAGCCCTGGCACAGCAAGTAGGCGATCAACGCATTGCCAATGATGCGTTTGGAGAACGGGTGGCCGTAGGCGGTTTCTTCCCACTGTGCGGAGAGGTTCCAGTCATCGGTGATGTCGTGATCATCGAAGATCATCAGCGTCGGCAAATGGGCGAGGGCGCGGGCAACCTGGCCCAGGCCGCCGCGAAAGGCTTCAATGCGCTCACGCTCGGCCTGGTAGCGCGGCACTTCCTCGGCGCTGAGTGCCGGCATTTCCGCATCCAGCAAGGTCCAAGGCACCGGCGACCAGACCAGCAGGTACATAGCCAACACTTCGGCGCAGGTCACCAGGTGGTTGTCGGCGCTGCTGGTGGTGAACACCGGCTTTTCCACGCCGCCGAAGAAGCGCTCACGCAGGGTTTCATTGCTCTTCAGCGCCGGCAGCAACTCGGCGCGCTGGTAGTAGCTGGCCGGGTGCTGGTACAGCGCCGTGCTGTCATCGACCCCCGCCCCTTGCAGGTGCTCGCCGAACAGGCCAAGACG
>JAHJXZ010000042.1 GCA_018827205.1 Gammaproteobacteria bacterium | reverse complement strand
TTCGACAAAACCGACGTGGCCGCCGTGGGCGTGTAGCTCGAACTCGATGCTGGGCGATAGCTCAGTGGCTTCGGGCAGGCTGTGGGGGAACACGAAGGGATCGTCAGCGGCCTGGATGATCAGGGTGGGAGTCTCGATCCGGCCAAGGAAATAGCGGCTAGACGCGCGGCGGTAGTAGTCTTCGGCATCGGCGTAGCCATGCAGCGGCGCGGTGATGCGCCCGTCGAAATCCCAGAAGGTGCGCATGTTGTCCAGTGGGCCGAGTTTCTCCAAGGTGGACAGCCGGTCGCTCATGCCCTGATGCGCGAACAGACGTTGCTTGTCCTTCACGTAGGCCACCATCTCGCGCATAAAGTGACTCTGGTAGACCCTGGAAAAGCCCATACCGATGCGGTCAGCGCACTGGTCCAGGCGAAACGGCACCGAGACTGCCGCTGCGCCCTGCAACTGGCTGTCGGCGCCGGTTTCCCCCAGATACTTGAGCAGCACATTGCCGCCTAGGGAGTAACCCACCGCATACAGCGGCGCCATGGGGCGCTGGGCGCGCAGGTGGCGCACGGTTTCCGCCAAATCCTCACTGGCGCCGGAGTGGTAACCACGGGCCAGCAGATTGGGCTCACCCGAACAGCCGCGCCAGTTCAACGCCACGCTGGCCCAGCCTTGGGCCGCCAGTTGCTGTTGCAAACCCAGTACATACAACGAGTCGGATGAGCCGGTCAGGCCATGCAGCACGAGTACCAGCGGCGTATTGGCTTCATGCGGGCCATGCCAGTCCAGATCAAGAAAGTCGCCATCTTCCAGCCACAGCCGTTCGCGTGTGCGCGCCAGTTTCGCCGGTTGGCGACACATGGGGTTCCACAGGGTTTGCAGGTGCGGGCCGGGCAGCCACCAGGCGGGCTTGAAGGGTGTGCTCATGGGTGGACTATCAGTCGAGAAAGCGCTCAGGCTAGGGCTTGGCGCGGTGGAACGGAAGCTAAATGAGTCGGGCGAATGATAGAACCTGACCTAGGTTGGGCTGCACGGCGTGAAGCCCAACGTTTCCCTCAGGCTGCGGCCGTGCGCTGCCACAGCGCGTAATACACCTGTCCCGCTTTTTGCTCGCGGTGCAGCCGCCAGTTGCCGGGCATGCCGAGGCTGGAGGGTGAGTTCTCGCTTTCGGTATAAACCCAGGCATCGGCGGCCAGCCAGCCGTTGTTTTCTAAGGACTGGCAGGCGGGAAGCAACAGGTTCTGGTTGAACGGTGGGTCGAGAAACACCAGATCGAATGGCGTTGCTGCCGGGTTCTGCAGGTAGAGCAGGGCGTCGGTCTGCTGCAGCTGGCCGTTGTCGCAGTTCAGCGTTTGCAGGTGGCCGCGCAGGCTGGCGATGGCGGCTGGATTGAGGTCCAGGGCCAGGGCGCTGCCGGCACCGCGCGACAGAGCTTCAAGAAACAGCGCACCGCTGCCAGCGAACAGGTCGAGCACTTTGGCGCCTTCGACGTAGGGCGCCAGCCAGTTGAACAGGGTTTCCCGTACGCGGTTTGGCGTTGGCCGCAAGCCGGCGGCCATGGGGAAGTTGAACTGGCGTGAGCGCCATTGCCCGCCGATGATTCGCAGCTGGCCATCGCCACTATGGGCGGGATTGGCTTTCGGCGGCTTGGGTCGCTTGCTCATCAGTGCTCCGGGATCGCAGAGGGTTGCTCGACAGGGTTGTCAGTGGGCGGCGGCAGTTCTTTCTGAGCCACTGTCGGGCCTGCGGTGACGATCACCAGCGCATCGGGGTTCAGGTGCTTGGCCATGGCAGCTTTGACCTGCGCCACATCCAGCGCCTGCACGTCGCGCATAAAGTCTTCCAGGTAGCTCAGCGGCAGGTCGTAGAACCCCATGGAACCTAACTGACCGACGATGGCCGCGTTACTGGCAGTGGACAGCGGGAAGCTGCCTGCCAGCTCGCGCTTGGCGTTGTTCAGCTCGTCAGCGGTCGGACCATCCTTGATGAAGTCGGCCAGCATGCTTTTGACCAACTGCAGGGTGCCATCGCTGAGTTCGGCACGGGTCTGCAGGTTGATCATAAACGGGCCGCGCGCCTGCATGGCGCTGAAGCCGGAGTAGACGCCGTAGGTCAGGCCACGTTTCTCGCGCACTTCGGTCATTAGGCGGGTGCCGAAACCACCGCCGCCGAATACCTGGTTACCTAAGTAGAGTGCCGCGTAGTCCGGGTCGCGGCGATCGATGCCGAGCTGGGCGATCATCAGGTGGGTCTGGTTCGAGGGGAACTCGATATGTTGCAGGCCCGGCTTGGGCTCTTGCGGTTGGGCAATGCGCGGCAGTGCCGGGCCTTTCGGCAGGGCGGCTGAGACTTGGCTGGCCAGGGCTTCCGCGTCGCTGCGCGAGAGGTCGCCGACCAGCGCGATAATCGCATTGCTGGCGGTGTAGGCCTTGGCGTGGAAGGCTTGCAGCTGTTCACGGCTGATTGCCGGAATCGATTCGGCATTGCCGTCGCTGGGGTGCGCGTAAGGGTGCGTGCCGTACAGCTGCTCGAACAGTGCCAGGCTGGCCAGCTTGCCGGGGTTCTGTTTCTGGTACTCAAAACCGGCCAACAGCTGGTTTTTGATCCGCGCCAGGGCGTCTTCCGGGAAGGTCGGTTGGCCGAGCACCTGATTGAACAGTTGCATGGCCGGTTCGCGTTTGTCTGCAGCGCTCAAACTGCGCAGGCTGGTAATGGCCATGTCGCGATAAGCGCCGTTACCAAAGTTGGCGCCGAGGTTTTCGAAGCCGGCGGCGATTGCGCCGACATCCTTGCCTGGTACGCCCTCATTGAGCATGGCATTGGTCAGCATGGCCAGGCCGGCGATGCCGTCGTCATGGCTGCTGCCGGCAGCAAAGGTTAGTTGCAGGTCGAACATCGGCAGCTCGCGGGCTTCGACGAACAGCACCTTGGCGCCTTCGGCGGTTTGCCATGTCTGGATGTTCAGATCGCGGCGGCTGGGCGGCTGGTCGCCGAGGGCGGCCAGGGATTCGATGCTGGTCGATTCGGCGGCCGGAGCCGGTGTTGTACTGCTATCCGGGCGGTTGATCACCAGGGCCAGCAGCGCCAGCAATATCAGTAGCGCCAGGCCGAGCAGGCCGTAACGCAAGCCGTTGCGCTCACTCATTGCCCTTCTCCTCAGGTAGAACATTGGCGACGCTCAAGCGATCGCGGGTAAAGAAGGTGCTGGCGGCCTGCTGGATATCGGCCGGGGTCACGGCTTCCAGTTCGGCCAGTTCCTGGTCGATCAGTTTCCACGACAGACCGACGGTTTCCAGTTGGCCGATGGCGGTAGCCTGGCTGGTGATCGAATCACGCTCGTAGACCAGGCCGGCAATTACTTGTGCACGCACACGGGCCAGCTCTTCGGCGCTCGGCGGGGTGTTCTTCAAGTCCTCCAGCTCGCGCCACAGGCCGGCTTCGACCTGCTCGAGGGTCTTGCCGGTCTGCACGTTGGGCGTGGCGGAAAGAATGAACAGGCTGTCGCCGCGGGAGAAACCGTCGTACCAGGCAGACGCGCCGGATACCAGTTCCTCGCCACGCTCCAGGCGCGTCGGCAGGCGGGCGCTGTAGCCGCCATCAAGCAAGGCGGCTGCAAGGCGCAGCGCGTGCACCTGGCGCGGTTGTTCGGCGGTGGCCAGGCCTGGCACGTTGAAGCCCATCATCAGGCTTGGCAGCTGGGTTTTCAGGTGCAGGGTGATGCGGCGTTCGCCGGGTGCGGCCAGCTCACGCGGCGCCTTGGCGGTGGGCACGGTGCGCTTGGGGATGGCGCCGAAATAGCGTTCGGCGAGGATTTTCACCTCGGCGACGCTGACGTCGCCGACTACCACCAGAGTGGCGTTGTTCGGCGCGTACCAAGCCTCATACCAGGCGCGCAGCTCCTCGACGGTCATGCGCTCAAGGTCGGCCATCCAGCCGATGGTCGGCGTGTGGTAACCGCTGGCGGGGTAGGCCATGGCCTTGAAACGCTCGTAGGCCAGGCTCGACGGCTTGTCGTCGGTGCGCAGGCGGCGCTCTTCCTTGATCACCTCGATTTCCTTGGCGAACTCGTCGGCCGGCAGCTTGAGGCTGGCCAGGCGGTCGGCTTCCAGCTCCAGGGCGATGGCCAGGCGGTCGCGGGCCAGCACCTGGTAGTAGGCGGTGTAATCGTCACTGGTGAAGGCGTTTTCCTCGGCGCCGAGCTCGCGCAGGATGCGTGAGGCTTCGCCGGGGCCGAGCTTGCGGCTGCCCTTGAACATCATGTGTTCGAGGGCATGGGACAAGCCGGTCTGGCCGGGCGTCTCGTAGCTGGAGCCGACCTTGTACCAGAGCTGGCTGACCACCACCGGGGCACGATGGTCTTCGCGCACGATGACCTTTAGGCCGTTATCCAGGCTGAATTCATGGGTGGGTTGCGGCTCTGCGGCCAGGGCCAGCAGCGGTGTAAAGAGCACGCCGACACATAGGGCGGCGACACGATGGGCAAGCGTTGGCATGGGAATCTGTTCACCGTAAATGGCATGTTGCCGTGACGCGGAGGGCGGCTCGGCACGCTGTTAAGCGCAGGTATAAGGTGTTGGGCAAAACCTGCGGCAGAGTATCGCGTGTTGCGGCCGTGAAACCACCGAAGCTGTTTTGCCGCGCGCCAGGCAGAGGCGGATTCTAACGGCAAGCGGCGCACAACTGAACCGTGAGACCTTGCCGTTGTGGGCCGGTTCCACACGCGCCGTCGATAGTGCTCAGCCCTCTGCTGCAGGGCTGAGTCCCAATCCGCGGGCGTCGAGAAACGCCGCCAAGTAATCGATAAAGGCCTGAACCTTGCGCGTGGCCCGCCGGTGGCTGGGGTATACGGCGAGGATCAGCGGGCCGAAGGCATCCGGGTCGAAGTCGTACTCGTCCATTACCTGCACCAGCTGGCCACTGTCCAGATAAGGCTGCACGCTCCAGGTCGGGCAGCCATACAGGCCAGATCCGCTGAGGGTATTGGCTAGCAATAAGTCGTAGTTGTCGCTTTCCAGGCGGGCATTTGGCACCGGGACGCGCAGGCGCACACCGTTGTGCGCCAGCCGCCAGTAATGCTGGTCCAGCGAGGGATGGCGATAGAGCAGCCATTGGTGCTGGCTGAAGTTCTCCGGGCGAACTGGTGTTGGGTTGCTCGCTAAGTAGGCCGGGCTGGCGCACAGCACGATGCGGTTGTGCCCCAGCGGTTTGGCGATCAACCCCGGCAGGTCGCTGCGGCCCTCGCGCAAGGCCAGGTCATAGCCGCCTTCGACCAGATCGACGAAGGCGTCGCACAGGTCCACGCGCAGACGCAACTGCGGATGGGCGGCGAGAAAGCCGCCGCACGCCTCATCGAGAAAGGCTCGACCAAATGCCAGTGGCGCGCTCAGGCGCAGGTTGCCATGCAGGCCGTGCTTGAGCTGGCCGATCTCTTCGCCGGCATCGTGCAGGCGTTGCAGCACCTGGCGTGCGGTATCCAGATAGAGCCGGCCGGCTTCGGTCAGCGCGGTGCGGCGGGTGCTGCGCTCGAACAGCTGCGCGCCAAGTTCGGCTTCCAGATGGCTGACCGCCTTGGTCAGGGCCGAGGGGGTTTTACCCAACTGCTCGGCCGCGCGGCTAAAGCTGCCGTGCTCGGCGGTGGCGACAAACATGCTCAGGGCGCTGAGCTTGTCCATAGAGTTTTTCCTGTTCGGCAAAAGCGTTTTGCTTGGCGCGGCGGTTCTGCACTGCTGTGCCAGGCGCTAGTCTCGCGGCGAAACCAATAAGAACAAGAGGCTAAGGCAATGCAACGATTTATTCCAAGCCTGTTGGCCGCCGCCATGGCTTTTTCCTCGATGGAAGCCATGGCCGCCGCCGACCTGCTGCTATTTAACGGCAAGGTGTACACCGCAGAACCCGGCCAGCCTCTGGCTCAGGCCGTGGCGGTAGAGAACGGCAAGATCCTCAAGGTCGGCAGCGATGCCGAGATCAAGGCGTTGGCCGATGCCGACACGCAGCTGATCGACCTGGCTGGCAAGGTGCTGATGCCAGGCATGATCGACACCCACAGCCACCCGGTCATGGGGGCCATGGCCAGCTTGCGCGCCAATCTGTATGACGAGGTGCTGCCCCTGGCCGAGCTGGAGCAGTGGATTATCGAGCAGGACAAGGCCGGTACCGCGCGTATGGGCGACTTGATCGTGATTTCCGGAGCCAGTTCGGCCTATTGGGAACAGAGCGCGGGTCTCGGCACGGTCTTCAATCAGGGCCGCTGGGCTGATCAGCCGCTGGTGCTGGATGGCATCGATGGCCATACCGGCTGGGCCAACAACGCCATGCTCGCGCGGGTGAAGATCGATGCGGCGCTGGTGAAAAGCCTGCCGGAGAAGGAGCGCAACTATATCGGCCACGCCGCCGACTTCACCCCCAATGGCTACCTGGCGGAAAACGGCTGGGATCGGGTGCGCAGCCAGTACCCTGCGCCCAGCGACGCCGACATGCTCGGCGCTGCCCGCGAGGCGGTGAAGATCAACAACCAGGTCGGCGTTACCGCCTGGATGGACGCGGCGGCCAATGCTGGTGATGGCGACAGCCTGTTCGAGTTACGCCCCACCGAGCAGGATGTCGGCGTATTACCGCTGTACCGCAAGCTGGCCGAAAACGGCGAGCTCAGTGCCCACGTCGCGGCGCTGCTGATTACCCATCCGCAGAGCAAGCCGGACGATCTCGACGTGCTGGCCAAGGTCATGCAGCAATTCCAGGGTGTGCCAAACCTGACGTTCCCCGGCATCAAGATCTTCGCTGACGGGGTGATGGAGTTCCCCGGGCAGACCGCCGCGGTGATCGACCCGTTCAAGAACAGCCTCAAGCGCGGCGAACTGCTGATCGACCCGAAGAGTTTCGGCCAATTGGCCGTGGCGGCCGAGCAGCATGGCTGGATCATGCACGTGCATGCGGTCGGCGATCGCGCGGTGCGTGAAGCGCTGAATGGCTTCGAGTACGCCCGTTCGCTCAAACCAGAGGTGGTGCCGCACAGCATTAGCCACCTGCAACTGGTTAATCCCAAGGAATTCCCACGCTTCAAGCAGCTGGGCGTAATCGCCTCGATGCAGCTGCTCTGGGCCACCGCGGAGAGCTACACCGAGGAGCTGGTCAAGCCCTATATCAGCGCCTCGGCCTACCAGTTCCAATACCCGGCGCGTTCGCTGCATGAGGCCGGTGCGACCATTGCCGGGGCCAGCGACTGGCCGGTGTCCAGCCCCAATCCGTGGAACGCCATCGCTCAGGCCAGCACCCGTAAAGGGCCGCTGGGGGTGCTGAATGCCAAGGAAAGCATCGACCGGCAGACCATGTTCCAGGCTTACACCTTGAATGCGGCCAAGGCGTTGCGCCTGGACAGCCAGATAGGCTCCCTGGCCCCCGGCAAGCAGGCCGACCTGATTGTGCTCGACCGCGATGTATTCACGGTCAGCGATGAGCAGCTGTTCGACACTCAGGTGCTGCAGACCTTCTTCGCCGGCAAGGCGGTGTACAGCGCCGAACCGGGTAAGGCCGTCGCCCAGGCGCAATAAGCCCCCGAGCAACACAGTCTGCCCCGCCCTACCTAAACGGTACTGCTCCCCGTTACGGCTGGGGGCGGGCGCAGCCTTCAGCGTCAGTCCTATCGCGTCACCCAATAACAACAAGGAAATACCCATGCACGCAGTCAACGCCATAACCCTGGCAGGCCTCACCCTGCTCGCGCTGAACACGGCGCACGCCATTGAGCTGAACGATCAGTTCGCCCTGACGGTCACGCCCATGCTGACCAGCGATTACCGCTCCAGCGGTATCTCGCAGACACTGGGCGATCCAGCCGCCCAGCTGGATGTGATGCTCAGCCATGTCAGCGGTGCCTACCTCGGTGCCTGGACCAGCAACGTCGAATTCGGCTACGACTGGGAGAACGACGATGACTACGGTACCCGCCAGGAGATCGACTACTACGCCGGCTACTATTGGCAGATCACCGATGCCATCAGCCTGGACGGCTACTACAACAAGTACACCTATCCGGGTGAAAGCCAGTTCAATGGTGGCGACATCTACCTGACCCTGGACGCCTACGGCTTCTTTATCGGCGGCAAGCATTCGGTCGACACCGATGAGAACTACTTCAACACCTATGTCGGCTACCGCACCCAGCTGCCGCTGGAAGTCGGTCTGGAGCTGCGCTACGAGAACGTCGACCAGAAGGACGATGTGTTCTTCAACGCCGATTACACCCAGGCCGAGCAGGACTACAACAACTGGGAAATCAAACTGACCCGCGACCTGGTGGGTGCCACCTGGGGCCTGAGCTATATCGATACCGATCTGTCGGATGCCGAGTGCGCCAGCTTCAGCGGTTACGACGATCTGTGCAGCGCCACTGTGGTGGCCAGCGTCAGCAAGGCCTTCTAAGCGACAGTACAAGCTGTCGGACGGGCCCGCTTGGTCTTAGCGCCGGCGGGCGCGGAGGTGCTAGGATACGCATCCGTTTTACTGGCGGCCGTGTCTGCTGGGGCATCCGGGTATTACTGCGCACACTCTTCAGCTCTGTTGCGCTGCGTGGGTAATACTTTCTGGGCCTTGTACCGGCGTGTCGCACCTTTCGAGATAGCCGTCCTCCATGTTTGGTCCCAACGACGACAAAAACACTCCATCGCCTTCCGCGCCGGCCTCTGCCGAGAAGCCTGCGGAGAAGAAAGACCTGTTCGGCTGGCTGCGCAAGAAGCCGCAAGCACCGGCTAGCCCTGAGCCGCAACAGACGCCCGCCAGTGAACAGCCTGTTGCTCCGACTGTTGTCGAGCCTGCGCCCGTTGCGCCGGTAAGCGAAGTCGCTGCGCCAGTTGAGTCGCCGGTCATTCCCGCAGACGTCGCTGTTGAGCCGCAGCCTGCGCCGGTGGTCCCAGTTCCGGTTGAACAGGCTGTTGCTGTCGCTCCCGAGCTGCCTCAAACCAGCGAAGCCAACCCGCAGCCACGGCCGTCGCGTTTCCGTATCAATGCCGGCAGCGAAGTGCTGCATGCCCATATTGAACAGCCAGCGCTGGTTGAGCCGGTTGTCGCGCCGCCAGTGGCCGAGCCTGCAGTCGTGCAACCTGTCGCCGCTCCGGTCAAAAGCGCCGAGGAAACTCGGGCGGGCTTTCTCGAACGCCTCAAGCAAGGTCTGTCGAAGACCAGCGCCAGCCTCGGCGAAGGTATGGCCAGCCTGTTTCTCGGCAAGAAGGCCATCGACGATGACCTGCTCGAAGACCTGGAAACCCGCCTGCTGACCGCTGACGTGGGCGTCGAGGCCACCACGGCGATCATCGGCAACCTGACCAAGCGTGTGGCGCGCAAGGAGCTGGCCGACAGCGGCGCGTTGTACAAGGCGCTGCAGGATGAGTTGGTGGCGCTGCTCAAGCCGGTCGAGCAACCGCTGAAAATTGATAGCAGCAAGCAACCCTATGTGATTCTGGTGGTCGGCGTTAACGGCGCGGGTAAGACCACCACCATCGGCAAGCTGGCGAAGAAACTCCAGCAGGATGGCAAGAAGGTCATGCTCGCCGCCGGTGACACCTTCCGCGCCGCCGCCGTCGAGCAGTTACAGGTGTGGGGCGAGCGCAACCAGATTGCGGTGATTGCTCAGCACACAGGCGCCGATTCCGCCTCGGTGATTTTCGATGCAGTGCAGGCCGCCAAGTCCCGTGGCATGGATGTGCTGATCGCTGACACCGCAGGTCGTCTGCATACCAAAGACAACCTGATGGAAGAACTGAAGAAGGTCCGTCGGGTGATCGGCAAGCTGGATGACACCGCGCCGCACGAAGTGCTGCTGGTGCTGGACGCCGGCACCGGGCAGAACGCGATCAATCAGGCCAAACAGTTCAATCAGACGGTCAACCTTACCGGTCTGGCGCTGACCAAGCTGGACGGCACCGCCAAGGGCGGGGTGATCTTTGCCCTGGCCAAGCAGTTTGCGTTGCCGATTCGCTATATCGGGGTGGGCGAGGGCATTGATGACCTGCGCACCTTCGAGGCCGAAGCCTTCGTTCAGGCGCTGTTCGCGGAGAAATAGGATGATCAAATTCGAGCAGGTCGGTAAGCGCTACGCCAACGGCCATGTCGGGCTGCACGAGCTGAGCTTCCACGTGCGCCGTGGCGAGTTCCTCTTCGTCACTGGTCACTCCGGGGCGGGCAAGAGTACTTTGCTGCGCCTGTTGCTGGCGATGGAGCGGCCAAGCAGCGGCAAGCTGCTGCTGGCCGGGCAGGATCTGTCGCATATCACCAATGCACAGATTCCATTTCTGCGCCGGCAGATCGGCGTGGTGTTCCAGAACCATCAGCTGCTGTTCGACCGCAGTGTGTTCGACAACGTGGCGCTGCCACTGCAGATTCTCGGCCTGTCCAAGGACGAGATAGGCACCCGTGTGCGCACCGCGCTGGAGCGCGTGTCGCTGGCCGACAAGGCCGAGCAATCACCAGGCGACCTGTCTACCGGTCAGCAGCAGCGCGTCGGCATTGCCCGCGCCGTTGTGCATCGCCCGGCGCTGCTGCTGGCGGATGAGCCCACCGGTAACCTCGATCCGCGCCTGGCGGCTGAGATCATGGGCGTGTTTGAGGACATCAACCGCCTCGGTACCACCGTGCTGATCGCCAGCCATGACCTGGCGCTGATCGCGCGTATGCGCCACCGCATGCTGACCCTGCAGCGCGGCCGCTTGATCGGCGACGGGGAGGCTGCATGAGCGCTACCCGCATGCCACCGCCACAACCGGCGCAGCGCGTCGGCGCAGCGCCGAAGAAGTCTGAGTCGCCGACCCCGGGCGATGACGGCCCAAGTTTTTCCCAACAGCTGCATGCCTGGCTGGAAAACCACCGCGCCAGTCTGGTCGACAGCCTGCGTCGGTTGGGTAAACAGCCGATTGGCAGTTTCTTTACCTGCCTAGTGATGGCCGTGGCCCTGAGCCTGCCCATGGGCCTGGCGCTGCTGTTGGATAACGTCGAGCGCCTGGGCGTGTCCTGGCAGCGTGCGGCGCAAATTTCCCTGTTTCTGCAGATCGACGCCACCGACGCTCAGGGCCAAGCGCTGCGCGAGCAGATTGCGGCAATGGACGATGTGGAAGAGGCCGAGTGGATCAGTCGCGAACAGGCCCTGGCTGAGTTCCAGCAACAATCCGGTCTCGGTGAAGCGCTTAAAGAACTGCCGGATAACCCGCTGCCTGGGGTAATCGTGGTGACGCCGCAGCAGGTCGACAAGGTCGCCCTGGAAGCACTGCGTCAGCGTTTGGCCGAGTTGCCACGGGTGCAGCAGGCGCAGCTGGATCTGCTCTGGGTTGAGCGTCTGAGCGCCATGCTCAAGCTGGGTGAGCGTTTCGTCTTCGGTCTGACCCTGTTGCTGGTGATGGCGTTGCTGCTGGTGATCGGCAATACCATTCGTCTGCATATCGAGAACCGCCGCACCGAGATCGAGGTGATCAAGCTGGTCGGCGGCACCGACAGCTATGTGCGTCGGCCCTTCCTCTATATGGGCACGCTTTACGGTTTAGGCGCTGGGCTGCTGGCTTGGCTGCTGTTGGCCTACGGCCTGGGCTGGCTGAATGATGCCGTGGTGCGCCTGGCCGGTTTGTACGGCAGCGACTTCGCCCTGGCGGGCGTGCCGATAGCCGATGGTCTATCCCTGCTGCTCGGCGCGGTGCTGTTGGGCTATATTGGCGCCTGGCTGGCAGTCGCAAGGCACTTGAACGAACTGGCACCCAGATAGTAAGTTATTGTTTTGCTTGATATTGACTATGTGTAAGGGAACTTGTACCGAGGTACAAAGTCCCATGGGGCAGTGCTAAACTGCTTCACGATTCGTAAGTCGGAGGATTCAAATGTCCACTTCTTTGCAACCTGTTCATGCTCTGGTTCCGGGTGCCAACCTGGAGGCATACGTGCATGCGGTGAACGGCATCCCGCTGTTGACCCCTGAGCAGGAGCGTGAACTGGCGGAAAGTCTCTTCTACAAACAAGACCTCGAGGCTGCCCGGCAAATGGTGCTGGCTCACCTGCGTTTTGTTGTACATATCGCCCGCAGCTACTCCGGTTATGGCCTGGCCCAGGCTGACTTGATTCAGGAAGGCAACGTCGGCCTGATGAAGGCGGTCAAGCGCTTCAACCCAGAAATGGGTGTGCGCCTGGTGTCCTTTGCCGTGCACTGGATTCGCGCCGAGATTCACGAGTTCATCCTTAAAAACTGGCGCATCGTCAAAGTTGCCACCACCAAGGCGCAGCGCAAACTGTTCTTCAACCTGCGCAGCCAGAAGAAGCGTCTGGCCTGGCTGAACAACGACGAAGTGCATGCCGTCGCCGCAAGCCTGGGCGTTGAGCCGCGTGAAGTGCGCGAGATGGAAAGCCGCCTGACCGGCCATGATATGGCCTTCGATCCGGCTGCCGAAGCCGATGACGAAAGCGCCTTCCAGTCGCCGGCGCATTATCTGGAAGATCACCGCTACGACCCGGCACGTCAGCTGGAAGATTCCGATTGGAGTGATAGCTCCAATGCAAATCTGCACGAAGCGCTGGAAGGTCTGGACGAGCGCAGCCGTGACATTCTTTACCAGCGCTGGCTGGCCGAAGAAAAGGCCACGCTGCATGACCTGGCCGCCAAGTACAACGTGTCGGCCGAGCGTATCCGGCAGCTGGAAAAAAACGCGATGAACAAGCTCAAGGGCTCGATCGCCGCGTAAATCGCGCTACTGTCAGAAGCCGCACCTAGGTGCGGCTTTTTTATGGCCAAGGAAAACCTCGATGAAATTACCGCCCATACGCCCGCAGCACTGGCTGATCTTTGCCGTGGTCGCCGCCTTGTTCTTTGCCTGGGGCGCATGGCTGATGCGTCCGCAGCCGGCCGCACAACCTTTGCCCTGGCTGGCGCAATGGCAAACCAAGGTGCTGACTCCGTTGGCCGATGATCGCCTGAGTTTGGTGCACCTGAAGGATGCTCTGGAGGGCGAGCTTTGGCTGCAGCCCAACCTGGACGGCGCCCGCCTTCTGTATCGCGGTGAGCTGCAGGATGCTGATGGTAATTGGTCGCTGGAGGCGGAAGTAGGTCTGGATAAAGCCGAACGCGAGAGCCTGCTGGCCGCCGCTGGGCTGAAACCGACGGATAAGGAGCAGCCACTGGGTAGCCAGCTGCTGGTGTCATTGGCCAATCGCCCGATTATTGCGCTGACCCTGTTACCGCCTGCTCCACTGGATGCTGCGCGGCTGGCCGCGAGCATCGGTCAGCCGCGTCTTACTCTGGAGCTGGTGCAAGGGCGGGCCTGGGTGTATCCCGAGCTGGGCATGACCGCGCACCTGCAGGACGAAGAGCTGTATTTCCTCTATGCAGTGCCGCGGCATCTGCTCAAGCAGCGCTGAGTTAGAGGTCTTTTAACTGCGCGGGCCACCACTCTGGACGGCTGGGTTGCAGTCGGTTGAGGTAGTGACTGCCGCCCAGTTGCCACATTTGTTGACGAATCCAGCCGGCCCGGCGGCTGATGTGTGCGCTCGGGCGGCTGGCACTCCACTCGCGCGGGTTGGGCAGCACGGCGGCCAGCAGACTGCTCTGCTGACGTGACAGATAGGGCGCGCCGACCTTGAAGTGATGCCGCGCCGCCGCCTCGGCACCGAACACGCCATCACCCCACTCAACGCTGTTGAGGTACACCTCAAGAATCCGCTGCTTGGGCCAGAGCAGTTCGATCAGGCCGGTGAACCACACTTCTATGCCCTTGCGCAGCCAGCTGCGGCCGGACCAGAGAAACAGATTTTTCGCCACCTGCTGGCTGAGGGTGCTGGCGCCGCGTAGCGAGCCGCCTTGCTGGTTGTGCGCCAGGGCTGCCTGGATGGCCGCGACATCAAAGCCCCAGTGGTCGGCGAACTTCTGATCCTCGCCGGCAATCACTGCCATCTTCAGGTCATCTGGCAGTTCGCTCCAGGGGCGCCAACTGCGCTGCTGGTCGATGGGCTGGTCGTCGACCCAGGACTCGACCTTGCGCTCGACCATCAGTGCTGTGCCGGGTGGCGGCACCCAGCGAAACAACAACACCAGCAGTACCGAGCCAAGGACCAGCCAGAGCAGGAGTTTGAGCAGGCGACGGGCGATGGATCGAAACATACGTGCTTGGCCAGGGTGATTTTGCCGGCCATTATAGCCAGCCCTGTTTCTATAGCTGGAGTGATGCATGGCTCGTCTGTGGTTATTGCTGTCCGCCTGTGCCGGTTTTACCGGTGTTGCTTTGGGCGCCTTTGCTGCGCATGGCCTGAAGAACCAGCTGACGCCGGCCTATCTCGCGGTGTTTCAAACCGGCACCCACTACCAATTGATTCACGCGCTGGCGTTGTTTGGCGTTGGTGTGCTGGCAATGCTGCGGCCGACGCCGCTGGTCAATTGTGCGGGCGCGCTGTTTGCCCTGGGCATTTTGCTGTTCTCTGGCAGTCTGTATGCCCTGACCTTGAGCGGCATCAGTGCGTTGGGCGTGGTCACGCCCTTCGGTGGTCTGGCGTTTCTCGCCGGCTGGTTGTGCCTGGGTGTGGCGGCTTGGAAGCTCGGTGCACGCAATGTGGTTTGACCCGTAAGTCAGAAAGTGGGGCGGGCGGTAGCCTTCAGCCTTGGTCAATGCCTATGATCAGGCTAGAATGCCGGCCCTTTTCCCAGTTGTGACCGACCCGTCATGCATGTTCAGTTAAACGGTGAAGCATTCGAATTGCCCGACGGCACAACCGTCGCCGAGTTGATCGACCGTCTGGATCTGGCCGGACGTCGCGTGGCGGTTGAACTCAATCTGGATATCGTGCTGCGCAGCCAGCACGCCGCCACCGCCTTGCGCGAGGGTGACCAGGTTGAAGTGGTGCACGCCATCGGCGGTGGTTGATCACCGCTCATCGGTTTATCGCGTTCTGACTGCCGCCCACCTTCACGAGGATTACCCATGAGCCACGCGCCCAGCGACAAGCCCTTTACCCTGGCCGGCCGTACCTACCAGTCGCGTCTGCTGGTGGGTACCGGCAAGTACAAGGACCTCGAAGAAACCCGCCTGGCCATTGAGGCCTCGGGTGCCGAGATTGTCACCGTGGCGGTGCGCCGGACCAATATCGGGCAGAACCCGGGTGAGCCGAACCTGCTGGATGTGATCAGCCCCGAGCGCTACACCATCCTGCCGAATACCGCCGGTTGCTATGACGCCGTTGAGGCGGTGCGTACCTGCCGTTTGGCTCGCGAGCTGCTCGACGGCCACAAGCTGGTCAAGCTGGAAGTGCTGGCTGACCAGAAGACCCTGTTCCCCAATGTGATCGAAACCCTCAAGGCCGCCGAAGTGCTGGTCAAGGATGGTTTCGACGTGATGGTGTACACCAGCGATGACCCGATCATCGCCCGCGAACTGGCGGCCATGGGCTGTATTGCGGTGATGCCGCTGGCAGGTCTGATCGGCACCGGCCTGGG
Source organism: Gammaproteobacteria bacterium (assembly GCA_018827205.1). GTDB lineage: Bacteria > Pseudomonadota > Gammaproteobacteria > Pseudomonadales > Pseudomonadaceae > Aquipseudomonas. The sequence goes on along the minus strand of JAHJXZ010000042.1, from coordinate 2,916 downwards.
CATCTGTAATCCGTACAACCTGCGCATCATCCTCGAAGAAGCTACCGTTCCCGTATTGGTTGATGCCGGCGTGGGCACTGCGTCCGATGCCACCATTGCCATGGAACTGGGCTGCGAGGCGGTGCTGATGAACAGCGCGATTGCCCATGCGCAGAATCCGATTCTGATGGGCGAGGCGATGAAGCACGCGATTATCGCCGGGCGCATGGCCTACCTGGCTGGGCGCATGCCGAAAAAACTTTATGCCAGCGCCTCATCGCCGCTGGATGGCCTGATTAAGTAACGAGCACAGCATGACTGAATTACAGCAACAACCTGAGCCTGCTGAAGACACTTCCAAGCACCGCGCGATCAAGAGTTTCGTGATGCGTGCTGGACGCATGACCGAAGGCCAGCAACGTGGTCTCGATCAGGGCTGGCCGAAGTTCGGCCTACAGTTGGAGGATGGTCTGCGCGATTTCGATCAGGTGTTCGGTCGCACTGCGCCGCGCACCTTCGAAATCGGCTTCGGCATGGGCCATTCCACCCTGGAAATGGCCGCTGCTTCGCCCGAGCAGGACTTTATCGGGGTAGAAGTACACCGCCCGGGTGTTGGTGCACTGCTCAACGGCCTGATGACGCAGAACCTCAGCAATATGCGCGTCTACAGCTGCGATGCGATGGACGTACTGCGCACCTGTGTGGCCGACGCTAGCCTGGATCGGGTGCTGCTATTCTTTCCTGACCCGTGGCACAAGGCTAAACATAACAAGCGGCGCATCGTACAACCGGCGTTTGCCGAGCTGGTACGGCAGAAGCTCAAGGTAGGTGGTGTGTTGCACATGGCCACCGATTGGCAGCCCTACGCCGAGTACATGTTGGAAGTGATGAGTGTTGCGCCTGGCTACCAGAATCAGGCCGAAGATGGCCAATACGTACCGCGCCCGACGGAGCGCCCAACGACCAAGTTCGAGCGCCGCGGCGAGCGACTGGGGCATGGCGTGTGGGACCTTAAGTTCCAGCGCATCGATTGATTGATCCACGCGCTGAGGTATCGGCGCAGCAAGACCATAAGCACAAGGACGATTGCACAAGATCGGAATAATCCGACGCCCGCCAGGACGGCTCCTCACCAAGACGGCACATAAACCCGGGCAGCACTGCCCCGGTCATAAAAACAGCAGCCCTGCCTTTGGCCAGGCTGCGAGGAGATCGCTGTGTTGAGAACGCTTTCAATTCTGCTGCTGGCTACGTGCGCGTTACAGGCACAGGCCAAAGTCGACAGTACCCAGGCAGCACGCCTGGGTCAGGACCTAACGCCGCTTGGCGGTGAGCGCGCGGGTAATGCCGCTGGCACCATCCCCGCCTGGGACGGTGGCCTGGCGCAGCCGCCGGCCAACTACCAGCCGGGCATGCACCACCCAGACCCCTACAGCGCCGATGCGCCGCTGTATCAGATCAACAGCCAGAATCTGGCGCAGTACCAGGCGCAGCTGCCGGCCGGCCTTAAGGCATTGCTGGAAAAGAACCCGGATTACTTTCTGCGGGTATTCCCGACCCGGCGCAGCGCGGCCGCGCCGCAGCGTATCTATGACGCTACGCGCTTCAATGCGCAGACTGCCGAACTGATTTCCGGCGGTAATGGTGTCGCCGGTGCGGCAGCCGGTATTCCCTTCCCGCTGCCGACAACCGGTCAGGAAGTTATCTGGAACCACATCATGCGTTACCGTGGTGATCAGATTAGCTTTGTTACCAACCAGGCTGCAGTGCTGAGCAACGGTGCTTACAACCTGCTCAAATTGGAACGCGATATTTACTTCCTCTACGGTCGTGAAGGCGTCAGCCCGCAGGACTTGGACAACACCCTGTTCTACTACAAGTACAAGGTGGTCGCGCCGGCCAAGCTCGCCGGTTCAGCGCTGGTGGTGCAGGAAACCCTCGACCAGGTACTGGCAATCCGTAAAGCCTGGCGCTTCAACCGTGGCGAGCGCCGCGTGCGCCGCTTGCCGATGCTGGCCTATGACACCCTGCAACCAGACACCAACGGCATGGCCACTGCAGACGTGGTCGATTCTTACAATGGCGCGCCGGATCGTTACGAGTGGACGCTTGTAGGCAAGCAGGAAATGCTGGTGCCATACAACAGCTATGCCGTGCATCAGAAGGGCATCCCTTACGACAATATCCTGCGTAGCAACACCGTCAATCCGGAGCTGCTGCGCTATGAACTGCACCGTGTATGGGTGGTTGAGGCCGAGCTGCGTAAAGGCTTTAGCCATCCATATGCCAAACGTCGTTTCTATATCGACGAGGACAGTTGGCAGATCCTTGCCGCTGACCTCTACGACAAGAGCGGCGAGCTGAGCGGTGTGCAGGAAAGCCACCCGATCAGCTATTACGACGTGCCGATGTTTGGCAGCACCTTGGAGACCATCTACGACTTCAAGGGCAAGCGTTACTTTGTCGATGGCCTGGATAACAACGAGCCAATGTACAACTTCAACGCCAAGTTGGGTCCTCGTGACTTCACCCCGCAGGCGCTGCGCCGCGAAGGTAACTGACCTTAAGTTGAACTGAAAAAGCCGCCTGTAGGGCGGCTTTTTTATGTCTACAACTTGTTCAGTTACGGTCTGCAAGAATGCCGATGATAAAGAACACCAGGATCAGCACTGGGGCCAGGGTGAAGTTGTTGAAGAAGCCTAGGCCCTTGGCCAGGTATGGGGTGGCAAAGACGATTAGCAGGCCGTAGCCGACGGCGCAGAGCAGGACGAAGATCAGCGTGCGGAAGATGAAGTTCATGCTGCTGGTGTTGCGCTGCACCCAGGCATTGATGCCGGGGCCGAACAGCACCAGCAGGGTGGCCATGATCGCCAGGGAAATATCGTAGAGGTGACTGCGGCTCCAGCGCGACAGGGTGACGATCAGGTCGAGTAGCAG
>JAHJXZ010000041.1 GCA_018827205.1 Gammaproteobacteria bacterium | reverse complement strand
GCCTACACCGGCTCCATCGCTTTTATCGTCAACAAGCAACTGGTCAAGGACATCCCGCACTCCTGGGCTGACCTGAAAAAAGGCACCTACAAAGTCTCCGCCGGCGATGTCAGCACCGCCGCACAAGCAGTTAACGGTGTCCTGGCCGCCGCCATCGCCATGGGTGGTGATGAAAGCAACGTCAAACCAGCACTGGAGTTCTACGGTGAGCTGGCCAAGCAGGGCCGTCTGTCGCTGGCCAACCCAACTATCCAGACCCTGGAAAAAGGTGAAGTGGAAGTCGGCGTGGTGTGGGACTTCAACGGCCTGTCCTACCGCGACCAGATTGACCCAGAGCGCTTCGAAGTGCTGATCCCGTCCGACGGTTCGGTTATTTCTGGCTACAGCACCATCATCAACAAGTGGGCAAAAAACCCCAACGCCGCCAAACTGGCGCGTGAGTACATCCTGAGCGACGCTGGCCAGATCAACCTGGCCAAAGGTAATGCCCGCCCGATTCGTGCTGAACACCTGACCCTTCCAGCCGACGTGCAAGCCAAGCTGCTGCCGCAGGCGCAATATGCCAAGGTCCAGCCGATCAAGGATGCTGCCGTCTGGGAAGCCACCTCCAAAGCTCTGCCGCGTCTGTGGCAAGAGCACGTCATCATCAATATGAACTAACGCAATCTGGCCCCGGCATACGCCGGGGCCGATTCGGTTGCTAAGGCTTTAAATCATGTCGCACAACGTCATCCTCGTGGTTCTGGATGGCCTGAGCTATCAGGTGGCTCAGCATGCGCTGGGGCATCTGCAGGCTTACTGCCAAGCCGGACGCGCCGCGCTGTACAAGCTCGACTGTGAACTCCCGGCCCTGTCACGCCCGCTGTATGAAGCGATTCTGACCGGTGTTGCGCCCATCGATAGCGGCATCGTCAATAACGCTGTATCGCGCCTGTCGACCCAGCGCAGCATGTTCCACTACGCCCGTGACGCTGGACTGGTTACTGCAGCAGCGGCCTATCACTGGGTCAGCGAGCTGTATAACCGTTCCCCTTTCCAGGCCGCCCGTGATCGCCATACCAGCGATGCGGCGCTGCCTATCCAATACGGCCACTTTTACTACGTCGACCACTACCCCGACTCGCACCTGTTCGCCGATGCCGACAGCCTGCGTCAGCGCCATGCGCCCAATTTGCTGCTGGTGCACCCGATGAATATCGACGATGCCGGCCACAAGCATGGCCTCGACAGCGCGCAATACCGCAACAGCGCACGTATGGCCGATGTGCACTTGGCCGAATACATTCAGCCGTGGCTGGATGCGGGTTATCAGATTCTGGTGACTGCCGACCATGGTATGAACAACGACCGCTCGCACAACGGCCTGCTGCCGGAAGAGCGTGAAGTGCCGCTGCTGGTACTCGGCAGCGCGTTCAGCCTTGACCCCAACGCCCAACCCAAACAGCTGGAGTTGTGCGGTACGGTCTGTGAGCTGCTCGGCGTAGCCCACGACAAACCTGTGTGCCGGGAGCTTTTATCGTGATACCTGCCCTGCGTGGCAAATGGCTGGCCTTGCTCTGCCTGCTGCCCTTTGCCCTGTTCTTTATTGCTTTTCAAATCGCCCCGTTACTCTGGGTTGCCAGCAATAGCTTGCACACCAGCGAGGGCTGGAGCCTGGGCAACTTCAGCGAAGCCTTTTCCTCACCCTTCTATCGCCAGGCCATGCGCCACAGTTTGGAGGTGGCGTTCTGGTCGAGTTTGATTGGCATCAGTATCGCCATCCTCGGTAGCTACTCGCTGCGCCAGGTCGACAGCAAGTTGCGCGACTTCGTCATGGCGTTTTCCAACATGACCAGCAACTTCTCTGGCGTACCGCTGGCGTTTGCCTTTGTCATTCTGCTGGGCTTCAACGGCGCGCTGACCATTCTGCTCAAGCAGGCGGGGATCATTGAGGACTTCAACCTCTACTCCAAGACCGGCTTGATCGTGCTCTACACCTACTTCCAGATTCCCCTGGGTGTGTTGCTGCTGTATCCGGCCTTCGATGCCCTGCGTGAAGACTGGCGCGAGTCTGCTGAGTTACTTGGCGCGAGCAACTGGCAGTTCTGGCGGCATATCGGCATCCCCGTGCTGACCCCAGCACTGCTCGGCACCTTCGTTATTCTGCTGGCCAACGCCTTGGGCGCTTACGCCACGGTGTATGCGCTGACCACCGGCAACTTCAATATTCTGCCGATCCGTATTGCCGCCATGGTCTCCGGTGACATCTTCCTCGACCCAAATATGGCCAGTGCCCTGGCAATAATTCTGGTCGGCCTGATGACCCTGATCACCATCGTTCACCAATGGCTGTTGCGCCGGAGCTACCATGTCCCACGCTGAAAAACGCTCCCCGCTGTTCCATCAGCTGGTGGTCTACACCTTGATGCTGATTCTGCTTATGCCGCTGCTGGGCACCCTGATCTACTCATTGGCCACCAGCTGGTCGGCGACCATTCTGCCCAGCGGGTTGACCTTCAAGTGGTACGTGGCGCTGTGGACCGATGCGCGCTTTCTGTCTGCCTTCGGCCGCTCTTTGCTGGTGTGCTTTGCCGCACTGGCCTTGTCGTTGGTATTGATACTGCCGCTGCTGTTCGTGGTCAGTTATCACTTCCCCAAGCTCGACGCGGTGATGAATGTGCTGATTTTGCTGCCGTTCGCCATTCCGCCGGTGGTCTCGTCAGTGGGCCTGATGCAGCTGTTTGCCGGTGGCCCGCTGCCGATCCTAGGCACGCCGTGGATCCTGATTGGTTGTTACTTCACCATCGCCCTGCCGTTTATGTACCGCGCGATCAGCAACAACCTGCAAGCGATCAACCTGCGCGACCTGATGGACGCCGCCCATTTGCTGGGTGCCAGCACGTGGCGCGCGGCCTTTATGGTGGTGCTGCCCAACCTGCGCAAGGGCCTGATGGTTTCGATTTTCCTCTCCTTCAGCTTCCTGTTTGGTGAGTTCGTGTTTGCCAACCTGTTGGTCGGTAGCCGCTTTGAGACCCTGCAGGTGTACCTCTACAACATGCGTAACGACAGTGGTCATTTCACCAGCGCCCTGGTGATCTCCTACTTTATGTTCGTGCTGCTGATGACCTGGGCGGCCAACCGCCTGAATAAGGACAAGTCATGAGTTATCTGAGTATTCAAGGCCTGCATAAAAGCTACGGCGCCACCTCGATTTTCAGCGATATCAATTGCGAAATTGCCAAGGGCGAATTCATCACCCTGCTCGGCCCATCTGGCTGCGGCAAATCCACCCTGCTGCGCTGCGTCGCCGGATTAACCGGGGTCAATGGCGGGCAGATTCTCCTCGACGGTGAAGACCTGGTACCCGTTGCCCCGCAAAAGCGTGGCATCGGCATGGTGTTCCAGAGCTACGCGCTGTTCCCCAACATGACCGTGCAGCAAAACGTCGCCTTTGGCTTGCGCATGCAGAAGGTCAAAGGCAGTGAGGCTGAGCAACGGGTCAAGGAGGTACTTGAACTGGTCGAGCTGAATGACTTTGCCAACCGCTACCCACCGCAGCTCTCAGGTGGTCAGTGCCAACGTGTCGCCCTGGCACGCTCGCTGGTCACCCGCCCGCGCCTGCTGCTGCTGGATGAGCCGCTGTCAGCGCTGGACGCACGTATCCGCAAGCACCTGCGTGAGCAGATCCGCAACATCCAGCAGGAGCTGGGCCTGACCACCATCTTCGTCACCCATGACCAGGAAGAAGCGCTGGTCATGAGCGACCGCATCTTCCTGATGAACGGCGGCAAGATCGTCCAGAGCGGCGACGCCGAAACCCTCTACACCGCGCCGGCCGATGCCTTTGCCGCCGGTTTTATCGGCAACTACAACCTGCTCGACGCCGATGCCGCCAGCCGCCTGTTGCTGCGGCCGATCCATAGCCGCGTGGCGATTCGCCCGGAGGCTATCCAGATCGGCGCACAAGGCAGCATCGAAGGACACATTCGCAGCCACCGCCTGCTCGGCAACGTAATCCGTTACAGCGTCGAAGCCCGTGGCGTTGAACTGCTGGTGGATGTACTCAATCGCTCCCCCGCTGACCTGCACGCCCGTGGCCAGCACATCAACCTGAACATTGAAGACAACGCTATTTGTGAGGTGGCCTGATGGCCCTGGCAATTTTCGACCTGGACGAAACCCTGATCGGCGGCGACTGCGCCAGCCTATGGACCCAGGAAATGGTCAAACTCGGTTGGGCCGACGCCGACAGTTTTATCGCCCATGAACAGGAGCTGATGCGCCAATACGCTGCCGGCGAGCTGGCCATGGAGGACTATATGGCCTTCACCCTGTCGCCACTGGTGGGTCGCACGCCGGAAGAAGTCGCCCATGTGGTCGAGCCCTTTGTCGAAGACGTGATCGAGCCGATTTTCTACAGCGACGCCACCCGTTGCCTGGCCAACCACCGCGCCGCCGGTGACCGGGTACTGGTGATTTCCGCCTCAGCGCATTTCCTGGTCAGCGCCGTTGCCGCACGTTTAAAGATCGAGGAAGTGCTGGCCATCGATCTGGAAGTTCAACATGGCCACTACAGCGGCCGTACTCAGGGCGTCATGACCTACCGCGAAGGCAAGGTCAGCCGCCTGCGTGATTGGCTGCAGGAACAAGGCGAAGTGCTCGATGGCGCCTACTTCTACTCCGACTCACGCAACGACCTGCCGCTACTACAGGTGGTCGACAAACCCTATGTGGTCAACCCCGACCCCACGCTGCTTGCGCACGCGCAGCAGGCCGGCTGGCCGATTCTCAACTGGCGCTGATAGCGCTCGGTTGAATGCAAAAGACCCACACCTGTGGGTCTTTTGCTATGCGCTCGGGTAAAGTGCCAGCGCTGTGCTGATCCGATTGTTTCGCCCAGATGGACGCCCATGAACTTTTACCATAACCCACCGACTGAGTCCGCCAAAACGCTGCTGGCAGCTGCCGGATTGCCGACTGCTGATCTTGAGGCTGAGCACTTCGCCCACTTTATCGCCAGCGGCCCGGAGCACGCACTTGAAGCGCTGATTGGCCTACAACCATACGATGAGGTAGCGCTGCTGCGCTCACTGGTGGTCAGCCCAATTACGCGCGGCAAGGGTTATGGCGGCGCACTGGTCGCCGAGATCGAAGCCTATGCACAGCAACTGGGCGTACGTGAGCTGTACCTGCTGACCAATACCGCAGAAGCGTTCTTTACCCGCCATGGCTACAGCTTGCTTGATCGGGCTGACGTGCCTGAGGCAATTCGCCAAACAGCAGAGTTTTCTAACCTCTGGCCCGCCAGCGCGGCCTGCATGCACAAGCGCATCGGAGCGCGTTGATGGATTGCAGCTCTCCGCTCGCAGCCTACCAACAGGCTATCGACCGCGACGGTTTTAAGTCCGACCCGGCGCAGTGGCAGGCTGCCCAGGCGTTGCACGATTGTCATCAGGCCTTGCACCAGGCCACACCGGCGCATCCGATCAACGGGGTGTATCTGTGGGGGCCGGTTGGCCGTGGCAAGACCTGGCTGATGGACAGCTTTTACAAAGCCTTGAAGGTCCCGGCACGGCGCCAGCATTTTCACCACTTTATGCGCTGGGTGCATATGCGCCTGTTTCAGCTCACGGGTACGCCGGACCCTCTGCAGGCGCTGGCCGTGGAGCTAAGCAATGAAGTACGCGTGCTGTGCTTCGACGAACTATTTGTCAGCGATATTGGCGACGCGATCATTCTCGGCCGTCTGTTCCAGGTGATGTTCGAGCAGGGCATGGTGCTGGTCGCCACCTCCAACCAGCCGCCAGAATTGCTGTATGCCGAGGGTTTTAACCGCGAGCGCTTTCTGCCTGCGGTAGCTGCCCTGCAACGGCATATGCAGGTGGTGAGCATCAACGGTGAGGAAGACCATCGCCTCCACCCAGGCACCGCGCATACTCGTTACTGGGTCGCCACGCCTGGGCTGCCCAGCGTATTGAGCCGGACTTTTAGCCAGTTGGCCGCAGGCAAACCCAGCAGTGATCAGCCCCTAACCCTTGGGAACCGCAGCGTGCAGGCCCTGCGTCACTGCGATGGAGTGCTCTGGTGCCGTTTTGCCGATTTGTGCGAACAGCCCCTGGCCGCGCCGGACTTTATCGCCCTGTGCGACCGTTTCCAGGCCATTCTGCTTAGCGAGGTGCCGAACCTGAGCAGCCCACAACGCGCAGCGAAGATCGCCCGAGGCACCGAAGATGCGGTTGAGCGTGTGCAGGCCGGTGATCGGCAAGTACCTGCCCTGTCAGTCAAGGATGACAGCGTACGGCGCTTTATCGCCCTGGTCGATGAGTGCTACGACCGCAAGGTGCCGCTGTACCTCGAAGCCCAAGTGCCGCTCGCCGAACTCTATACCGAGGGTTTCCTGAGCTTCGCCTTTCGCCGCAGCCTAAGCCGGTTGCAGGAAATGCAGTTGCAGCGCTTTGGCGCTTAAGCCTGCATGGCCCAACCATGCACATTCATCGCCGCCTGGCGTAGCGCTTCCGAGCGGGTTGGGTGCGGATGGCAGATCAGCGCAATGTCCTCAGCCGAAGCGCTGAACTCCAGGGCCACGCAGTACTCGCCGATCAGTTCGCCAGCGCTGGGGCCGATGATATGCACGCCAAGAATCTGGTCGGTGCGCTCATCGGCCAGCACTTTGACGAAGCCTTCGGCCTCATGGTTGATCTTCGCCCGGCTGTTGGCGGTGAAAGGAAACTTACCGACCTTGTAGGCGCGCCCTTCGGCCTTCAGCTGTTCCTCAGTCTTGCCCACGGTGGCAACTTCCGGCTTGGTGTAGATCACCCCGGGAATCGCCTCGTAATTGACCTCCGCAGCATGCCCGGCGATACGCTCGATACAGGCGATGGCTTCATCTTCGGCCTTGTGCGCAAGCATCGGGCCGGAGGTCACATCACCGATAATCCAGATACCCGGCACGCTGCTGCGGTGCTGTTGATTTTCCAACATGCCGCGCTTGTCGGTGGCCAGGCCGACAGTCTCCAGCCCCAGTCCGGCGGTATAGGGACGACGACCAATGGCGACCAGCACATAATCCGCTTGCAGCTGCTCGGTTTCGCCCCCAGCGGCGGGTTGCAAATCGAGGCTGACGCCTTTGGCTGTGGCCTTGGCAGCGCTGACCTTGGTTGCCAGTTTGAAACTCATGCCTTGCTTACTCAGGGTGCGCTGCAGGGCTTTCGCGGTGTCATCATCCAGGCCGGGGCAAATACGGTCGAGGTACTCCACCACCGTCACTTCGCTGCCCAAACGCCGCCACACCGAACCCAGTTCCAGGCCGATCACACCGGCACCGATCACCACCAGATGCTTGGGCACCGTGGGCAGAGCCAGCGCACCGGTTGAGTCGAGGATGCGCTTATTATCAATCGTCACTCCAGGCAGTGGCGTCGGTTCCGAGCCGGTGGCGATCACGATGTCCTTGGCCTGCAGCTCGCGTACGCTGCCATCGGCCAGGGTCACCGTGACCTTACCCGGCCCATTCAAACGACCCCAGCCTTTGATCCACTCGACCTTATTCTTGCGAAACAGAAACTCGATGCCCTTGGTCAGGGCCGTTACGCTCTCGTCTTTCTGCTTCATCATCTGAGCCAGATTGAGCCTCGGCGTGACCTCGATGCCAAGGTTATTCAGCTCGCCGCTGGTCGCCGCCTCGTACAACTCCGAAGCATGCAGCAAGGCCTTCGACGGCATGCAGCCAACATTCAGGCAGGTGCCGCCCAGCGTCTCACGACCTTCGATACAAGCGACCTTAAGGCCCAACTGGCCGGCGCGAATGGCCGCGTTGTAGCCACCGGGGCCGCCACCGATGATCAGCACGTCATAGTTGCTCATGAAGTTGCTCCTAGGGTTTAGCGAACCAGCGCCGCGTTAGCTGCATGCCGTGGGCGCAGCAGGTGGAAGGCGCAGAACGCCGCAACGGCAAAAAAAGTATTCAGCAACACCATAGGCCAAGCCGAGCCATCCGCCAGCAGGCTGAGCAAGACGCCGCTGCAGGTGGCGCCGGCCATTTGCGCAAAGCCCATAAAACCAGCAGCCAGACCTGCGCGGTGGGCATTGGGAATCACCGCGCCAGCCACCGATGCCGGCAGTAACATGCCACCACCCAGGGTGACCAATACTTGGGGCAACGACAGGCCAAGCAGCGACAAACCAAACAGCAGATAGATCGCCAGCGTGGTCAGCGCGCCGATCGCTACCAGCGCCGCGCCTATGCTGACGATCTTCTCGGGGCCCAGTTGCAGGATGCGTCGCTGGGTGAACAACGCGCCGGCGATCAGCGCCGAAACAATTGCCGCGAAGGTGATGCCGTATTGCGCGGGGCTCAGCCCGAGCAGGCCGATATACACGGAGGAAGAGCCTGCAATCACCGCGAACATTGCGCCATAGGTGCAGGCCAACGTCAGAGCCAGCGCGCGGAACGAAGCGCCGCGCAGCAGATCGGCATAGTTACCCGCCAAACGGCTCAACTGCCCGGCTTGCGGGTCGAGTTGCTGATTGCTCTCGCGGTACAAGACGGTTACCGCGCAAACGATGGCAACACCGATCAGCAGTGCCAAGGCAATCGGAGCGCGCCAACCGCCATACAGCGTCAGCACGCCGCCCAGCATCGGCGACAGGACGATGGCGCAGAGCATGCCAATCACCGTCAGCGCCAATGCAGGCCCCGCCTGCGTCTGCCATACATCGCGGACGATGGCCCGCGCCAGCACTAATGCAGCGCACGCCCCAAGCCCTTGCAGTACGCGGGCGGCAATAAACTCGCCCATGCTGCTGGCCAGCAGCATCCATGACGTGGCGAGCAGATAGACCAACAGCCCGGCGACCAGCACCGGGCGCCGGCCAATGCGATCCGACAGCGGGCCGAGCAACAACTGACCAAGCCCAAAGGCTGCGACGAAGGCCGATAAAGCCAACAGGCTGCTGCCGGGGCGCGCGTTCATGATCAGCTCGATAACGCCCAGGCTGGGGATGATCAGCTGGGTGGAAATCTCTCCAAGGGCGGTCAGGGCCACCAGAATCAGCAGCAGGCTGCGCGACGGCAAGGGATAGGGAGGCATGGGCGTGGGTCCTGTAATCACGGGCTGGCGTGGCTCGCCGAACACTAATATTTCAACCATAATATAAATAATTAAATTACGCTTGTAATTTTAAAGCCACTAACCGACGAGGCCTGATCCATGAGCATCCCATCACGCGAAGAAAAACTGGCCGAATGGCTCGCCGCCGAACAGGCCATGCGCTCCAACCTTGGCGCACCCGGCAGCATGAGCCTGGCGCAGGTCAGCGAACTGCTGCCGCAGGAATTCTTTGACGGCATAAGCCGCGGTGAACTGCCCTCGCCGCCCATCGGCCATCTGCTGGATTTTGTCCCGCTGGAATGGTCATCCGGGCGCTTCGTCTTCCAGGGCACGCCCGATGCTCGCCACTACAACCCGCTGGGCAGCGTGCACGGCGGTTATGCGGCCACCCTGCTCGACTCCTGCATGGGCTGCGCCATCCACACCCAATTGCAGCGTGGCCAGGGTTACACCACCACCGATCTGCGCATCAGCTACATCCGCGCCCTCAGCACCAAGGTCGGGCCGATCCGCGCCGAAGGCCGCATCGTGCATATCGGCCGCACCACCGCGCTGGCCGAAGGGCGCATTTACGATGTCGACGACCGCCTGTACGCCGTCGGCTCAACCACCTGCCTGATTCTCAGCATGCCTGGGACATCGCCTACACCCGGCACTGAAACACCGGGGCGAAGCGAGTAAGATGGCAGGCAACATCTGAAACCAGCGGCCAGGTACTCCATGCGATATTCCGAAGACCACAAAGCCCAGACCCATCAGCGCATCATCGAAGAGGCCGCGCGCCTGTTCCGCCGCGACGGCGTTGGCGCCACCGGCCTGCAGCCGCTGATGAAAACCCTCGGCCTGACCCATGGCGGTTTCTACGCCCACTTCAAATCGAAAGATGAACTGGTGGAAACCGCCTTGCGCCACAGCGCTGACAAGCTGACGGCGGTCACCAACGAGATGGCCAACAGCGATAAACCGCTGACCCGCCTGATCAGCGGCTACCTGTCGTCCGCCCACCGCGCCAACCCGGGCGATGGCTGCCCGCTGCCGACCATGTCCGCCGAACTGGGCCAGCGCGGCGCCCCCAGCCCGGTGACCGATGAGCTGATCCGCGACCGCCTGCAAACCATCGAAGCCGGCCTTAGCGTTGAGCACGCCGATGAACAGAGCGTGCTGATTCTTAGCGCCATGGTCGGCGCCCTGCTGCTGTCACGCAGCGTCAGCGACCCGGAACTGTCTGACCGCTTGCTGAAAACCACCCGCCGCCTGCTGATCGAACAGAACACCGGCGACGCGGCGCAAACCGCCTGACTGTAGAAAATCAGTGCCCCACAGCAAAAGCCCTGACTGTCTCCAGCCAGGGCTTTTCTTGTTACGACCAGCGACTTACTTGTAACGAGCTGCCGCGCTGCTGTGCGACAGGTTCGGCGCCAGCTTGCCGCGGGCATCGGTAAAGGCCTGCCAATCAGCCGCATCAGGCAGCGATGGAATAGTGATCAGCTCGCCTTGGTCGAAACCGGCCAGCGCTGCATCGACCATTTCGCCAACCTCCATGATCATGCTCGCCGGCAGGGCCGAATCATCCATACCGCTACGCTCCCAGATCTCGGTGCGGGTAATACCGGGTAATACGGCCTGGATATGCAAGCCTTGCGCCTTCACTTCACCGTTGAGGGTCTGGGTTAGGCTCAGCACATAGGCTTTGGTTGCGCTGTAGACGGCATTGAACAACTCCGGTGCCAGGGCCACTACCGAGGCGATATTGATGATTGCCCCGCGCCCGGCGGCGGTGAAGTTGGCGGCGGCGGCGGTGGACAGGTGAGTCAGCGAAACCACGTTGAGCAGAATCATCCGGTCCACAGTGTCGAGATCGGCATCGGCCAGTTGACCGTTCATGGCCATACCGGCGTTGTTGACCAGTGTGCTGATGGCCTTGTCAGTGCGCAGGCGCTGGGTAACAGCCTGCAGATCAGTTTTGTCTGTGAGGTCGGCCTTGAGCGCCTCTACCTTTACCCCGTACTGCTCAGTCAAACGTGCAGACAGCGCTTGCAGGCGCGGCAGATCGCGGGCGACCAGTAGCAGGTCGTAACCGCGCTGCGCCAGGCGCTCGGCGTAGGTGGCGCCAATGCCTGACGAAGCGCCGGTGATCAATGCAGTGCCTTTCTCGTTATGCGTGCTCATGGTGCGTCTCCTGGGTGTGCGGGGGTAGTGAGGCTGTCTGGAGGTATAGTGCGTCAATTCATATTACGTACATAATATAAATATTATATGTCGCTCATAATAAAAACTATCGACAGCTATTGCGCAGGCGTTCCAGGCCTCAACGCCGCAGGAAACCACTGTTAACCGCCTGATCGCAGCGCACAAAAAAGCGGACAACCGGTGCAGGTTGTCCGCTCTTGTGCGACTTAGAGCTTCTAGCTGGTTAGCTGCGGATCAGATGATCGAAGGCGCTCAGGGATGCCTTTGCGCCCTCACCCATGGCAATCACGATCTGCTTGTATGGCACGGTTGTCACGTCACCGGCGGCAAACACACCAGGGATATTGGTGGCACCCTTGGCGTCGACGATGATTTCACCGAAACGCGACAGCTCAACGCTGCCCTTCAGCCAGTCAGTGTTAGGCAACAGGCCGATCTGCACGAAGATGCCTTCCAGTTCGACGCTGTGCAGCTCTTCGGTGGTACGGTCCTTGTAGATCAGCGCATTGACCTTCTGCCCATCACCTTTGACTTCTGTGGTCTGCGCGCTCTTGATTACGGTGACGTTCGGCAGGCTGTAGAGCTTTTTCTGCAGCACCGCATCGGCACGCAGGGTGTCGGCGAATTCCAGCAGGGTCACGTGGGCGACGATTCCAGCGAGATCAATCGCGGCTTCAACGCCGGAGTTACCGCCACCGATTACCGCAACGCGCTTGCCTTTAAACAGCGGGCCATCGCAATGCGGGCAGAAGCACACGCCTTTGGCCTTGTACTCCTGTTCGCCAGGCACGCCCATTTCGCGCCAGCGGGCACCGGTGGAGAGGATCAGGGTCTTGGCCTTGAGGCTCGCGCCATTCTCGAACTTCACCTCATGCAAGCCGCCTTCGCTAGTCGCGGGCACCAAAGCATTGGCACGCTGCAGGTTCATGATGTCGACTTCGTATTCACGCACATGCTCTTCCAGGGCGCGAACCAGCTTCGGCCCTTCGGTTTCCTTCACCGAAATGAAGTTCTCGATGGACATGGTATCGAGCACCTGACCGCCGAAGCGCTCGGCAGCAATTGCGGTACGAATACCCTTGCGCGCAGCGTAAATCGCAGCGGCGGCACCGGCCGGGCCACCACCGATCACCAGCACATCAAAAGCTTGCTTGGCGCTCATCTTCTCGGCGTCGCGGTTGGCGGAGCCGGTGTCGATCTTGGCGAGGATCTCCTTCACGTCCATACGGCCGGAGGCAAACACTTCGCCGTTCAGGTAGATGCTTGGCACGGCCATCACCTGGCGGCGCTCGACTTCTTCCTGGAACAGTGCGCCGTCGATGGAGACGTTGCGGATATTCGGGTTGAGCACAGCCATCAGGTTGAGCGCCTGGACCACGTCCGGGCAGTTTTGGCAGGACAGCGAGTAATAGGTCTCGAACTCGAACGAGCCTTCAATGCTCTTGATCTGCTCAATGGTCTCGGCATCAAGTTTGGACGGATGGCCACCCACCTGCAGCAAAGCCAGCACTAGCGAGGTGAACTCGTGGCCCATGGGAATGCCGGCGAAGGTCAGGCCGATGTCCGCACCGGGGCGGTTGAGCGAGAACGACGGACGGCGAGCGTCGCTGCCATCGGTCTTCAGGGTGATCTTGTCGGTCAGGCCAACGATGGTTTGGAGCAGTTCGAGCAGCTCCTGGGATTTCGCACTGTCATCGAGGGACGCGACGATCTCGAACGGCAGGGTGACCTTTTCCAGGTAGGCCTTCAACTGGGTTTGCAGGTTAGCGTCCAACATGGCGGATAGTCCTCAATGACAAAAATTCTGGGCAATAAAAAATTGTCAGGAACAATTTTTAACGTCGCGTAGCGACGGCCTGCAGGGTGCCGCCATGGAATGGCAGGCAATAAAATGCCCGAGCGGATCGCGCCCGGGCATCGGGCACCACTAGGGTCGGGTCTCGACCCTGACAGCGCTAAGTACTCCCCTCCCCGAGCCTAAGCCCAGGGAAGGTGTTGGCAGATTTAGATCTTGCCAACCAGGTCCAGGGAAGGAGCCAGAGTCTTCTCGCCTTCTTTCCACTTAGCTGGGCACACTTCGCCTGGGTGAGCAGCGGTGTACTGGGCAGCTTTCAGCTTGCGCAGGGTTTCCGATACGTCACGAGCGATTTCGTTGGAGTGAATCTCAACGGTCTTGATCACGCCTTCTGGGTTGATCAGGAAGGTGCCACGCAGGGCCAAGCCTTCTTCTTCGATGTGCACGCCAAAAGCGCGGGTCAGAGCGTGGGTCGGATCACCAACCAGCGGGAACTCAGCCTTGCCTACAGCTGGCGAAGTTTCGTGCCAAACTTTGTGGGAGAAATGGGTGTCGGTGGTGACGATGTAAACTTCGGTGCCAGCATCGCGGAACGCGGCGTAGTTGTTGGCAGCGTCTTCGATCTCAGTCGGGCAGTTGAAGGTGAAGGCAGCTGGCATAAAGATCAGTACCGACCACTGGCCTTTCAGGGACTGCTCGGTCACTTCGATGAACTTGCCGTTGTGGAAAGCGTTGGCTTTGAACGGTTGAACTTGGGTGTTGATGAGATTCATCTCTGGTTCCTTTTGAGGGTTAGAAATTTACAGGGCGCATTTTAGCGCCTTATGCAAAAAAAGCTTATTGATTGCTGCCATCATACCGATTGAGTAAGCCAATCGAACGTCGGCTCAAACCAATGTCGGGTCTATCACCAGCACCAGCTTGCCATTGACCTGATTACTCGCCAACGCAGCAAAGGCGGCTTTGACATCTTTGAGCGCATAAGCCTGCTGAAGTTGCGGTTTGAGCCGCCCTTCGGCAAATAACGGCCAGACAAACTGCTGCAGATCGCGTAACAAATCGGCCTTGAACTGCTCATCACGATTGCGCAGGGTCGAGCCGATCAACGCAATACGCTTGCCCAATAGCAGCGCCAGATCCAGTTCAGCATTGCGCCCTCCAAGCAAACCGATGTTTACCCAACGGCCATCGACAGCCAGCAAATCCAGGTTAAGCGCGGCGTAGCTGCCGCCCACCGGATCGAGAATCACATCGAACGGGGCAAAATCACGCAGTGCCTGCAGCTGCTCCTCACCGCGTAGTACGCCGCCCTGAGCACCCAGGCTTTCGCAGTACGTCAAACGCTCGGCAGAGCCGACACTGACCCAGCAAGGGCTACCAAAGGCCCTGCACAATTGAATGGCCGCCGAACCAACGCCGCTGGCGCCAGCATGCAGAAGCACTTTCTGCCCAGGCTTCAACGCCGCCAGTTGGAACAGATTAAGCCAGGCCGTGGCATACACCTCGGGTAACGCCGCCGCTTCGGCCAGCGTCATACCCTCGGGCACCGGCAAGGCATGCCGCGCATCGACCACCACCTCCTCGGCCATACCGCCACCGGTCAACAGTGCGCAAACCCGGTCGCCGACTTTCCAGTCACAACCAGCGCCCACTTCACTGACTACACCGGCGCACTCCAGCCCAAGCACCTCACTGGCGCCAGGCGGAGGTGGATAAAGCCCGGCGCGCTGCAACAAGTCAGCACGATTCAACCCAGCGGCCGCTACACGGATCCGAATTTCCCCTACATCACAGGCCGGAGCTGGGTGCTGCGCCCATTCCACACGGCCTTCAACGCCTTGCAATGCCTTCACGCTGCCTCCATAGTGCATTTGAACCGAGCCCGACGCTGACCGCCGGGCTTTTGCATTGCGCCGATGGAACCTGGCGCCCTTAAAGACGGCCTAATATGCGTTATCAACTGCCCACACGTCGAATTAGCATGAAGCGATCCTTACTCAGCGTCACCCTCGCCTTTACGTTTGCCCTGAGCGCCCTACCGCTCGCGGCGAAAACAACCAGTGTCGACTCCTGGGAATACCTGCAGCCTGACCGCGAGCAGGTCATCGCCAGCCTCAACGTCGTGGAATTGTTGAAGCGCCATCACTACAACAAGCCACCGCTGAATGACGAGCGCTCGGAAAAGATCTATCAGGGCTACCTGAAGATGCTCGACCCGTCGCGCAGCTACTTTATTGCCTCCGACATTGCCGAGTTCGATCAATGGCGTACGCGCTTTGACGACTTGCTGAAAAACGGCGATCTGCAACCCGGCTTTGCCATCTACAAACGCCACCTGGAGCGTTTGCAGAGCCGCCTGCAGTTCGCCCTTAACATGCTCGAAAAAGGCGTCGACACGATTGAGCTCAACAGCGATGAAAGTCTGCTGATCGACCGCGAGAACGCGCCCTGGGTCAAGGATCTGGCCGAGCTGGACGACCTCTGGCGCAAGCGCGTCAAAGATGAAGTGTTGCGCCTGAAAATCGCTGGCAAAGAGCCCAAGGCGATTCAGGAGCTGCTGACCAAGCGCTACAACAACCAGCTCGCGCGCCTCAAGCAGACCCGCGGCGAAGATGTGTTCCAGGCCTATATCAACGCCTTTGCCATGTCTTACGACCCGCACACCACCTACCTGTCGCCGGACAACGCGGAAAACTTCGACATTAATATGAGCTTGTCGCTCGAAGGCATTGGTGCCGTGCTGCAAAGCGATAACGAACACGTCAAGGTTGTGCGCCTGGTACCGGCTGGCCCAGCGGAAAAGAGCAAGCAGGTCTCCCCCGCCGACAAGATCATTGGTGTGGCCCAGGGCAACAAGGAAATGGTCGATGTGATCGGCTGGCGCCTGGATGAAGTGGTCAAGCTGATTCGCGGCCCGAAAGGCTCCACTGTGCGCCTGGAAGTAATTCCAGCGAGCAACGCGCCGAATGATCAAACCAGCAAAGTGGTTTCCATCATCCGTGAGGCGGTCAAGCTGGAAGAGCAAGCCGCGAAGAAATCCATCCTCAATCTCAAGCACGACAACCGCGACTACAAGCTTGGGGTCATCGAGATTCCGGCCTTCTATTTGGACTTCAAGGCCTTCCGTGCCGGCGATCCGAACTACAAAAGTACCACCCGTGACGTTAAACGCCTGCTCACCGAACTGGAGAAGGAAAAAGTCGACGGTGTCGTCATCGACTTGCGCAACAACGGCGGCGGCTCGCTGCAGGAAGCCACTGAACTGACTGGCCTGTTTATCGACCAAGGCCCAACCGTGCTGGTGCGTAACAGCGATGGCCGTGTCGATGTACTGGCCGATGAAAACACCGGTATCTACTACAAGGGCCCGCTCGCCTTGCTGGTCAATCGCCTGTCGGCATCGGCTTCGGAAATTTTCGCCGGCGCCATGCAGGACTACCACCGCGCGCTGATTCTCGGTGGCCAGACCTTCGGCAAAGGCACCGTGCAGACCATCCAACCGCTCAACCACGGCGAGCTGAAGCTAACCCTGGCCAAGTTTTACCGCGTCTCGGGTCAGAGCACCCAACACCAGGGCGTGATTCCCGACATCCTTTATCCAGACATCATGGACAACAAGGAAATCGGCGAAAGCGCCCTGCCCGAGGCCCTGCCATGGGACAGCATCAAACCGGCGATCAAGCCGGAGCTGGACCCGATCAAGCCGTTCCTAGCAGAGCTGCAAAGCCGCTTCGAGAACCGCACTGCACAGAACGCGGATTTCACCTTCGCCCGTGAACGCCTGCAACTGGCACAGAAGCTGATGAAAGAAACCACCGTCAGCCTCAATGAAACCAAGCGCCGCGCCCAGCAGACGGATATCGAAGGGCAGCAGTTGGCCATCGAGAACAGCCGCCGCAAAGCCAAAGGCGAAACCCTGCTGAACAAGCTCAAGGAAGAAGATGAAGACGCGCTACCGGTAGATGAAAAAACCAAACCGGAAGATGATGCCTACCTCGCCGAAAGCGGGCGCATTCTGCTCGACTACTTGGGCCTGAACACGCGCCTGGCCAAGCAGTAAAACAGCGAGCGTCATCAAAGGGTCATCAAACTGTCGTGAAATACGGGGACTGGTAGCCATACCAGTCCCCGTTTTTATGCACAGAGAGCCGCCATGATCGTCACCGAGCAGTTCAGCGCGTTGGACAGCATCCTCGCCAATGGCGACCTGCATAGTCTGTTTCAACCAATCTTTTCGCTCTCCGAGCGGCGTATTCTCGGCTACGAAGCTCTCAGCCGCGGCCCATCCAACAGCGCCCTGCACTCACCGATCAACCTGTTTGCTGTAGCACGTAGCGCGGGCCGCCTGAGTGAGCTGGAACTGCTCTGCCGCAAGAATGCTTGCCAGCGTTTCAGCCAGCTCAAACTTGAAGGCAAGCTGTTTCTCAACGTTTCGCCAGACTCGCTGATGGAACCCAAACACCAGCCGGGGCGTACCCTGCAACTGCTGCAAACCCTGGGTATTCCACCGAGTCAGGTGGTCATTGAGCTGACCGAGCAATCGCCTACCGACGATTTTGCCCTGCTCGACACAGCCCTGCACCACTACCGCGCCATGGGCTTTTCCATCGCCCTGGATGACCTAGGCGCCGGCTATTCGAGCCTACGCTTGTGGTCGGAGCTGCGCCCGGATTACGTGAAGATCGATCGACACTTTATCGACGGCATCCACCAAGACGCGGTCAAGCGTGAGTTCGTCGGCTCGATTCTGAAAATGGCCAAAGCCTCTCGCGCTCAGGTGATCGCCGAAGGCATCGAACTGCCAGAGGAGCTGGCCGTGCTCGCCGAGATGGGCGTCGACCTTCTGCAAGGCTACCTGCTCTGCCGACCGCAGGAACAACCACCGCGTGACGCCATCAATCTGCTGCCCAATGCCACAACCAGCAGCCCGCTCAGCGAAGAGGCCAGCGATCTACGCGGCCTGCTTAACCCGCAACGTGCAGTGCCCCTGAGTACTCCCACCAGCGAAGTGCTGGAGATGTTTCGCGCCCAAGCCAACCTGAACTCCCTGGCGGTGCTCAACCAGGAGCAGCAACCCGTCGGCATAGTGCACCGTCACTCGCTCGCTGAGGCTCTGTTCAAGCCTTTTGCCAACGAGTTGTTCGCTCGAAAACCAATCAGCCGCCTGATGAGTGATGACTACCTAGCGGTGGAATCCAGCCAGTCGCTGCAGCAGGTCAGCCGCCTGCTCACCAGCCGCGCCCGCCAGCGTATCGAAGAGGATTTCATCATCACCGAAGACGGCTGCTATGCCGGGCTGGGGCGGGTTATCGATGTGCTCAAGCTGATCACAGAGCTGAAGATCCAGCAGGCCCGCTACGCCAACCCGTTGACCCTGCTGCCAGGTAATGTGCCGATCCAGCAGTGCCTGACTCGCTTGCTGCAGCAGGGCCGCGAAACCGTGGTGTGCTATGTGGATATCGACAATTTCAAGCCGTTCAACGACATCTACGGCTACGCCAAAGGCGATGAAGTGCTGCTCAGCCTGGCACAGTGCCTGAACGATCGGGTTGATCCGACGCGGGACTTTGTCGGCCATATTGGCGGTGATGACTTTCTATTGGTGCTCGGTTCGCAGGACTGGCGCGCGCGACTCAATCGCTTGCTGGAAGACTTCCAGAGCCAGTGCCGACGCTTCTACCGTGAAGAAGACCTGCATGCGGGCTGCTTTGTCGCCCATGATCGCAGCGGCAAGCGCCAGGAATACGCGTTGCTCTCACTCTCACTGGGAGTGGTGCATGTGCATCCCGAGCAGTGCGCGCTACTGGATGCCAGTCAGCTGGCGGCTATGGCCTCAGAGGCCAAGCGTCACGCCAAGGCGGTGCCGGGTTACAGCCTGCATATCATCGACACCCAGGCTGACACGGCGGCCTGAAGGCGTAAGTTAAACGGCTGAATCAGAGGCCGCTAAGGCGATTGGACAGTGCGGAAAAATGCTCAGCCTGCGCCTCATCGACTGCAACACCCTCAGCACCGCTGCGGTACAACTCAGCCAGGCGATAGGCAGCAGCTGTGTGCCCTGCCTGTGCGGCCAGCGCCCACCACTCAATGGCCTTCGGCGCATCCGCCGCATGCTCGGTATCGCCGGACAGGCTCAGAACACCGAGCTGGTAGGCAGCCTTGGCATCGCCAGCCTTGGCGGCCAACCCGAGTAACCGCCGGCCTTCATTGCGCGCCCCTAATCCTTGGCCGCGAAACAGCAGGATATGCCCATAGAAGCTTTGCGCCTGGGTATCACCCAGAGCGGCCATGCGGGCGAACTGCCCTTCCAGCCAACGCCAAGCCTGCGGTTGCTTAACCAGCCAGGCCCAGTGGAACAAACGACGCGCCAGCAGGTAGCCGATACGCGCACGCAGTGCGCCGAACATCAGGCGTCTTCCGGGTAACTGAACTCAAACACGCGAGCCACTTCGGCGGCATGCCAGGACGCTGCGGCGATACCATCGGACGCGCCACTGAAGCGGCCCAAACGGCTGACGCATTCGAAGAAGCCGGTGCGCGGCAAGCGACTGGCGCCCTGGCTGATCACCAGCGCACTGCGCAGCGGGCGCTCGGCACGTGCATCCAGTGCGGCCAGGTGCTCCAACGCGGCGGCCAGGGTCTGCATGGCCGGACTGGGCAGCGCCAAACGCTCGATCAGCGCACGATACGTGAGCAGGTGACGTTGGCGCTGGGCATCTTCAAGCTCACCGAGCAACGCCTGCCAATGTTGCCGACTGATGCTTACGCTCAAGGCTGCGCCTCCCACCCATCGACACCAAGATGCCAGGCCAAGGCGCGCTGAATGGCGGCGTCCGGCTGGCGTTCGCCGCTCTCGATCATGCCCAGATAATGCGGGCTGATACCGACATTGCGCGCCAGTTGTTCGGCACTCATGCCTTTGGCCTCGCGCAAAGCTGTCAGCTGGCTCAGAGCAGGCTTGCAGGCATCAACAGCCAAAGCCACGGCGGCAACCTCAGGCGCACGCCCGGCGGCCTGCAGCAAGGCTTGATACTGCGACCAGGGCAACACCGCATACTCCGGCTGGCCATCGCGCTCGATCACTTGCACATTCATCTGTAAATCTCCATGCAGAGCACTTCCATCACTCTCAGCAACTCCAGAACAGGCGGTCATCTTAACAGCCCGGCACGATAAAGCGCGTGATCTATACTGCCTTCAGGTTATCAAGCGGCAGCTGGGGGCAGGTTTTGCGCACACTGATAACAATGCTGTTGATTGGCTGCAGTGGTTTGGCCTGCGCAGATGAGTTGCGCTGGGGTTTTGCCACGGCTGACGGTATGCCCTATGTCGATGTGCACGAACAGCAATTGCGTGGTGGTTTCATCTACAAGCTGGGCCAGCTGGCCAGCCAGCAACTGGGCTTCAAAGCAGCATTCGTCGAAACGCCGAACAAACGCATCGATGAATTTATGCAGCGCGGACGTATCCATGTGATCTGTAACAGCAACCCGCAATGGCTAGACAAACCCGAGCTCTACCACTGGTCTGCCCCGCTCTACAGCGAAGAGGACGTGCTGCTACTGCACAGTCAGCATGCACCAATCAACAGCCTGCATGAACTCTACGGCAAGACCATCGGCACTCAACTGGGTTACGTGTATAGCGATGAGCTGATGAAGGGATTCGCCAGTAAGCAGATCATCCGCCAGGATCTACGCGACCACAGCGCCGGGCTGAACCTACTGCGCAAACAACGCTTGGACGCGGTCATCGATATGCGCCGCTCATTGAACTTCCAGCTAGCCAAGCGCGCAGATGCACCGCTGCAGGTAAACCCCTGGGTGATCGAACACTACGACATGCACTGCACCTACAGCCCGCAATTACCAATCAGTGCTGAGTTACTGGACAAGACGCTGCAACAATTGCGTGACCAAGGCCTGATCAAGCAGATGCTCAACGAGATATGAATATTCGCCCTCGGCTATTCCACGCGCCCTTGCAGCGGCGTTAGCGACTCATCCAACTCTGGTAGCCGCTCAACTACTCGCAGCACCTCAGGAGCCTGGGCTCCTCGCCACTGCTGAAAAGCAGCCAGCTCTTCCTGCCAGGTACGTAACACCCAGGCCAGCACGGCCAGTTCATCGACCAGACCAATACCAAACAACCAGTCCGGTATGGCATCCAGCGGCGTAACGAAGTACAGCAAGGCCGCCACCACCGCCAGTAACGCCCGAGAATCGATTGCCCGATATTCGCCGCGCCACCAAGCCAGGCAAAGCGCCTGCAGCTGTTTCAGCTGGTCGGCCAACTCGGTAAAGCCACTACCGAGTTTTTCACGCTTTCGAGCGACTGATAACAGCAGCGCAGGTAACCGTCCGATCTTGAGGAAACGCTTTGCCAAAAACTGGTAACGCGCGAAATTTTTCGGTGTTTTCATCGCTCTCTCCCGGCAACCCCGCGCTCCCGCTGGGCTGGCCAAGGTTATCCACTAAAGCTGTGGATAACCTTGTGAACAGTTTCTCGATAACCCTGGCAAACGCCCAGCCCATGCGGCCTCGCAACAGATCGGACATTTTTTGCCCACACAGTAAAAAATCATATAAATCAATAAGTTAAAAATGGCAAAGGGTTTCTTCAAGAGAGTTACCCTAACCCGTCACGGTCAATCTCAGAAATGTGCATAACCGTAACACCGCACACCCTACACACGTCTTTTAAGACCCTCCAGTCAAGCGAAAAGTGCAGATTGCGAACAGCAGAAACGACAACGCCCCGTCGAGACGGGGCGCTGCGGGAAACGCTAGAAATTACTCTTGAGTGGCTGCGTCTTTGATCGCAATCAGCTCCAGATCAAACACCAGCACCGAGTTGGCTGGAATGGCCGGGGTCGGGCTCTGCTCGCCGTAAGCCAGCTCGCTTGGAATGTAGAGTTTGTACTTCTCGCCAACGTGCATCAACTGCAGGCCTTCAACCCAACCTGGGATTACGCCGTTCACTGGCAGATCAATCGGGCTGCCGCGCTCAACCGAGCTGTCGAACACGCTGCCATCGGTCAGCTTGCCTTCGTAGTGAACAGTCACCACATCAGTGGCTTTCGGCTGAGCGCCGTCAGCCTTCTTCACCACTTCGTACTGCAGGCCGGAAGCGGTGGTGGTCACACCGTCACGCTTGGCGTTGTCTTCGAGGAACTTCTTGCCGGCTTTGGCCGATTCTTCGTTCAGCGTAACCATGCGCTCTTCGGCACGTTTCTGCAGGAAGGCAAAGGCTTCGATCAGCTCTTCGTCTTTCAGGCGCTGTTCTTTCTTACCAATGGCGTCTTCGATACCTTGAGCAACGGCGTTGGAATCCAGGTCATCCATGCCTTCCTGAGCCAGGCTTTTGCCCATGTTCAGGCCAATACCGTAGGAAGCTTTCTGTGCTGGGGTTTCCAGGGTGATTTCGCTGGTTTGCGAATCGCAACCTGCGAGAACCAAACCTACCAGGGCGACCGCCGCTGCTAAACGATGCTGTTTCATGCTTGTTCCTTGTCCGGTACGCCCTAGGGCTAATGGGGTGAAAGCGCGAGCTTAGCAGGCTGCTACGATCACTGGCTACCGTGTTAGGAGGCAGAAAATGCGTATAAGTTCAGATGTTTAGCGGATTATTCAGAAAGGATTTTGCGAGGTATTGCGATGTGTCACAGAGGGGATGAAGCGAGGAAAAAATGGCGCAGCGGACGGGACTCGAACCCGCGACCCCCGGCGTGACAGGCCGGTATTCTAACCGACTGAACTACCGCTGCGCGTAACTTCAAAAAGCGAGTTGGTGGGTGATGACGGGATCGAACCGCCGACCCGCTGCTTGTAAGGCAGCTGCTCTCCCAGCTGAGCTAATCACCCTTCACTCTCGAAGTGGGGCGCATTCTAGAGAGCCATCTGCACCTTGGCAAGCACTGTTTTGAAAATTTTTTATTGATGCAGCAAAGGCTTAGCGCAGACTTGGCCTCAGGCACTCTACGGGGGAATAATGCGCTCCGAATGAAACGAGCAGGTTGTACGACCGGTCATACGGCTTCTGACAACTTGAAGCAGCACCTGCATCAGGTACTGACGACTTGTGATACTTGCCGCTGCTGGCAGCTCAACTAATGGAGATTCACCCTCTTATGTGGTTTCGTAACCTGCTGGTCTATCGCCTCACCCAGGACATCCCGTTTGATGCCGAGGCGCTCGAAACGGCCCTCTTAGCCAAACCGGCCCGCTCGTGCGCCAGCCAGGAACTCAGCACCTACGGCTTTATCGCACCCTTCGGTAAAGGCGGCGATGCACCGCTTGTGCACGTTAGCGGTGATTTCCTGCTGATTGCCGCCCGCAAGGAAGAACGCATTCTGCCCGGCAGCGTGGTGCGTGATGCACTGAAGGAAAAAGTCGACGAGATCGAAGCCGAGCAGATGCGCAAGGTTTACAAGAAGGAGCGTGATCAGCTCAAGGATGAGATCGTGCAGACCTTCCTGCCACGCGCCTTTATCCGCAAATCCGCTACATTCGCCGCAATCGCGCCGAAACAGGGCCTGATTCTGGTCGACTCGGCCAGCGCCAAGCGCGCCGAAGACCTGCTATCGACCTTGCGTGAAGCTATGGGCTCGCTGCCGGTACGCCCACTGACCGTGAAGATCGCACCCAGCGCCACCCTCACCGACTGGGTCAAAGTTCAGCAAGCCGCGCCAGATTTCCACGTGCTCGACGAGTGCGAACTGCGAGACACCCATGAAGATGGCGGCGTAGTGCGCTGCAAGCGCCAAGACCTGACCAGCGACGAAATCCAGCTGCACATGAGCTCAGGCAAGCAGGTCACGCAACTGTCCCTGGCCTGGCAGGACAAGCTGTCCTTCATGCTCGACGACAAACTGGTGGTCAAGCGCCTGCGCTTTGAAGACCTGCTGCAGGATCAGGCCGAACAGGACGGCGGCGACGACGACCTCGGCCAGCAGGACGCCAGCTTCACCCTGATGATGCTGACCCTGGTGGACTTCCTCCCGGCGCTGTTCGAAGCCTTGGGCGGCGAAGAGATTCCGCAGGGGATCTAAGCCACTGCACGGCCGCAGAAGAGCCGCAGAGAAACAGACCACTGGTCCTCTGCGGCTTGCCCTAGCTCTGCCAATGTGCAAAATACTGAACAGCGTGAGGACGACCTCACCACTCTGCGAGTGATCACCACGGGACGGCCCCTCTATTGGTTTTGGAGGTTTGTATGTCCTGGTTCATTCTGCTGCTGGCCGGCCTGTTCGAAGTAGGCTGGGCTGTTGGCCTGAAATACACCGACGGCTTTACCCGCCCTCTCCCCACTCTACTGACTGTTGCTGCGATAATCGTCAGCCTGGCATTGCTTGGCCTGGCCATGAAGGAATTGCCCCTGGGCACCGCCTATGCAATCTGGACCGGTGTCGGTGCCGTGGGCACGGTGATTGCCGGCATCATGCTGTTTGGCGAGGCCGTAACGCTGCTGCGTATCGCCAGCGTGGCACTGATTGTTTGCGGCCTGATCGGGCTAAAACTCAGCCACTAGCCACTCAAACTGCACAAAAAAGCCCGCCAATTGGCGGGCTTTTTCATCTCAACTGTTTAACGCCGCTCACCTCGTAACTCAGCAACCTGAGCCTGCAGCAACTCGCGCTTGACCAGCTCGGGCGCTACCGGCGTACCGGCCACCAGGGTGATGCGCGACCACAGGCGCTTGAACAAGCCCTTGTGCGGATCACGGCTGAAAAAGCTGCCCCACAAGCCCTGCAGCGCCATGGGAATCACTGGCACCGGGTTAGCTTCGACGATGCGCTCGATGCCGTTCTTGAACTCATTCAGCTCGCCATCGGTGGTCAGCTTGCCTTCCGGGAAGATGCACACCACTTCGCCATTGCGCAGGTATTCGGCGATTTTCTTGAACGCCGCGTCATAGATCAGTAGGTCTTCGCTACGCCCAGCAATCGGAACAGTGCCGGCGGTGCGGAAGATAAAGTTGAGCACCGGCAGGTTGTAAATCTTGTAGTACATGACAAAGCGCACCGGCCGGCGTACCGCGCCACCGATCAG
>JAHJXZ010000040.1 GCA_018827205.1 Gammaproteobacteria bacterium | reverse complement strand
GCGGTGCTGACATCGCCGGCGGAGACTTTGTAGGTGCCTTTTTTCAGGTCAGCCCAGGAGTGCGGGATGTCCTTGACCAGTTGCTTGTTGACGATAAAAGCGATGGAGCCGGTGTAGGCGAGCATCCAGTGACCGTCGGTGTCTTTGGCCCAGGCTGGAATCTGTTCCCAGGTGCTCGGCTTGTAGGCTTGGGTAACACCTTGCTGCACAGCGATGGGGCCAAAGGCCGCACCGACGTCGCCGATGTCGGCGGTGGCGTTGTCTTTTTCGGCGGCGAATTTGGCGATTTCCTGGGCCGAGCTCATGTCAGTATCCATGTGCTTGAGGCCGTACATTTTCTCCAGGTCAACCCAGGTATCTTTCCAGTTGGCCCAGGTGTCCGGCATACCCACACTATTCACCGCGCCTTCCGCACGTGCCGCTTTTTCCAGTGCTTGCATATCCATGTCGGCAGCCATGGCAGAGGTTGCCAGAGCAATGGCCGAGCCCATCAGTGAAGCCATCAGCAGTTGTTTCATTGGAAACTCCTTTGCGATTTAGGTATGTGCGGTGAAAAGTTCTGGTCTAGATCAGCAAGACCCAGGCCAATTTAAGCTTGTTAAATGACAGTTTTATGTACGTTGGTCATTTGCCGGTTCGATCCCGGGTGCACAAACTGGCGCACCACTAGCGTAGACCATCAACAAATTCAGTCATGTGTGGCATACAGGCTAAGGTTTATAGGCTTTTACAGTGACTGAAAGAAAGTTGTCATGGCTTGGTCATCAAGACTGCTTAAACTTGAAACATGATTTTTATGGCTGCACAGACAGATTTATGCCCCTAAATGGGGCTGGACTAGTCCAAATTTGGAGATCTTGATGCGCGATGAAGCGCCACGGGCAGTCACTGCTATATGCCGGGCATTGGAAGAGCAGATTGAACATGGCTTGTTACCGTCGGGCAGTCAGTTGCCGGCAGAGCGCAAGCTCAGCGAGGTGTTCGACACCACGCGGATTACCTTGCGTGAGGCGCTGGGTCAGCTTGAGGCCCAGGGGCTGATCTATCGCGAGGAGCGCCGCGGGTGGTTTGTATCGCCACCGCGGGTGGCCTACAACCCGCTGGTGCGCAGCCACTTTCACGCCATGGTTGGCGAGCAGGGCCGGGTGCCGGCCACTGAGGTGTTGAGTGCGCGGCTGATTCCGGCCAGCGCCGAGATCTGCCAGCTCTTGGCGTTGCCGGCGCTGTCCAGCGTGTATCAGATCCGCCGTGCGCGACGTATCGATGGTCGGTTGGTGCTGTACGTCGAGCACTACCTCAACCCGAATTACTTTGCCGGCATTCTGGATTTCGACCTGACCCGTTCATTGACCGAGTTGTATGCCAGCGAATACGGCATTCATTACGGCCGGGTGCGTTTCGATATGGTACCCACGGCCTTGCACATCGAAGCCGCATCAGCATTGAAAGTTGCGGTGGGCAGCCCGGCACTGCGTATCGTGCGGATCAACCGCGATCAGCATGGCCGCTTGATTGATTGCGACCTGGAGTTCTGGCGCCACGACGCCCTGCATGTGAGCGTCGAAGTACCGGAGTGATTTAGCGACCTGGCGGCCACTCGTCATGGGTGGGTAAATCGGCGCTTGCCAGCCAGGGCCTGTCGTGGCTGGTCCAGATGTGTTGGGCAGGGCGTTCGTCGGGGTCCTGGTCCAGCGTTGCCACGCGGATGATCACATGCGGCTGGGCAGGTCGTTCAGCCGCTAGCTGAGAGCCGCAGACCGAACAGAAGTGGCGTAGCTTGCCCGGCGATGACTCATAGCTGGAGAGCTTGTCTTCACCACGCAGCCAGCGAAAATCCTCACGCAGCACGCCAGCCGTAGTGGCGAAGGCGGCAGCATGAGCTTTCTGGCATGTCAGGCAGTGACAGTGGCCAATGGGCTTGTCCAGACGCGCGACGCTGTAGGCAAGCGCACCACACAAACAGCTACCCGTCAGCATCACGGCAACTCAGCGCTGGCGTAAAACGCCGTCAGCACTTTCACCAGATGCGCGAGATCATGGCTGCCGGCCAGTTCGCGGATCGAGTGCATGGCGAAGGTCGGCAGGCCGATATCCACGGTGCGCACGCCCAGCTGGCTGGCGGTGATCGGGCCGATGGTCGAGCCGCAACCCATGTCACTGCGGGTGACGAAACTCTGCACCGGCACTTCATTTTCCAGGCACAGGTGACGGAAGAACCCGGCGGTTTCGCTGTTGGTGGCGTAGCGCTGGTTGCTGTTGATCTTGATCACCGGACCGGCGTTGAGCTTGGGGCCGTGGTTGGCGTCATGCTTGTCGGCGTAGTTGGGGTGAACGCCGTGGGCGTTGTCGGCCGAGACCAGCAGCGAGCGCTGGATGGTACGGACGAAGGCATCACCGTCCGGCAGCACGCGACGCAATACCTGTTCGAGCATCGGGCCGTCGGCGCCGCAGGCCGAGCAGGAGCCAACTTCTTCGTGGTCGGTGCAGACCAGCACGCAGCTTTCTTCATCCGGCGCCGCCAGCAGCGCCTGTAACCCGGCGTAGCAAGACAGCAGGTTGTCCAGCCGTGCGCCAGCGATAAAGTCGTTGTTCAGGCCAATGACTGCAGCGCTTTGGGTGTCGTAGAAACTCAGCTCGTAATCGAGTACCGCATCGGCGCTGAAATCGTGTTCGCGGGCCAGTTGATCGGTGATCAGTGCGCGAAAGTCGGCCGGCTCATCGCCGGATAGCTGCGCGAGGATTGGCGGCAGCTCGATCTGCTGGTTGATCGCCCAGCCCTGGTTGGCTTCACGGTTGAGGTGGATGGCCAGGTTGGGAATGATCGCAATCGGGCTTTGAAAATCGATCAGCTGGCTTTCCACCTTACCGTCGCGGCGGTAGGTGACTCGACCGGCCAGCGATAGGTCGCGGTCGAACCAGGGCGCCAGCAAGGCACCGCCGTAGACCTCAACGCCAAGTTGGAAAAAGCCTTGTTGCTGCAGTTCCGGCTGCGGTTTGACTCGCAGGCACGGGCTGTCGGTGTGTGCGCCGACCAGGCGGATACCGCCTTCCAGCGGCGCGCGCTTGCCCAGCTTGAAGGCGATGATCGAGGAATCGTTGCGCGTGACGTAATAACGACCGCCGGCCTCGGTGTGCCAGCTGGCGCGCTCGTCCAGATGCTGAAAGCCGGCCGCTTCAAGGCGCAATGCCAGGCTGGCGGTGGCATGAAAAGGGGTTGGCGAGGCCTTGAGGAACTCGATCAGGCCTTGATTCAAATCTTCGCGCATAGGGCACTCCAGACGGCAATCGGCCGAGTTTAGCGGATTTGCTTAGCGCTTTGGGTTGCCGCGCTCGACAGATCAGCGCGCGATGCTGATCAGGCTCAGCAGATAACCGTCGAACTCGGCGAATTGGCCTTCGAGTTCGCTACCGGCGGGCCAGTCGGCGTGCAGGTCGATCAGCAGGCGCATGCGCACTTTATTGTCGACGTCGACGCTGAGCAGTTCGGCATCCTGAAAATAGAAGTGCTGCAATACTTGCGGGTAGAGCGCTTTAAACAGGCTTTCCTTGAGCGAGAAGGTCAGGCTGATGCGTTTCGCGCGCAGGTCTCTTGGTAATGTTTCCAGCCGAAACAGTTCGGCGGGGGTGAGGATTTCCCCAGCCAGGCGTTCGGCGCGGCTGGCTGACATGATCTGTTCGATATCCAGGCCCAGGCCGCGCCAATTTTCGCTGTTGCCCACTACGGCGCCGGCCCAGCCGCTGCCGTGGGTGATCGAGCCGACCAGGCCGACTGGCCACTGTGGCGCACGGTCCTCACCGCAGGCCGGCGTGGCGGCGATGCCCGTCAAACGCATCAAGGCCTCACGCGCACACAGCCGACCGGCCAGATATTCGGCCTGGCGCTTGGCTACGCCGCGCACAGGCTCGACCGCGCAACGGCTGAAATCCTCTGTGTCCAGCAGCTCTGGAGTAAAGCGGGTGCTGATCAGCTGCAGCGCCGGCAACGTATGCGGTAGTGGCCAGTGGTCATTCAGCGGGCTGCAGCAGGATGGCAAGTAGGCTGTATTCATCGGTCTATTCTGCCGCGCGGCGCTTGGTACGGCCAGCCGCTGCGGGTGTTTACATTTCTTTGCAAAGCGGCAACAAAGCTAAACGGAGTTGCCGAGGCTTTTTTGCCACACTGCGGCATGCGTTTCTTCGGGGACGCAGGTGAGGTTGTAGCTGGCGCAGGCGTGAGGCTTGTTCCGGCATTTCTCTGAGAATGAGTACGGGAGTCCGTTTGGGCTCCCGTTTTTTTATGGCCTCCATTCATGGCAGGCCACCTTGCGTGCCCACCTTCGATCATGCCGAGATCACTGGGTAGGCGGTGAGGGATGCCAAGCTGTGGTTGCTATGCCACCCGCGCCGAATGCGTCTTTTCTCGCCTGCCAGTCAGGCTACTTCCAGTGCCCTGGTAGAACAAAAAACTGCAGCAGCCGGTGACGAACGGCTTTTGTCGCCAAGTGGCTGCTCTTGCGCAGCACAACGGCTATGCCCCCCGCGCAAAACCAGCGTTGCTGGCTGCGTGCTAATCTGCCAGGACGGTCGATTTAGAGCCTTTTTGTGAGCTTGCCGATGCCTGCTGTCGATTCTTCTGCGCACCTGATACGCGGCACTGCTGCCTACCGGCGCGCGACCCTGGCGCTGTTCTGTGCCGGGTTTGCCACCTTTGCCTTGCTCTACTGTGTACAGCCGCTGTTGCCGCTGCTTGCCGCGCATTTTTCCGTATCGGCGGCGGGCAGCAGTCTGGCGTTATCGCTGACCACCCTGAGCCTGGCAGTCTGTCTGCTGGTCTCCGGCGCGCTGGCCGAGAGCTGGGGGCGCAAGCCGGTGATGGCGGCGGCCTTAGGCCTCGCCTCGCTGCTGGGGATCGCCTGTGCGTTGGTGGATAGCTGGGAGCATCTGCTTTGGCTGCGCGCTCTGCTTGGCCTGGCCCTGAGTGGATTGCCGGCGCTGGCCATGGCCTATGTCGGCGAGGAGTTCGACCCCGAGGCGCTGCCGGCGGCGATGGGCCTGTATATCGGCGGCACCGCTTTAGGTGGTTTGCTTGGGCGCCTGTTGGCCGGTTTGCTCAGTGATCTCGGTGGTTGGCCGCTGGCCTTGGCCGGGATTGCCGGTATGGGTTTGCTGGCGCTGGGGCTGTTTGTCTGGCTGCTGCCGCCATCACGGCATTTCACCGCGCAATCGCTGTCGCTACGCGGCCTGCTGGGCAACTTTGCTATGCATTTGGGCAACGGCGAATTGCGTCGCCTGTTTCTGCTGGCGTTTCTGTTGATGGGTGGTTTTGTCGCCTTGTTCAACTACGTCGGCTTTCGCTTGGCGGCGGCGCCGTTCAACTTGTCTTCCAGCCTGATCGGCCTGCTGTTTACGGTGTATCTGGTCGGTATTTTCAGCGCCGGTTGGGCGGGGCGACTGGTGCCGAGCATGGGCGCGCGTCAGGTGATGCAGGGTGGTATCGCCATCATGCTGCTGGGTGTGGCGCTGTGTGCCACGCCCTGGCTGAGCGCGGCGGTGGCGGGTCTGGCCCTGTTTACTCTGGGCTTCTTTGCCGCCCATGCGGTGGCCAGCGGGCAAGTGGGGCAGCGCGCGAATGGCGCTAAAGCGCAGGCTTCGGCGTTGTACCTGTGTGCCTACTACCTGGGCTCCAGCGTGATTGGCTACGCCGCCGGGTATATCTGGGAGCATGCCGGCTGGCTGCCGATGCTCGCGGTATTGGCCGCGTTGTTTATGGCGGCCGGGGCCAGTGTGCGCAAGCTATAAGCGCTTCGCGGGCCTGAGCTAGGCGCCCGCGTCGCTCCTACACAAATGCGGCGGGCAGCAGGTGGTTCAGCGTTTGTTCAGCAAGGGTTCAGTGGGCGTTCAGCTAGGGGTAGGCAACATGGACCTCGAGTTAAACAACACCGACTAATCACTGAGGGCAACACCATGAACCGCACTCTTAGCAAATTGGCCCTGGCGGCTTCCCTGACCTTCGCCGCTGTTGCGGCCAATGCCAGCGACAACTTTGTTGGCCTGACCTGGGGCCAGACCGACAACAACATCCAGAAGTCCAGTTCGCTCAACAGCAACCTGAACAGCCCCAAGCTCGACAAGG
The DNA here is from genome assembly GCA_018827205.1 of Gammaproteobacteria bacterium. Taxonomy (GTDB): domain Bacteria; phylum Pseudomonadota; class Gammaproteobacteria; order Pseudomonadales; family Pseudomonadaceae; genus Aquipseudomonas. The sequence continues at coordinate 36,053 of JAHJXZ010000040.1, read as the reverse complement.
TGATCAACGATAGTGGCACCTGGGGCGTGCGCGCTGGCCAGGTTAGTGATGCAAGCCGTTACTACATGACCTACGAGAATGTCTCGGACACCGATAGCGGCAACAAGCTGCGTCAGCAGAACCTGTTGGGTAGCTACGATGTGTTCCTGCCGATTGGCGACTACAACACCAAGCTGTTTGGCGGCGCCACCGCCGGCCTGGTCAAACTGGAGCAGGAAAGCAAAGGCTTCAAGCGTGACAGCGATATCGGCTATGCCCTTGGTCTGCAGGCTGGCATCCTGCAAGACATCAACCAGAATGCCTCGATTGAAGCCGGCTACCGCTACCTGCGCACCAATGCCGGCACGGAAATGGCTCCGCACGGTGCAGGCAAAGCCGGCTCGCTGGATTTGCATAGCAGCGGTCAGCTGTACCTAGGTGCCAGCTACAAGTTCTAAGCAGCAGGTAGGCCAAAAGGGCCGGGCAGCATGCCCGGCCGCTTTATTGGAGGAATGTGCAGGATGAAACTGTTGGTTGTGGAAGATGAAGCGCTGCTGCGTCACCACCTTTATAGCCGGCTGGGCGAGCAGGGCCACGTGGTTGATGCCGTGGCCAATGCCGAAGAAGCGCTGTATCGCGCGGCCGAATACAACCATGACCTGGCGATAATCGATCTCGGCCTGCCGGGTATGAGCGGCCTGGACCTGATTCGCCAGCTGCGCAGTCAGGACAAGAGCTTCCCCATTCTGATCCTCACTGCCCGTGGTAACTGGCAGGACAAGGTCGAAGGCCTGGCCGCCGGGGCCGATGATTACGTGGTCAAACCCTTTCAATTTGAAGAACTGGAAGCGCGCCTGAACGCCTTGCTGCGCCGTGCCTCGGGCTTTACCCAGGCAAGTATTGCCGCCGGCCCGCTGCTGCTCGACTTCAACCGCAAGCAGGCGCTGCTTGATGGCGAAGCCTTGCAACTGACGGCCTACGAGTACCGCATTCTCGAATATCTGATGCGTCACCAGCAGCAGGTGGTGGCCAAGGAGCGGTTGATCGAGCAGCTCTATCCTGATGATGAAGAGCGCGACCCCAATGTGATCGAAGTGTTGGTCGGCCGCCTGCGCCGCAAACTCGAAGGTCAGCTGGATTTCAAACCCATCGAAACCGTGCGCGGTCAGGGCTACCTATTTACCGAGCGCTGCCGATGAGCGAGACCGAACGGAGCAAACCGGCCGCCCTCCGTCGTGGTGAGTCCCTGCGTCTACGGCTGATGCTCGGCACGGCGGTGCTGGCGGTACTGTTTATGCTGGCGCTGCTGCCGGCCTTACGCGGCGCCTTTGTTATCGCTCTGGAGCAGTCCATCGAAAAACGCCTGGCTTCAGATGCTGCCGGGCTGGTATCAGCCGCACGTACTGAAAACGGTCAACTGACCATGCCCGACAAACTGCCGGCTGAGGAATTCGACAGTCTGGAAGCCAAGCTGTTGGGCTTTATCTACGACCGCCAAGGCACGCTGGTCTGGCAGTCGCGCTCCTCGCTAGATGAAAGCGTCAGCTACCGACCGCGCTACGATGGTCGTGGCCATGAGCTTCTGCGCATTACCGACCGCGAAGGCCGTGAATTCTTCGTCTATGACGTGGAGATCGACCTGCTGCGCGGGCAAAGTGCCGCCTTCAGCGTGGTGACCATGCAGCCGGCCAGTGATTACCAGGCTATGTACGACGGCTTTATGGGCCAGCTCTACCTCTGGCTTGGCGGCGCATTACTGGTGCTGCTCGGCCTGCTGTGGTTTGGCCTGACCTGGGGCTTTCGCAGCCTGCGCGGGCTCAGCGCCGAGCTGGATCAGGTAGAGGCGGGCGCCCGCGAAGGTCTGAGTGAAGAGCACCCGCGTGAGCTACTGCGCCTGACCGGCTCGCTCAACCGGCTGCTTGAGAGTGAGCGCCAGCAGCGTGAACGCTACAGACACTCGCTGGATGATCTGGCGCACAGCCTGAAAACCCCCTTGGCGGTGCTACAAAGCGTGGCCGAGGTGATCAACAAGCAGCCGCAGAACCGCGAGCAGTCGCAGGTGCTGCAGCAACAGATCGAACGTATGAGCCAGCAGATCGGCTATCAACTGCAGCGCGCCAGCCTGCGCAAAAGCGGCCTGATCCGCCACAGTGCACACCTAGCGCCCCTGCTCGATACCCTCTGCGGCGCGCTGGACAAGGTCTACCGCGACAAGCAGGTGCAAATGCTGCGCGGCTTTGCCCCTGAGCAGCACTTGCCAATAGAACGCGGCGCGCTGCTGGAGCTGCTCGGTAACCTGCTGGAAAACGCCTATCGCCTGTGCCTCGGCCAGGTGCGCGTGAGCGTGCACCAGCAGGGCGGTGTGCTTGAGCTTTGTGTGGAGGACGACGGCCCCGGCGTGCCGGTTGATCAGCGTGAGCGCATCCTGCGCCGTGGTGAGCGGCTGGATGCTCAGCATCCGGGGCAGGGCATTGGTACGGCGGTGGTCAAGGACATCATCGAAAGCTACGGCGGTGAGTTGCTGCTGGAGGATTCGCAGTTGGGTGGGGCGAGTTTTCGTGTGCGCCTGAGCGACTGAGGCATGTCGCCGGCCCTTTGGCAGGGGCTTTAGCCGTGGCTAGTTTTTGCTGTTTTCTAATGCACATCTAACTTCGCGGGTAGGCCCATCGAGCCGCAAAGAATTCCCGTTGAGCGAAGACATTTATGGGCTGACCAATTTGCTTGAAATCGGTCAGCCCAACTTGCTTATTGAGCAGGTGGAGTACGTTTAAACGGGTAGGCGAGTTGCTTAAGCATGCCTTTTGGCAGCTCTTTTCCGAATACGCCATAACGCGTTGGCCATTCCTTCGGCGGTAGCTTAAATGTGCCGAAAAGCATGTCAACTAATGGGGTATGGATCGCGTAGTTCTTATAGATGTAATCAATGTGTCGGGCATGATGCCAGTGGTGGTAACGAGGTAGTACCAGGATGTAGTTCAGCCAGCCGCCATCAATCTTAACGTTAGCGTGTGCTAATACAGCTTGCACACCAATCAAGATCACATAGGCATTCATCGCTTCTGTAGAGAAACCAAGCAGCATCAACGGTACCAGCACGCCCGTGCGGGTCAGCAATACTTCTGCAAAGTGAACTCGTGAGCCGGCAAGCCAATCCATGGCTGTGCTGGAATGATGCACCGCGTGGAATTTCCACATCCATGGAATGACGTGGTACAGGCGATGCAGCCAATACTGGCCAAGATCAGCCACAAATACCGCCATTACAAACTGAACGACTATAGGCAGGCTGCGAACGGTCTCTTGAAGCGTGTCGGACACAGCCCAACTGGCGAGGAAACTGGATGAGGCTGTGACGAAGATCAGGATGAATTGCACAGCCATGTGACTGACGAAGAAGTAGCACAGATCTGTTCGCCAATGTGGGCGCAAGATTTGTAACTCAGGGTCTTTGGCGTAAAGCTTTTCCAGAGGAATAAAGACTATCGCCGAGACCAGCAATGCCAAGATGAACCAATCTAGGCCAAGCGAATACGGCGAGTGGCCAATGGTATCGAACTGGATATTACTGCCGCCCAGGAGCAAGGCCGCTCCCGAGGTCAGCATGCCGGTGATGCCAAGGCGTTTACGCTTGTTAACCAAGATGTTGAGGGTGCCCAAGCCAAAGGAGCAGGCTAAACCGATCAGCAGCGCGGAGCGCGCAAATTGCTCGCTGTAGACTTTACGGAACTCTGCAAAAGTCAGCCATTCTGGAAATAGAAAGCACAACACAGCCAGTAAACTGAGGATCCCGGTTGTCGCTGAGATATAGCCACTAATGCGGCCTTCTCCGATCCGAAACGCATCAGACCCATGGCGGTCGAAGTACGCTTTTACTGTTTGAATGAGCATGCACTGTTCTCCTTGTGCGCATTTTGACTATCAGATGCCCGGTATATCTGATTCATCACAGTTAAAACTCAAGAGCGCTAAAAGCTTTGCAGTTTTTAGCTCTACGATTGGAGCGTTCTAAGGTGGCCAGATAGTGCCCAGTCACTTCGGTATCAGCAATTTTCAAAAATGGTCGCAGGTCACACTATGAGAAAAATGCGCTGATTAAATTATGCGGAAAATGCCTTGAGGGCTCTGTATGCAAACATTCAGCATGACAGGTGTTTGATCTGCATCCTCCAATGCCGAAGCGCACTAAAATATTTCACCCTTCCTGCGCCCGATAAGCCCCCGGTGTTAACCCGGTCCATTTTTTAAACGCCCGATGAAACGCCGACGGTTCCGAGAACCCCAGCTGCTCGGCAATATCCTGAATCGCCAACTCATCGCGCCCCAGGTGGTAAATCGCCAAATCCCGGCGCAGGTGGTCTTTGAGTTCTTGAAAACTCGACCCTTCCTCGCGCAAATGCCGGCGCAGGGTTTGCGGGCTCATATGCAGTTGCTGGGCGACGGCATCCAGGTCCGGCCAGTTGCTGCAGTCGCGGCCGAGCAGGCGGCGGATTTGGCTGATCAGGCTGTCGCCGCCATCCGGGCGGGCGAGCAGATCGGCGGGGGAGTGCTGAAGGAATTGCTTGAGGGTGCGTTCATCCTGCAGCAGTGGCATGGCCAGGTAGCGCGCATGGAATAGCAGGCTGGTGCGGCCGGCCGTGAAGCGCCGGGTGCATGGGAATAGCAGTTCGTATTCGCCTGCATGGGCGGGTTGGCTGTAGGTGAAGGTGGCTTCTTCCAGGCGGATGCGTTGTCCGATAAGCCAGCTGCCGAGGCGGTGCCAGATCACCAGCAGGCTTTCCACCAGAAAGTGGTCGGGATCCCACAGGGTTGAGTCGTCCACGCTAAGGCGTGCCCAGTCGCCTTCGCGCTGGATGCTGATGGCTGGGGCTTCGGGGAACAAGCTGTAGAACAGCGCGCCACGGCCGAGGGCTTTTTCCAGCGAGTGGCAGTGGATGATCGCGTAACACATCATGGCAAAGGTGCCGCGCTTACTGCGCAGGCGGCCGAAGCCGAGGTATTCGTCGTCGAGGCTTTCCCACAAAAGTTGCACCAGGCGGGCGAACTGTTCCGGAGCGACCCGTGCGCGCGGTTCGTCGAGCAACGCCGGCTGAATACCTAGTTGGCGCAGCAGCGGCGTGCAGTCGTGGCCCTGACGTTCGGCGCCGCGCAAGGCGGCGCGGACAAAGTGGCTGGCGATGGTGCGTTCGCGCATGACGGCTCCTTGAAAGTACGCCGATGGTAGGCAGCTCAATGCGCCGCCGACAAGCCGGTCGAGCGATTGGGTCAATCCAGGCTGAGCGCATGGGTCATTGAGGCGGCGGGGGCGTGGGGCCTAACCTGCTGCACGACTTCAGCTCAGGGAGCACACCCGCATGCAGCGCCTTATTTTCGACACCGAACACAATATGTTCCGCGACGCTTTTGCCGCCTTTCTGAAAAAGGAAGTAGTGCCGCATCAGGATGAATGGGAAGCGGCCGGTGTGGTCAGCCGCGAGGTGTGGAAAAAGGCCGGCGACATGGGCTTTCTGCTGCCTTGGGCGGATGAGGAGTACGGCGGCGCCGGACTCAAGGATTTCCGCTACGAGCAGATCATGTGCGAGGAGCTGGCGAAGATTAACGAGCCGGGTTTTATGCTGCCGCTGCATTCGGCGTTGTGTGGCCCTTATATCGCTGAGTACGGCAATGCCGAGCAGAAAGCGCGCTTTATGCCAGGCATCATCAGCGGTGAGCTGATTCTTGCGGTGGCGATGACCGAGCCGAGCGCCGGTTCCGACCTGGCTGGTATGCGCACCAGCGCGGTGGACCAGGGTGATCACTACGTGCTTAACGGCTCCAAGGTATTTATCTCTAATGGTCTGTTGGCCGATGTGGTGATCGTGGCAGCGAAGACCGATCCGGCTAACAAACACGCCATGGGCCTGTTCCTGGTCGAGCGCGGGATGGAAGGTTTTGAGCGCGGCAAGAACCTGGAAAAACTCGGCATGAAGAGCCAGGACACCGCCGAGCTGTTCTTCAATAACGTCAAAGTGCCCAAGGCCAACCTGCTGGGCGACGCCAAGGGTGGTTTCTTCTACCTGATGAACATGCTCGCCCAGGAGCGCCTGACCAACGCCTGCGGCGCGGTGGCGGCGGCTGAGGCGGCGTTGCAGGTGACCATCGATTATGTGCGCGAGCGCAAGGCCTTCGACCGGCCGATTTCGCACTTCCAGAACACCCGATTCAAGCTGGCCGAGATGCGCACGCAGATCGACGTGGCGCAGGTGTTTGTTGACCGCTGCGTGACGGACCACAACGAGAAGAAACTCACCCCGGAAGTGGCCGCCGAGGCCAAGCTGTTCACCACCGAACTGCTGTGCAAGGTGGTCGACGAAGGGGTGCAACTGCACGGTGGTTGGGGTTATATGTGGGAATACCCGATCTGCAAGATGTACGCGAACGCGCGCATCCAGCGCATCTTCGCAGGCACCTCGGAGATCATGAAAGAGATCATCAGTCGTGGGATGAAGCTTTGATAGATGGCTGATGGCTAAATCGAGGCGCGACAGACAATAACAACAAGAGGTCTGCACATGGACGAACAACTGCCTCTGGAGCGCCTGGCGCTCTGGGTTGAAAAACGCCCTGATGCGGTCTGGCTTAGCCAGCCGGTCAACGGCCAGTGGCATGATTTCACCTGGGCACAGGTGGATGATCAGGCGCGGCGCATGGCCACAGCCTTGCATGCGCTGGGCTGCGCGCCGGGTGATCGAGTGGCGCTGCTGGCGAAGAACTGTGCCGAGTGGATTATCGCGGATCTGGCGATCATGCTCGCCGGGCTGATCAGCGTGCCGCTGTACCCACTGCAGTCGGCCGATAGCATCGACTACGTGCTGCGCCATTCGCAGTGCAAGGCGATCTTTCTCGGCAAGCTGGATGAGCCGGCCAAGCTTGCGCCGGGCATTCCGGCCGACGTTATCCGTATCGCCATGCCGTACCCGACCATCGAAGCTAATCACGGTTGGCATGCCTTGCTGGCGGCGCATCAGCCGTTGGCCGTGGCGCATCAGCAGGCACCCGATGCATTGCTGAGCATCCTCTATACCTCCGGCACCACCGGTCAGCCCAAGGGCGTGATGCTCTCGGCCAAGGCCTTTGCCATTGCCGGCGGGCGATCGGTCAAGGAGCTGCAGATTACCGAGCAGGATCAGTATTTTTCCTATCTGCCGCTGTCGCATGCCGCCGAGCGTTTTCTGGTGGAGATGAACGCGCTGTACAGCGGTGGGCGGGTGGCTTTTGTCGAGTCGTTGGAGACCTTTTCCAGCGATTTGCGCCATGTGCGGCCGACCGTGTTCTTCTCCGTGCCGCGCCTGTGGACTCGCTTTCAACAGGGCGTGCTGGAGAAGCTGCCGCAGCCTAAGCTGGCGCGGTTGCTGGGTATTCCGCTGATTGGCGGCCTGGTCGCGCGCAAGATTCGCAAGGGGTTGGGCCTGGATCGCGCACGCATTCTGGTCAGCGGCGCGGCGGCGATTCCGCGCGCCTTGCTCGATTGGTATCAGAGCATCGGCATCACCATCTGCGAGGGCTACGGCATGACCGAGCACCTGGCCTATGGCTGCTTCAATCGTCCGGGGCAGGTACGCTTCGGCACCGTGGGCCGGCCGATGCCGGGCAATGAGTTGCGCATCGCCGAGAATGGCGAGATTCTTCTGCGTTGTCCGAGCCTGATGCTGGGCTACTACCAGGACCCGGAGAAGACTGCAGAAACCATCACCGATGGCTGGCTGCACACGGGCGACAAGGGCGAGGTGGATACCGCCGGTTACCTGAAAATTACCGGGCGGGTGAAGGACATCTTCAAGACCAGCAAGGGCAAGTACATCGCCCCGGCACCTATTGAAGGGGAGATCGCCAAGAATCTCTGGGTTGAGCAGGTGTGCCTGATGGGCAGCAATCTGGATCAGCCGCTGGCGTTGATCGAACTGTCGCCCGCTGCCCGTGAGCAAGCCCGCGAGCACGTGGCGGCCGACCTCGTGCAGACCCTGCAGCAGCTCAATACCCAGCTGCAGCAGCATGAGCGGCTTAGCCACTTTGTATTGGTGAGCGAGGCCTGGACCGTGGATAACGGCTGCATGACCCCGACCATGAAAATTCGCCGTAACGTGCTGGAAGCGCGCTTTGCCGAGCAGCTAAACGAGCTGGATGCCAAGCAGCCGCTGCATTGGCAATAGCTGCACTGCGTAGCATTGGGTGGGCTGCTAGATGAGCGCAGCGATACCCATCGGCGTTAACGATTACCCCAAGGAGCTGTTATGTCAGGCCCGCTGTCGTCACTGAAAGTGCTGGATTTCTCCACCCTGTTGCCGGGGCCGTTTGCCTCATTGCTGCTGGCCGATATGGGCGCCGAGGTGCTGCGGGTTGAGTCGCCTTCGCGCATGGACCTGGTGCGCGTGCTGCCGCCGCATGACGGCGGCGTATCGGCCAGCCATGCCTACCTCAATCGCAACAAGCGCTGCATCGCTCTGGACCTGAAAAAGCCCGAGGCGGTGGAAATGGTCAAACAGTTGGTGGCGCAGTACGACATCGTGTTGGAGCAGTTCCGTCCAGGGGTGATGGACAAGCTCGGCGTGGGTTATGAGGCGCTCAAGGCGATCAACCCGAAGCTGATTTACGTGTCGATCACCGGTTACGGTCAGACCGGGCCCTATAAAGACCGCGCCGGGCATGACATCAATTACCTGGCCCTGGCCGGTATCGCCAGTTACACCGGGCGCCGCGATACCGGACCGCTGCCGCTGGGCATTCAGGCGGCGGATATTGCCGGCGGCTCGCTGCACGGGGTTATCGGCCTACTGGCGGCTGTGATTCAGCGTCAGGCCACGGGACAGGGCCAGCATGTGGACATCAGCATGACCGACTGCGCCTTCAGCCTGCATGGTATGGCCGGGGCAGGGTATCTGGCCGCCGGCGTGGAGCCGGCGATGGAAAACCAGGCGCTGAATGGCGGCAGCTTCTATGACTACTACCGCACCCGCGACGGCCGCTGGTTTTCGGTCGGCAGCCTGGAACCGCAGTTTATGCAGCAGTTCTGCGCTGCCATCGGCCGTCCGGAGCTTGCCGCGCGCGGTCTGTCGCAGAAGCCCGAGGATCAACAGGCGCTCAAACGCGAGATCGAAATCGAGTTCGAGAAACGCGATTTCGCCGAGTGGAGCCAGGTATTCGCCGGCCTGGATGCCTGTGTTGAACCCATGCTCAACCTGAGTGAGGCGGTCGAGCACCCGCAGATCAAAGCGCGCGATCTGGTTACCGAGGTGCCGCGTGCCGGGAATGCTCCACAGGCGCAGATCGCCTGCCCGATCAAATTCTCCAGCGGTCTTCCTGCGCCCCGGTATATCGGCGCAACCCTGGGCGCACATACCGCAGAAGTACTGGCAGAGCTGGGCTACAGCGCCGAGCAAATCGCCCAGCTCAAGGCGGCCAAGGTGGTGGCCTAAGCTGGCGTAAATGCCTTGCGTGCAAAAGGGTACTCGTCAGAGAGCTGATTTTCCGGCATAAGCCTGATGCATTCGCGCCAGTGGCGGCTTAGGAACGGGAAATATGTATCACGGGGAACGCTTCAACGCCTGGACCCATCTGGTCGGGGCGCTTCTGGCTTGCGCAGGGGCGGTGTGGCTCTTGCTGCTGGCGAGTCTGGACGGTGAGCTGCGCAAGATCATCAGCGTGGCGATCTATGGCCTGACCCTGGTGCTGCTCTACAGCATCTCCACCCTTTATCACAGCGTGCAGGGCCGGGCGAAAGTGCTGATGCGCAAGCTCGATCACCTGTCGATCTACCTGCTGATTGCCGGCAGCTATACGCCGTTCTGCCTGGTAACTCTCGAAGGTGCCTGGGGCTGGACGCTGTTTGGGATTGTCTGGACGCTGGCAATCATCGGCATGCTGCAGGAGATCAAGCCGCGTTCCGAGGCGCGGGTGCTGTCGATTGTGATCTACGCCGTGATGGGCTGGATTGTGCTGATCGCGGTCAAACCGCTGATCGCTGCGCTGGGCATGGCTGGGTTTATCTGGCTAGCTGGCGGCGGAGTCTTGTACACCGTGGGGATCATCTTCTTCGCCTATGACGGCCGCTTCCGCCATTGGCACGGCATCTGGCACCTGTTCGTCATGGGCGGCAGCCTGATGCACTTTGTTGCAGTGCTGCGTTACGTTCTTTAATGCCTTGCGGCTTATTCGACGCGCTGCTCGCCGGTATAGCTCAAGGTCACCTTGCAGCGCCGGCAGTAGTACCGCCGACCTTTGCTGACCAGGGAGTGGCGCTGAGCAGAGAAGGGGTATTCGCCCTGCGGGCAGCTACAGCTGTAGATATAGCGGCTAACCATTCGCCGCTGCACCACATAACTGTGGCAGCGATTGGGTGGTAACTCATACACGCCGCGCATGATCAGCTGCCACTCCTCGCCATGGGGCTGAATCTTCAGGCCGAACAGCTGATGGGCGATTAGGTGCGCCACTTCATGGGGCACGGTCTGTCTGAGAAAGTCTTCACGATTCTCTCGGTACAGCTGCGGGTTGAAGCGCAGCTTGTTTTCCGTCAGATGCGCCACGCCAGCCTTTTGTCCACGCAGCTTGAAACTCACCTCGGCGCGGGCAAAGGGGCGTTTGAAAAAGGCTTCAGCCTGCTGGTAGCACTGTTCTACGCGGCTCAGAAGGTGTTCGGACATAAGTGCGGCGATCAGGACTGGGGTGGCAATTATGCCCAAGGCGGGCAGGGCCCGCAGCCCTGAAACGACGAAACCACCCGCAGGTGGTTTCGTTGTGTGTCATCAAGTGTTGCGTTAGCTGGTGTACACCGGGCCGACCCCAAAGCCCCAGAGAATCACCGAACTGGCGATCATCGCCACCAGCACCACCAAACCTACAGCGAGCACCGAGCTGGAGAACATAAAGCCTTCATCCTCGGGTATGCCCATAAAGGTCGGTATACCGACGTAGAGCAGGTACACCGTGTAACAGATGGCCGCCGTGCCCACCACCATGGCCAGCCAGAGGTGTGGGTAGAGCGCCGCCAGCCCGCCGATAAACAGCGGTGTAGCGGTGTAGGCTGCAAATACCACGCATTGCGTAAGGTTCGGGCTGGCATCGTAGGTACGCGCCATCCAGTGGATAAACGCCCCCATAACGGCTATTCCGGCAAGCATTGCCAGGTAGGTCATGACAGTCATTTGCAACGCGCTGGCCTCGGTCAGCATCACCGGCGCTCGATCGCCGATTGCCCAGCCGACCTGGGTGGTGCCGATATAGGCCGAGACTGCGGGAATTGCCGCGAGAATCAGTACGTGGGTGAGATACATGTGGCTGATGGTTTCTTCTTCGCCACGAATTTCCTGCCATTCCTGGTCGGGATGGGTGAATAGCCCCCAAACGTGATGGATCATGCCAGACCTCCTATTTTTATAGCGGTCGCCCCCCAGCGCAGCGCCTGATTCGCGTGTGCAGCGTGATCAGGTACAAGGCCGAACCTATGCGACCGTATGTCGCAGTATAGGCAGCCGTTAAAGAGGACAAAGGTGCGGCGTTAGAGCAAATCGGACTCTCAAACACGGCCGTAATAGCGTTCGAGAATCTCCATGGCCTTGTTGATCGACTGCAGGCGTGCCGTGCTGCCGCCGCGATCAGGGTGATGCAGGCTCACCAGTTGTCGGTAGCGGTGCTTGATAGTGGCGAGATTGAGCGGCTGCTCGCTGCCTTCGAGCTCGAACAGCTCCAGCGCCGCCTGTTTATCTTCGCTGCCATGCATGCGCGTCCAGAAGCTCAGCAGCAATTTGGCTACATCCTGTTCGTCGGTGTCGTTGAGCTGGCTGAGGTCGAGGTAATAGTCGCGCAGTGGGTCGTGCTCGCTCAGTTCGCTGCTGCCGGGCAGATAGGGCAGTAGCTGGATTTTCAGTGCGCTGATCTGCAGATAGCCGCTCTGCGTCGCCCAAAGTCGTTCACGCAGCCGGTAGAGGGCGTTGAACAACAGAAAGTGGGTGCGGAATAGCACCAGCTTGTCGGTCAGTGGCAGATTGGGGATGTGCACGCACTGGCGGGCTTTCAGCAGCTGGATCAGCTGGTATTCGCCAAGGCCTTCAGGGGCTGCGCGCAGCAGCTGATGCAGTTGTTCGGGCAGGTCGAGGCCCGGATCGAAATCGTCGTTCATCGGCCGAGCCTAGCATTTCCGTAGCTGTGGGGTAGGGCGCGCCACGCTTTCTGGGTAAAATGCCGCACTTTCGTAACCCTCCGGATTCCAGCGCACCATGGGCACCCTCTCGGTCAATCAGAACAAACTGCAAAAACGCCTGCGTCGCCAGGCCGGCGAAGCCGTTGCCGACTTCAACATGATCGAGGATGGCGACAAGGTCATGGTCTGCTTGTCCGGCGGCAAGGACAGCTACACCATGCTCGACGTGCTACTGCACCTGCAAAAGGTCGCGCCAATCAAGTTCGAGATTGTTGCGGTGAATATGGACCAGAAGCAGCCCGGCTTCCCCGAGCACGTGCTGCCGGCCTATCTGGAGTCCATCGGTGTGCCGTACCACATCGTCGAGAAGGACACCTACTCGGTGGTCAAGGAGAAGATCCCGGAAGGCAAGACCACCTGCTCGCTGTGCTCGCGCCTGCGTCGCGGCACGCTGTATACCTTTGCCGACGAGATCGGTGCGACCAAGATGGCCCTGGGTCATCACCGCGACGACATCCTGGAAACCTTCTTCCTCAATATGTTCTACGGCGGCACCCTCAAGGCCATGCCGCCCAAGCTGCGTGCCGACGACGGCCGTAACGTGGTGATTCGTCCGCTGGCCTACTGTAACGAGGCGGATATTGAGGCTTACAGCCAGCTCAAGGAATTCCCGATCATCCCGTGCAACCTCTGCGGTTCTCAGGAAAACCTGCAGCGCCAGGTGGTCAAGGAAATGCTCCAGGACTGGGAGCGCAAGTCGCCGGGCCGCACCGAGATCATGTTCCGCGCTCTGCAGAACGTAGTACCGTCGCAGCTGGCTGACCGCAACCTGTTTGACTTCAAGAGCCTGAAAATCGACGACAGCGCCACGCCGCGTTTCCTCGATGTGATGAACCTCTGATCTAGCGGTTTCCCGGTTCAAGGATTGCCTGATGCGCGATTACAAATGGCTTAACGAATACTGTCTGAACCGCTTCGGCTCGGCGGCTGCGCTGGAGTCGATCCTGCCGCAGCCGCGCAGCGCTGATGAACTGCGTGCGATCAGTGATGATCGCTACCTGTCGGTACTCAGCCTGCGCATCTTCCGCGCCGGCCTCAAGCACAGCCTGGTGGATGCCAAATGGCCGGCCTTCGAACAGGTGTTCTTCGGTTTTGATCCGGAGAAAGTTGTGCTGATGGGCGCCGAGCGTCTGGAAAATCTGATGCAGGATGCGCGCATCATCCGCCACTTGGGCAAGCTCAAAAGTGTGCCGCGCAACGCTCAGTTCATTCTCGATGTGCAAAAAGAGAAGGGCAGCTTCGGCGCGCTGATAGCCGACTGGCCAGTGAGCGATATCGTTGGGCTGTGGAAGTACCTGGCCAAACACGGTAGCCAGCTCGGCGGCCTGTCTGCGCCGCGCTTTCTACGCATGGTCGGTAAGGACACCTTTGTGCCTACCGATGACATGGTGGCTGCCCTGAAGGCGCAAAAGATCATCGACAAAGCGCCGACTAGCCTTAAAGAGCTGGCCGCCGTGCAGGCGGCGTTCAATCAATGGCATGAGCAAAGCGGGCGGCCGCTGTGTCAGCTGTCGGTGATGCTGGCGCATACGGTCAACCATTGAGGGCTTGGCGATGGAGCGGGCAATTCAGCAGGTCGCACAGCAGCTCAAGCAGGCTGAACGCATTCTGCTGATTACCGGTGCCGGGCTGTCCGCGGATTCCGGTTTACCCACTTATCGCGGTCTCGGCGGCCTGTATAACGGCCACACAGCCGAAGGCTTGCCGATTGAGGAAGCCTTGTCGGGCTCAATGCTGCAGCGTGATCCGGCGCTGTGCTGGAAATACCTGGCCGAACTGGGTAAGGCATGCCTGGGTGCCCAGGCCAATGCCGGGCATCATGCGATTGCTGAGCTGCAGCGCAAAAAGTCGCAGTGCTGGCTGCTGACCCAGAACATTGATGGCTATCACCGCGCGGCAGGCAGCCCGGTGGAGCGGGTGATCGAAATTCACGGTGAGTTGGCGCCGTTGTATTGCCAGTCCTGCGGGGCTGTCGACAGTGAGTTGGCCGAGCATCTTGAGCGGCCGCTGCCGCCCAAGTGTCGGCAATGCGCCGGAGTACTTCGCCCACCCGTGGTGCTGTTTGAGGAAATGTTGCCTGAGCAGGCGATAGACACACTTTACGCCCAGGTGCGCAAAGGCTTCGAGGTGGTGATCAGCATCGGTACCAGCGCGAGCTTCCCGTACATCGTCGAGCCGCTGCTACGCACACGCCAGGCCGGCGGGTTTACGGCGGAGATCAACCCACAGCGCACTGACTTGAGCGCCCAGGTGGATGTGCATCTGCAAGGGCGGGCGTTAGATGTTTTGCCGGAACTACTGAGTCACATTTAGATCCATAGAATTTGCAAATGCATGTCATAGAAGGCATAGTCGCGCTCTTGTGAAATTCACCGACACGGTCGTGCCCATGCTCAAGCGCCTCGCACCCCTCGTGCCTATTGCACTCTCCCTGTTTCTGGCCGCCTGCGCCAACCATGCACCGCAGCAAGAGCTGGTATCACAGCCCTCTGTGTTCTCCTCGACAGAACTTGCCGAGTTTGACGAACAAGCCAAAGAAGCGGCTCTGGGCGACTTCACAGAAGACAAAGCCTACAAACTGCCACAGCTGGCTGACAGCATCCTTTCTCATGGCCTGTCGCTAGTCGGCACGCGCTATCGTTTTGGTGGTGGTTCAGTAAGCTCGGGTTTCGATTGCAGTGGTTTTATCGGTTATCTGTTTAAGGAAGAGGCCGGTATGAAGCTGCCGCGCTCAACCCGCGACATGATCAATATCGATGCACCGCTGGTGGATCGTGACGATCTCAAGCCTGGTGATCTGCTGTTCTTCGCGACCAACGGCCGTGGTCGAGTAAGCCATGCGGGCATCTATATGGGCGATGACCAGTTCATCCATTCCTCCAGCAGCCGCAGTGGCGGTGTGCGGGTCGACAGCCTGGATGATCGCTACTGGAAGCGCACTTTTATCGAGGCAAAACGTGCTCTTGCACTGGCGCCGAGTGATTCGATCGTTCGTCATCCTTGAGCCCTGTTATCGGTTGCTGAATCTCTTCAGTCGCTGCGATATATCGGTACTCCTGGCCGATCTTGATAATTTTCAACAACCTGCCAAGCAAAGCTAAAGCTTGCACTACGATGTGCAAGCCGGCAGAGTAGGGCGCATCCCGGCTCAGGATCGCTCGTCCATGACCGCTATCGCCCGTCTCAGCTTGATTGTGCTTGCCGCGCTGCTCAGTGCCTGCGCCAGCAATGCCCCCGCACCAACCCCAAAACCTGTTGTGCATGCGCCAATCGGCAGCTTTAACGGCAATACCGAGGATGTGCTGTTTCGCGCCCTGGGCCTGGTCGGTACGCCCTATCGCTACGGCGGCAATACCCCCGAGGGTGGCTTTGATTGCAGTGGCCTGATTGGCTATGTCTACCGCGATGCGGCTGGCATCAGTCTGCCGCGTTCGACCCGCGAACTGATCAGCATGCGCGCTCCAGGCGTCGGTCGTGATGCCCTGCAAAGCGGTGATCTGGTGTTCTTCGCAACCAATGGCGGCAGCCAGGTCAGCCACGCTGGTATCTATGTTGGCGATGGACGTTTTGTTCACGCGCCGTCCAGTGGCGGTACCGTGCGCTTGGACAGCCTGAGCAACACCTACTGGCAGCGTACCTACCTGAACGCCAAGCGCGTATTCACCCCGGAACTGGCGCGCAACCCCTGACAGTTGCCGTTTGCAGAGGGAATGGCATGACCAACCGAACGCTCAATCTTGATTCCGACCTGTACCAATACCTGCTGGATGTCTCCCTGCGTGAAACACCGCTGCTCAGGCGCTTGCGTGAGGAAACCGCGCAGCTGAGCACCGCGCGTTGGCAGATTGCCCCCGAGCAGGGGCAGTTTATGGCCTTGCTGGTGCAGCTGACTGGGGCGCGGCGGATTGTCGAAGTCGGCACCTTTACCGGCTATAGCGCCATCTGCATGGCCCATGCCATGCCAGAGGGCGGTCGGCTGATTTGCTGTGATATCCCCGGCGAATACAACGCCACGGCCGAGCGCTACTGGCGCGAAGCAGGGCTCAGTGCGCGTATCGAGCAGCGTTTGGCACCTGCGCTACAGACCCTAGCAGCACTGGAGGCTGAAGGCCTTTCCGGCAGTATTGATCTGCTGTTTATCGACGCCGACAAAGCCAATTACCCAGCCTATCTGGAGCATGCCCTGCGTCTGGTGCGGCAAGGTGGCTTGATCTTGTTCGATAACACCCTATGGAGCGGGCGGGTGCTTGAAGATAACCCTGAGAGCGCTGACACCCGAGCGATTCAGGCGCTCAATCTGGCGCTGCGTGATGATCCGCGTATTGACCTGTCCCTGCTGCCATTGGGCGATGGTCTGAGCCTGTGCCGTAAACGCTAAGCCTGCGCCGCCTGTATGCCTGAACCGATTCGTCTGCCCGAGCAACCCGATGCCTGCGAGCTCTGCGCTCGCGCGGCCGCTTTGACGCGCCATCATCTGATCCCTAAAGCACTGCACAACAAGGTCTATGTGCAGAAGCGCTTCGGCAAAAGCGAGCGCATCAGCGCCACACTCTGGGTCTGCCGCGCCTGCCACAACCAGATTCACCGGCTGTTCAGCGAAAAGGAGCTGGCGCTGACCTACAACAATCGCGACAGCCTGCTCAGTGATGAACGCCTGCGGACTTTTGTCGAATGGCTGGCCAGCAAGCCAGCGGGCTTTATGCCCAGGCATTAAATTACGGTTAGGCTTGCTGCTTGTTTGTAATGACCTTTTGACCCCTTAGTAGTGGCGACTGCCGATGACCTGTTTACGCGCGCTGTCATGTGTATGCCTTGCTCTGCTGTTGGGCGCTTGTGCTGGGCCAGCGCCGCTGATGCTGATGAACACGCCGGTTATTTATCACCAGGCTGCTATCGACCCTTTCGCCCATTTGTCGCCCGCAGAACGGGTTCCCGATGTGTCACTGTTCTACGCCACTACTCGGGCGCCAGAGGGCGCTGGCTATGGTAATCGCGTCAGCTCCACCCTGCAGCTGGGCCACGCCCAGGTGCGTTTGGGCGACCAGCAGAGCGATTGGTCGCAATTGCATTTGGCCTCGGTCAGCGAACTGCGCGAGCGTGAGCTGCCACTAAGCCTGATTGCGGCTCAGCAAACAGCGGTACTGCCGGTGCAGCGGCCGATTGATGTGCCTTTGGCGTCGCCGGTGCAGAGCTATGTCGATGCGATCAACCTGGCGCTGGATAAGGCCCGCGACAAGGAAATCATTATCTATGTGCATGGCGCGAAGGTGGATTTCACCAATGCCTGTGAGCTGACGGGTGAGCTGGTGCATTTTGCCGGGAGAGACTTTGTCGGCCTGGCATTCGATTGGCCGTCACACCAGAACATTGTCAGCTATCTGCTCGGCATCGATGTCGGTCGCGCTCGTGATTCCAGCCAAGCGTTGGCGCAATTGATCGAGCTGCTGGCGCGGCATACCGCTGCCGAGCGAATCAACCTGATCGCATACAGCGCCGGTGGGCGCGTGGCATCTCTAGCGTTGCAGGAGTTCCAGAATCGTCATCCGGATTTGAATACGGCGCAGTTGCAGCAGCGTTATCGGATTGGCGCAGTGGTCTTTGCCGCAGCGGATGTCCCCGAGGAAATATTTGAAGGCCGCCTGCTTGCCATCAGTCGCGTTGCTGAGCAGGTGATGATCACTGTGTCCGATCAGGATGAGGCGCTGGGCTATGCGCAGCGTCTGATGCCCGGTGGCGCGCGGATTGGCAGCAGCCGGGCCGAGCAGAGCCTGCACCAATTCACACGCAGGCGGCATCTAAACAATGTCACCTTGCTGGATGTGTCCGGCAATAGCAGTGAGCGCGGCTTTGACATCGTCGGTCACCATTACTGGTACCGCCACCCCTGGGTCAGCAGCGATGTGATTTTGCTGTTGCGTACGAATCTATCGCCGGATCAACGGGCGCTATCTGTCACCGAGCACCCGGCTGTCTGGTACATGAACACTGACTACCCACTGACGGTACGTGAAGCAACCCGGCGTGTACTCAAGGGCCAATGGTAGATGCTTTGGTCTGGCCTTAGCTGACGAAGCATGCAGCTTGGCGAAAGCAGGCTGTAAGCCTGGATACGGCTATTAAAAACAAACGGATAGCGGACGAGGAGTCAGCATGTTCACCCTTAAGCGTTTTGTCCTTTTGGCTCTGCTCGGCCTGCCGTTAGCGACCCTGCAGGCGGCTGAACCATCGTTCAGCTGTACCAAGGTAGCGTCTGGCAGTATTGAGGAACTGATTTGTCAGACGCCTGCTCTGGCCGAGTTCGACCAGAAAATGGCGAGTGTTTATCAGCAGGCTTCGGCCAAGGCCGCGAACCAGCATCCACCGGTACTCAAAGCTGAGCAGAGAGGCTGGATAAAAGGCCGCAATGATTGCTGGAAGGCCGCTGACCGTGAGCAGTGCGTAGCCGAGAGCTATCGCCTGCGGATTGCCGAATTGCAGGCGCGCTATGCGTTGCTCAAAGCTGTCGGGCCGGTGCATTTTCAGTGTGATGGCCTGCCAGCCAAGGAAGTGATCGTCACCTATTACTCCTCTGAGCCTGCGACCCTGCTGGCCGAGTTTGCCGACAGCGTGTCGTTGATGTACCAGCAGCCTGCAGCCAGCGGTAGAAAATACCAGGGGCGCAATGAATCATTCTGGGAGCAACAGGGTGAGGCGGCTGTGGTGTGGGGCTACGGCTCGCCCGAGATGAAGTGTCAGGCCAAGTAACCCAGGTGGCTTAAGCCGTCTGCGCTAAATGGCGCATTCGTTTGACGCTTAATCATGAACTCTCTACCCTTCGCGCCTTGTAACAGGTGCCCCCAACGCTGTGCGTGTGTGGGGTGAAACTGGGAAGTCGGTGCGCTGTGCGTGTGAACGCCCGCTATTCCGACGCTGCCCCCGCAACGGTAAGTGAGTCAAACGCCGCAAGTGCCACTGTGCTCAAGCATGGGAAGGCGCGGCATAGAGCCTGCTAGGTTCTGAGAACCTCAAGGTTCGCTCACAAGCCCGGAGACCGGCCTGCTGCAGTCCACGGCATCGCGGAGGGCGATGGCTGGCGTGTGGTTTGCGCTATGCGTAGGCCCGCGCTTTGTCTTTCTCCGCATGCTTTTTCCAGCCAGATCGCCCTGTGGCGGTGGAGCAGTGCGATGACTGAATCGATTGAGCGTGACGCCCGGCACAAGGCGCGCATGGCCCGCAAGAAAGCCCTGATCGATGAAAAAATTGCCCAGGCCCAGGACGAATACGGCCTGCTGCTGGTGCACAGCGGCAATGGCAAGGGCAAGAGCAGCAGCGCCTTCGGTATGGTCGCCCGCGCCTTGGGCCACGGCCTCAAGGTTGGCGTGGTGCAATTTATCAAGGGTGCAGCCAGCACTGGCGAAGAAGTCTTCTTTCGCCGTTTTCCCGATGAAGTCAGCTACCACGTGATGGGCGAGGGCTTTACCTGGGAAACCCAGGATCGCCAACGTGATATCGATAAAGCCCGTGAAGCCTGGGCCGTGGCTGCGCAGCTATTGAACGACCCAGCCATCGGCCTGGTGGTGCTCGACGAGCTGAACATCGCGCTGAAATACGGTTACCTGGAACTCGACGCGGTGCTCGCCGATATCGAAGCGCGGCCGCTGCTGCAGCATGTGGTGGTGACTGGTCGTGGTGCGCTGCCGGGGATGATTGAGGCGGCGGATACCGTGACTGAAATGAGCCTGGTCAAGCATGCGTTCAAGGCCGGGGTGAAGGCGCAGAAAGGGGTGGAGTACTGATGCCCGCCCGCCAATGTCCTGCACTGTTGATCGCTGCACCGGCTTCCGGCCAAGGCAAGACCACCGTAACCGCTGCCCTGGCACGGTTGCACGCGCGCCAAGGCAAGCGCGTGCGGGTGTTAAAATGTGGCCCGGACTTTCTCGATCCGATGATTCTCGCTCGCGCCAGCGGTGCACCGGTGTATCAGCTTGATCTGTGGATGGTTGGCGAGGCGGAGAGTCGCCGGTTGCTTTGGGAGGCGGCAGGTGAAGCCGACCTGATTCTGATCGAAGGGGTAATGGGCCTGTTCGATGGCACGCCCTCGGCGGCTGATCTGGCACGACACTTCGGCGTACCGGTGCTGGCGGTGATCGATGGCTCTGCCATGGCCCAGACCTTTGGCGCCATGGCCCATGGTCTGGCGACCTTTCAGCCTGATTTGCCATTTTCCGGGGTGCTCGGCAATCGGGTTGGCAGCACACGGCATGGCGAGATTCTGCGTGATGCGCTGCCGGCCTCGATCCGCTGGTACGGCGCCTTGCCGCGCAGTGCCGAAGTTGGCTTGCCGAGCCGTCATCTGGGCCTGGTGCAGGCCGGCGAGCTGGCAGATCTGGATGCGCGCCTGGATGCCGCTGCCGATGCCCTGGCCGCCAGTGCTGATACCCGTTTGCCGCCGCCCGTCAGCTTCGCCGCGCCGGAGCAGGCAAGGCCCGCACCCTTGCTCAAGGGGGTGCGGATTGGCGTGGCACGCGACAGTGCCTTTGCCTTTCTCTATCAGGCCAATCTCGATCTGTTGTGCGAACTGGGCGCCGAATTGAAGTTCTTTTCACCGCTGACAGACGCGCAGTTACCCGAGGTCGATAGCCTGTATCTGCCTGGCGGTTACCCGGAATTGCATCTGGCCACGCTTGAGGCCAACCAGCCCATGGCTGAGGCGATTCGTACGCACCATGCCGCTGGCAAACCGATCCACGCCGAGTGTGGCGGCATGCTCTATCTGCTCGACAAACTGACCGATAAGCAAGGCGCCAGCGGGCAGATGCTTGGCTTGTTAAACGGCGAGGCGAGCCTACAACCACGCATGACCGCCATGGCCTTGCAGCAGGCTGAGTTGCCTGAGGGGCTGTTGCGCGGCCACAGCTTTCACTACTCGGCGCTCAGCAGCGAACTGCAACCGCTGACCCGTGGTGAATGCCCGAACTACAAGCGCACCAGTGAGGCGGTCTATCGCCAGGGGCGGATGACGGCTTCCTATATCCACTTCTATCTGCCGTCCGATCCGGCTGCCGCCGCTGCGCTGTTTCTCCCAGGAGTGCCTGCATGAGTGAGCAAGCCTTTAGCCCGCTTGAGCGCGCGGCGGTGTATCGCGCTATTGCTGAGCGTCGCGATATGCGTCATTTCAGCGGCGGCAAGGTGGCTCCCGAATTGCTCGCGCGCGTGCTCGAAGCCGCGCATCAGGCCCCCAGCGTCGGGTTGATGCAGCCCTGGCGCTTTATTCGCATCACCAGCCCGGCCTTGCGCGAGGCGATTCACGGCTTGGTGGAGGAGGAGCGCGTGCGCACCGCCGAGGCTCTGGGCGAGCGCAGTGACGAATTTATGCAGCTAAAGGTCGAGGGTATTCGCGACTGTGCCGAGCTGCTGGTGGTGGCCCTGATGGAGGGCCGCGAGGCCCATGTATTTGGGCGGCGCACCTTGCCGGAAATGGACTTGGCTTCGCTGGCCTGCGCGATTCAGAACCTCTGGCTAGCGGCGCGCGCCGAAGGCTTGGGGATGGGCTGGGTGTCACTGTTCGAGCCGCTGGCCTTGGCAAATTTGCTCGCTATGCCGACCGGCAGTAAGCCGCTGGCGGTGCTGTGTCTGGGGCCGGTGACGGAGTTCTATGAGGCGCCGATGCTGGTGCAGCAAGGCTGGGCCGTGCCACGGCCGCTCAGTGAGTTGCTGTTCGAGAACCAGTGGGGCACGCCATGAGCCTGGTGCTTAGCACCTGCGCTGGGGTCGCACTGGATGCGATTTTTGGCGAGTCCAAGGGCTGGCATCCGCTAGTGGCCTTTGGTCGTATGGCCGAGCGTATCGAGCAGCGCTTCAATCCGGCGGGCGGCGGTTGGCGCAGCCACGGCGTCAGCGCCTGGTGCCTGGCGGTGTTGCCGCTAACGTTGCTGGCTTGGCTGCTGAGCCAGATCAGCGGCTTGGGTTGGGCGGTGGAAATTCTTGCGCTGTATGCCGCTCTTGGCCTGAAAAGCCTGGGCGAACATGCCATGCCGGTAGCCCAGGCGCTGCGTCTGGGTGATTTGCGTCTGGCCCGCGAACGGGTCGGCTATATGGTCAGCCGCAATACCGCACAACTGGATGCTGCTGGGGTGGCCCGCGCTGGCAGCGAGTCGGTGCTGGAAAACGGCAGCGACGCGGTGTTTGCCGCGCTGTTCTGGTTTGTTATTGCCGGTGCGCCGGGTGTGGTGTTGTACCGCCTGAGCAATACCCTGGACGCCATGTGGGGTTACCGTAATGAGCGCTATGAGCGTTTCGGTTGGGCTGCGGCGAAGATCGACGATGTTCTTAATTACATTCCTGCGCGTTTAGTGGCCCTGACCTATGCAGTGCTCGGCCGAACGCTGTTGGCGCTACGCTGCTGGCGAAACCAAGCGCCGCTGTGGGACAGCCCGAATGCCGGTCCGGTGATGGCTGCAGGCGCTGGGGCGCTGGGCGTTAGCCTGGGCGGCGCGGCGGAATATCACGGTGAGATGCATATACGACCCGAGCTGGGCGCGGGCCCGCAACCCAAGGCACGCGATATCGAACGGGCACTCAATCTGGTCAACGGTGGCGTGTTGCTGTGGTTGGCGCTGCTGCTGTTGTGGGGGGCTTTTTATGCTTGAACACGGCGGGCGCTTACGGGCGGCGTCTCTGCGTTATGGCATTGCCCTAGCGGATTGGCTGGATCTGTCGACCGGTATCGCGCCATACGGCTGGCCACTACCGGCGATTCCGGCAAGTGCCTGGGCGCGCTTGCCCGAGCAGCAGGACGGTCTGGAAATCGCTGCGCGGGATTACTACGGCGTAGCCAACTTGCTACCGGTGGCCGGTTCTCAAGCTGCGATCCAGGCACTGCCGCGCCTGCTGCGCCACGTTACGGTGGGCATCGTTTCGCCGGCTTATGCCGAGCATGCGGCTGCCTGGCAGCGTGAAGGGCATCGCCTGCTGGAACTCAGCGAAGGGGCGATCAAGCGGGCGCTGGAACGCATTGATGTCTTGCTGCTGGTCAATCCGAACAACCCCACCGGGCGCTGCATTGAACCTTCGCGTTTGCTGGAGTGGCACCGGCGCCTGGCCGAGCGTGGCGGCTGGTTGGTGGTGGATGAAGCCTTTATCGACTGCACGCCCGCGCTCAGCCTGGCCGCGTTCAGCGAGTTACCAGGGCTGATTGTGCTGCGTTCGTTTGGCAAGTTCTTCGGCTTGGCGGGCATTCGCCTGGGCTTTGTCCTGGCGCAGCCGCAACTGCTGGCGCAACTGGCCGAGCTACTCGGGCCTTGGGCCATCAGTGGGCCGAGCCGGGTGGTGGCCACTGCGTTGTTGCAAGACCTCGCCGGTCAGCAGGCGCAACGCGAGCGGCTGATGGCCGATGGTGAGCGCCTGGCCGCGCTGTTGATCGAGCATGGGCTAAGCCCAACAGGCGGTTGCGCCTTGTTCCAGTTCTGCTGCACACCACAGGCCGCCTTGCTGCATGAGTTTCTCGCTCTGCAGGGCATTCTCACCCGGTTGTTTGAAGCACCGCTGAGCCTGCGTTTCGGTCTGCCTCCCGATGAAGCCGGCTGGCAGCGTTTGCAGCAGGCGTTGGTGGTCTTTGACGGAGAACAGTCATGACCACTGTGATGGTGCAGGGCACCACTTCCGATGCCGGCAAGAGCACCTTGGTAACCGCGCTATGCCGCTGGCTTAAGCGCCAGGGCGTCAGCGTGGTGCCGTTCAAACCGCAGAATATGGCGCTCAACAGCGCAGTCACTGCTGACGGCGGCGAAATCGGCCGCGCTCAAGCGGTACAGGCCCAGGCTGCCGGGTTAGCGCCGCATACCGATATGAATCCGGTATTGCTCAAGCCCAATAGCGACACTGGCGCCCAGGTGATCATTCATGGCCGCGCTCTCAGCAGCATGGATGCCGTTGCTTACCACGACTACAAGACGGTGGCGATGCAGGCGGTGCTGCAGTCGCACCAGCGCCTAAGCGCCGCTTATCCTGTGGTGATGGTGGAGGGCGCTGGCTCGCCTGCCGAGATCAACCTGCGCGCCGGTGATATCGCCAATATGGGCTTCGCCGAAGCGGTGGACTGCCCGGTAATTCTGATTGCCGATATCGACAAGGGCGGCGTATTTGCCCATCTGGTCGGCACCCTGGCGTTGCTTTCCGAGAGCGAGCAGGCGCGGGTGCAGGGTTTTGTGATCAACCGCTTTCGCGGCGATATCGCCCTGCTGCAACCAGGACTGGATTGGCTGGAGCAGCGCACCGGCAAGCCGGTGCTCGGTGTTCTGCCCTACCTGATGGATTTCCACCTGGAGGCCGAGGACGCCATCGATATTCGCCAGAGCGCCAAGGCGAATGAGGTGATCAAGGTGGTGGTGCCGGTATTGCCGCGCATCAGCAACCACACCGATTTCGATCCACTGCGCCTGCATCCTCAGGTCGAGCTGACCTTTGTCGGCCCGGGCCAGGCCATTCCTGCGGCCGACCTGATTATCCTACCCGGCTCGAAAAGCGTACGCAGCGATCTGGCTTTTCTGCGTCAGCAGGGCTGGCCGGCGGCTATCGATAAGCACCTGCGCTATGGCGGCAAGCTGCTGGGTATCTGCGGCGGTTTGCAGATGCTCGGCACGCAAATCGAAGATCCCCATGGCCTGGAAGGCGCAGCAGGCTCAAGCCCAGGACTGGAGCTGCTGGAGTTCAGCACCGTGCTGGAGCCGGAGAAGCAGCTGCGCAACGTGCGTGGCCAGCTGTGCCTGGAAAATGTGCCGGTCAGTGGTTACGAGATTCATGCCGGGGTTAGCACGGGTGCAGGTTTGAACGCTGCTGTGCGTCTGGATGATGGTCGTAATGACGGTGGGCTAAGCGCCGATGGCCAGGTGCTCGGCACTTACCTGCATGGTCTGTTTGAAAGCAGCGAAGCCTGCAGCGCCTTGCTGCGTTGGGCCGGCCTGCGCGAGGTGCAGCAGGTGGATTACCACGCCCTGCGTGAGGGCGATATTGAGCGTCTGGCCGATCTGGTCGAAGCGCATCTGGATACGGCCCGGCTGCGCGAGTTATGTGGGATAGGCCATGCGTGAGCTGATTCTCGGCGGTGCCCGTTCCGGCAAAAGCCGTCTGGCCGAGCGGCTAGCGGCCGAATCCGGCTTGGCAGTGACTTATATCGCCACCAGCCAACCGCTGGATGGCGAGATGAATACGCGCATCCAACATCACCGTGCGCGTCGTCCAGTGCATTGGGAGCTGGTGGAAGAGCCGCTGGCCCTGGCCCGTGTGCTGCGTGAGCAGGCTGCGGCGGACAAGTGCCTGCTCATAGATTGCCTGACCTTGTGGCTGACCAATCTGCTGATGCTGGATGATCCGGCGCGCCTGAGCGCCGAGCGCGATGCGCTGCTGGACTGTCTCAACGACTTGCCGGGAAGGATTCTGCTGGTCAGCAATGAAACCGGCCTGGGTGTGGTGCCGCTGGGTGAGCTGACCCGGCGTTATGTCGATGAGGCGGGCTGGCTGCATCAGGCCCTGGCTGAGCGCTGTGAGCGCGTGGTGTTTACCGTGGCGGGTCTGCCGATGGTTCTCAAGGGTGAAGCACTATGAGTGAGCAATGGTGGCAGCACGGTTGTAAGGCGCTGGATATATCCGCGCGCAACAAGGCACGTGAGCGCCAGCAACAGCTGACCAAACCGGCCGGCTCGCTCGGCCAGCTGGAGCACTTAGCGGTTGAGTTGGCGGCCATGCAGGGTAGTCAGCGGCCGCAGGTCGAGCAGCTGTGGGTCAGCATTTTTGCCGGCGACCATGGCGTGGTTGCCGAAGGTGTATCGGCGTTCCCCCAGGCCGTCACTGGGCAGATGCTGCGCAACTTCGTCAGTGGTGGCGCGGCGATCAGTGTATTGGCCAAGCAGCTGGGCGCAACGCTTGAGGTGATCGACCTGGGCACCGCGCTGCCGCTGGAGCCGCTGCGCGGCGTGCATCATCTGCATCTCGGTGCAGGTACACAGAACTTCGCCCAGGGCCCGGCGATGTCTGCCACGCAGTTACTGCAGGCTTTGGATGCCGGCCAGGCCAGCGTGCAGCGCGCCCGTGAAGCCGGCAGCCAGCTGTTTATCGGTGGCGAAATGGGCATCGGCAATACCACGGCGGCCACGGCCATGGCCTGTGCACTGCTGGAGTGCGCCGCGCTGGAAATGGTCGGCCCCGGTACCGGCTTGGACAGTGCAGGCGTGGCGCATAAAGCCGAGGTGATCGAGCTCGCACTGGAGCTGCATCGGCCGCAGATCAGCGACCCCATCGACATCTTGCAACGCCTCGGCGGCTTCGAAATTGCAGCGCTGAGCGGTGCCTATCTGGCCTGCGCGCAGCAGGGCATCACCGCCCTAGTGGACGGTTTTATCTGCAGCATTGCCGCGCTATTGGCGGTGCGTCTCAACCCGGATTGTCGTAACTGGCTGCTGTTTGCCCATTGCGGCGCAGAGCCAGGCCATCAGCGGGTGCTGAAAGCGCTTCAAGCTGAGCCGCTGCTCGATCTTGGCCTGCGCCTGGGCGAGGGCAGTGGTGCAGCTTTGGCCGTACCGCTGCTGCAACTGGCCTGCAGCCTGCACAACGATATGGCCACTTTTACTGAGGCGGCGGTGGCCGAGCGTCCGGCATGACGATCTATCTGGAATTGCTGCGCCACGGTGAAACCGAACTGGGCGGCGGCCTGCGCGGCAGCCTCGACGATGCCTTGACCGAAACCGGTTGGGCGCAGTTGCGCACGGCGGTGGCTGATGGCAGTCGCTGGGATCGGCTGATCAGCTCGCCGCTGCAGCGCTGCGCACGCTTTGCCGAAGAACTGGCTGCGCAACAGGGTGTGCCACTGAGCCTGGAGCCGGATCTGCAAGAGCTGCATTTTGGCGCATGGGAAGGGCGTAACACTGCCGAGCTGATGCAGACCAGTGCAGAGGATTTGGGCCGTTTCTGGAGTGATCCCTATGGGTTTACTCCACCTGACGGCGAGCCGTTGCTGGCCTTCGAGGCGCGGATACTACGCGCCTTACAGCGTTTGCAGGCGCGCCATGCTGGCGAGCGCTTGTTGTTGGTCACCCATGGCGGGGTCATTCGCCTGCTGTTGGCGCGCGCCCGCGGTTTGCCGCGCAAAGACCTGCTGCAGGTGGTGGTGGGCCATGCCGAGCGTTTTCAGTTGTGCCTGGATGAACAGGGGCAGTTGTGGGAACGCGCATGACGCCCTGGTGGATAGCGCTGCAATTTCTTACCCGCCTGCCGGTGACATTGGCCGGCATGCCGGCGCCTGAGCAGATCGGCCGTTCGCTGTTGTTCTATCCGTTGGTGGGGCTGCTGATCGGCCTGTTGTTGCTCTTCGCGCAGCATCTGCTGAGTGACAGCGCAGTGTTGTTGCAGGCAGCGTTATTGCTAACGGTGTGGGTGGGCATCAGCGGCGGTCTGCATCTGGATGGCCTGGCTGACAGCGCCGATGCTTGGGCCGGCGGCTTTGGCGATAGAGAACGCACCCTAGCGATCATGAAGGACCCACGCAGCGGGCCGATTGCGGTGGTGGTGCTGGTACTGCTGCTACTGCTTAAGTTTGCTGCGCTGGTGGCCTTGCTGGAGAGTGGCGCCGGGTTGCTGCTGTTGCTGGTGCCCTGGCTGGCGCGTTGTCTGTTGCCGGTGCTGTTTCTTACTACCCCCTATGTGCGGGCAGGCGGCTTGGGTCAGGCCCTGGCCGAGCACCTACCTCGTCAGCACTTACCTTGGATGCTGGGCACCAACGCTTTGGCGATGTTGCTATTCGGTTGGCCGGCGCTGCTTGCCTTGCTGGTAGCCGGGGTCATCTTTATCTGGCTGCGCATCCTGATGCTCAAACGTCTGGGTGGCGCCACCGGTGATACCGCCGGAGCGCTGCTGGAAATAGCCGAGTGCTCGGTGCTGTTGGCTCTGGCCTGCTAGCGTGTAAGGACAGCAAGATGTAGCAGGGATGTATATGGTGAGCAGGTCGCTTTACTCGACGCTGTTGGCTGCATTGCTTGGGTGTGCAGGCGTATTGCAGGCCGATGAGCTGGTGTGGGGCATCGTGCCGATCCCGGGTGCCTTCAATGTGCGCGATGATAAGGTAGTTGATGGCGTGCTGTTCGAGGCCATGCAACTGCTGGCTGCACGCCTGCCTGAGCTGCAGATGCGCTATGAAGTATTGCCCATGGCCCGCGTCGAACAACGCATGGGCGAGCGGGGCGAAATGTGCAGCAGTGGCCAGTTGCAGAGCCCCGAACGCGATCAGCTGGGTTACTTCGTCCCCTATGTGGCGACCACGCCGATTCATGTGCTGGTACGTCGGCAGACCCTGGATCAACTGCTGATCGAAGACGGCCAGGTTAGCCTCGACTGGCTGTTCGGTAACCCCTACTTGCGCGGCGCCCTGGCCAAAAGCCGGGTCTATCCCACTTCAATTCGTGAGCGCCTGCTCCAGGCACATACCGCAGGACAGATCCCTGAGTTGGGCGGTAGCCTGGGTGGGGAAAACCTGCTGTTGATGGTCAGCCATCGCCGTCTTGATTATGTCTTCGATTACCCGGTGATCTACACCGAGGTAATGCGCCATTTTAGCCTCAGTGATGAGCTGGTCAGCGTGCCCTTGCGGGAGAACGCTGAGCTGGTGACCGTTGGCATCTATTGCTCACGTACGCCATGGGGCGCGCGGATGGCAGGGCGTCTTGACCAAGCCATTCGTGAGGTTTCAGCAGCGCCCGCCAGCACCCTGGCGATCTACCGGCGCTGGTTGCCGCCCGAGGTCTTTGACCATTACCACGAGCAGTTGCTGCAGTTTTTCGCTCAGCGCGCTAGCGCCGCGCCGCTGCTTTTTGATTAGCCGATGGTCGGCTTGCCGGTATGTCTCATTCAGGGTGCAATCTGTAGCACTGCATTGCCGAGCAGCTGTAACTGTCATCTGAGCGGCTTGGGGTATATACCTGCGCGATATTGCCGATTTCTCGATTAAGCGGGTCGCTTCCCGGAAAGGACAACGTATGACTTCGTTATGGCGCACCAGTGGTTGGTTAATGCTGGGCGCATCCCTGGTCCTGGCACTTTCGCTGGGTATTCGCCATGGTTTTGGCCTGTTCCTGCCGCCGATGAGCGCCGAGTTTGGCTGGGGTCGTGAGGTATTCGCCTTCGCCATCGCCTTGCAAAACCTGATCTGGGGCCTGACCCAGCCGTTTACCGGTGCTCTGGCTGACCGTTTCGGCGCCAAGCGTACGGTGATTGTTGGCGGCATTCTGTATGCCATTGGTCTGGGCTGCATGGGGCTGGCCAACTCGCCTCTGAGCTTGTCGCTGAGCGCCGGGTTGCTGATTGGTATTGGTTTGTCCGGCACCTCGTTCTCGGTGATTCTCGGGGCGGTGGGTCGTGCCGTGCCGATGGAAAAACGCAGCATGGCCATGGGCATCGCGGCGGCGGCGGGCTCCTTCGGCCAATTCGCCATGCTGCCTGGCACCTTGGGCCTGCTTAGCTGGCTCGGTTGGTCGGTAGCACTGATGGCCCTGGGCCTGTTGGTAGCGCTGATCGTGCCGCTGGCGGCGATGCTCAAGGACACGCCGTTACCGCAGACCGGCGAGGAGCAGACGCTAGGTGAGGCCTTACGCGAGGCCTGCAGCCATTCCGGATTCTGGCTGTTGGCGTTGGGTTTTTTCGTCTGCGGTTTTCAGGTGGTGTTCATCGGCGTGCATTTGCCGGCCTATTTGGTCGATCAGCATCTGCCCGCGTTGGTCGGCACCACAGTGCTGGCTCTGGTGGGACTGTTCAATATTTTCGGCACTTATATTGCCGGCTGGCTAGGCGGGCGGATGTCCAAACCGCGTCTGCTCAGTGCGCTCTATCTAGCCCGTGCGGTGGTGATTGTGACGTTTATCCTGACGCCACTGACGGTGTGGAGCGCCTATGCTTTTGGCGTGGCCATGGGCCTGTTGTGGCTGTCCACGGTGCCGCTGACTAATGGCACGGTGGCGACGATGTTCGGCGTGCGCAATCTGTCGATGCTCGGCGGTATCGTCTTTTTGTTCCACCAATTGGGGGCCTTTCTCGGCGGCTGGATGGGCGGCTATCTGTATGACCATACTGGCAGTTATGATCTTGTCTGGCAGCTTGCCGTGCTGCTCAGCCTACTGGCCGCCGCACTGAACTGGCCGGTACGCGAGCTACCCGTGGCGCGCTTGCAACAACAGGAGGCGAATGCATGAATACCGACTATGGCTGGAACACCGCGCTGGTGCTGGCGGGCATGTTAGCCCTGGGCCTGGCCTGGTGGGGCTGGCTGCAAAGTGGTCTGGCCTTTCTGCAGCTGGGTTTGGGCGTGTGTTAAGGCTGTTAGTCCGTCTTTCCAGTTACTCAAGGTGATGCGTATGTGGCGTTTTTCCCAGCTGGTTGTCGTTCTGCTCAGTGCTTGGCTTGGCCATGCGCAGGCCGCCGAATGCCCAGCGTTGTTGCAGGGGGACGTACAGAAACTGCGCAGCGTGGAGCGTATCGATCTGTGCAAAGAGTTCGCCGGCAAGCCGCTGGTGGTGGTCAATACTGCCAGCTTCTGCGGCTTTACCCCGCAGTTCAAAGGCCTCGAAGCGCTCTATCAGCGCTACAAGGAGCAGGGCCTGCAGATTCTCGGTGTACCTTCTGATGACTTTCGGCAGGAGGCCGATAGCAGCGAAGAAACGGCCAAGGTCTGTTACGTCAACTACGGCGTGACCTTTCCGATGAGTGAAACCCAGCGTGTTACCGGTAGCGACGCACTGCCGCTGTTCAAGGAACTCGCTGCGCAAAGCCAGGCGCCGCGTTGGAATTTCTCCAAGTATGTGATCGACGCTCAGGGCAAGGTGATCGCCAGCTTCCCCAGCAGCACCACCCCGGACGATCCAGCAATACTGGCTGCCGTCGAGAAGGCCATCGCTTCGCAGCGTTGAAGCTCAGACGGAATAGCGACTCACCCATCTGGGCGATAGCCCACCACCCAGTACCTCCTTAGAGTTGTGGGTACGCCGGACGCAGTTTCCCGGCGTGCCAACAAGAAAAATAAGGAGGCACCCATGCGTCGCGTTATTACTACTGCTCTAGCTGCCGCTGCCCTGGTCGGTGCGGTTGAGGCCCAAGCCGCTGGATACACCCAGACCAAATACCCGATCGTACTGGTGCACGGGGTGACCGGCTTCGACACCATCGGCGGTCTGATCAATTACTTTCACACTATCCCCTGGAACCTTGAGCGCGATGGCGCCAAGGTCTATGTCGCCAGCGTATCGGCACTCAATGACAGCGAACAGCGCGGCGCAGCATTGGCTCAGCAGATCGTGCCATGGGCCAGTGCCAATGGCGGCAAGGTCAACCTGATCGGCCACAGCCAGGGCTCGCCAACCTCGCGTGTTGCCGCCTCGTTGCGCCCGGATCTGGTGGCTTCGGTGACTTCGGTCAACGGCGTCAACAAAGGCTCGAAGGTCGCCGACGTACTGCGTGGCGTGATCCCGCCAAACAGCGCCATCGAAGGCGGTGCCAATGGGCTGGCAAATGCTATCGGTGCGGTGATTAATCTGCTTTCCGGCAGCAGTAATCCGCAGAACGGCCTGGCCGCGCTGAAAACCCTCACCACTGCGGGCACCACTGCGCTGAACGGTCGCCACCCCTGGGGCGTGAATAGCAGCAGCTACTGCGCCAAATCGACTGAAGTACAGAATGTACGTGGGTACAACATTCGTTACTTCTCTTGGACCGGTAATACGTCCTACACCAACGTCTTCGATGCGGTCGACCCGTTCCTGGCAATCACCGGGCTGGCCTTTGGTAGCGAGAAGAACGACGGCCTGGTCGGCGTTTGCTCCACCTACCTGGGGCAGGTGATCGGTGATGGCTACAACATGAACCATGTGGATGCGATCAACCACTTGTTCGGTATTCGCGGTTGGACCGAGCCGGTTTCGCTGTATCGCCAGCATGCCAACCGCCTGAAAAGCAAAGGCGTCTGACCTTCATCCCGGCGGGCTGCGCCATGCAGCCCGCATTCTGGAGGCCATATGGCCCTGTCGTTGCGCTCAATTGTTCCTCTCTTGGTACTGGCCGGCAGCGTTGCCGGCCTTACGCTTTACTGGCAGTGGCCAGCCGCTGCACTTCCCGTCGCGCCTAGCGTTCCTGATGTCGCTGCTGCGCCTCTCTCCGTTGCCCCCAGTTCTTTGCTGCAAACCGCCAAACCAGACCTCTCAGTTGCTAGAACACCGGAAAGCCTGCCAGGTTTGCAGGGCACCGAAGTGGATGGTGAGCTGAAGGCGGACAGCGCCGGCAATCTGCAACTGAATCTGGCGCTGCGCGATTATCTGGATTACTTCCTCAGTGCCGCCGATCAGGCCGGACTGGAAATCGTGGTCGAGGTGATGCTGGCCGATGCACGCGGACGTTTGCCTGAGCCGGCTTTAGGCCAATTTATCGGCCTGCTGGGCGACTATATGGATTACAAGCGCGCCAGCCTGGCGCTGCTGCAGCAACCCTTGAGCAGTGCCCAGCAAAGTACCCCAGCTGGCCAGCTGGTTGCCATGCAGCGAGCCTTCGAGCAACTGGCGCAGCTGCGCCGGACGCACTTCTCCAACGCGGCAACCGAAGCGCTGTTCGGCGCTGAGGAGGCCTACGGTCGTTACACCCTGGATAACCTGGCGTTGATGGCTCGTGAAGATTTGAGCGAGCAAGGCAAGGCCCTGGCGCAGGAACGTTTGCGCGCTCAACTCCCCGAAGCCATGCGGGCGAGTGAAGAGCGTCAGGCCCAGGCGCAGGCATTGCAGATTCAGACAGACAAGCTCTGGCAGGAGGGGGGCAGCGAAGAGCAGGTGCGCCAGGTCCTTGCCTTGACCTATGATCCGCCCACGGTCGAACGCCTGCTCAGTGAGCAACGCAACGAGCGCGCCTGGCAACAACGCTATGCCGCCTACCAGCAGGAGCTTGCCGCATTACAGGGCAATGGCCTCAGTGCTGCGGATCAGCAGCAGGAGCAGCAGCGTTTGCGCCAGCGTCTATTCAGCGCCGAAGATCAGCACCGGGTGGAAACCTATGACGCCATTGCCGCCAAACAGCAGGACAGCGAGCCAGCCGAGTTGTAAACCATGAGCCTGGAGCGTCAGGAAGCGCTGCTACTGGCTCAGCAGCGCCGCGGTTACCGCCGGCTGCGTTTTACTGGCGTGCTGGAAGATGAGTTTGTTGAGCATCGGGTGCAGCGTATTCGCCGCCGTCTCCTGCTGATCATCAGTACTGCGGTGATCTTCCAACTGGTCTACGCCGCCCTCGATCTGTTGTTGCTGCCCCTCAATGCCAGCCTGGCGACCTTGCCAGTGCGACTATTGGGCATAGTCGGTGCGCTGCTGTCCTTCTTCTATTGCCGCCGGCCCCAGAGCCCACCGCGTCGCGCGCTATTGGTCTATGTGGCTGCTTACGCCCTTAACGGCGTTTGCGTCGCCGTGATCATTCATCTGTGCTGGAGTCTGGGCGTGGCCATGCCTTATGACGGGCTGTTTCTGGTGCTGCTGTTTGGTTACGTGCTGCTCGGAGTATCGTTTCGAGCCGTCAGCCTGGCGTCCTGGGGCGTGTGCGGACTGTTCCTTTGGTTGGGGTTTGTCGCCACGGGCGGCAGTGTGGCGCTAGGTTATCAGGGACTCTTTCTGTTCTGTGCCAACCTGATCGGCAGTGTTGGTGCCTACCTGCAGGAGCACGGCCAGCGCGGTGCCTGGCTCAACCTGCGTTTGCTCGATCTGGCGCGGCAGCGCGCCGAAGCCGACGATGCGCGCAAGCTGCGCCTGCTGGCAGCTGCCAGCCATGATCTGCGCCAACCGCTCAACGCCATGGGCCTGTATGCCCAGCACCTGCTGGAGCAGAACCAGGACCCCGGCGTGCACCGCATCAGCAGCCGTCTGGCGATTGCCGTGGAGCAGCTAAGCCGGCTGTTGCAGTCACTATTCGACTACACCCGCCTGACCCTGCCCGGTGGGGTGCAGGCCAAGCCGCAGGTATTTGCCTTGCGCCCCTTGCTGGCGCGCTTGAGCGGAGAAAGCCGCGCCGAAGCCGAGGCCCAAGGTGTCGAGCTGCAGCTGCAATGCGCGGACCTCTGGGTGCGCAGTGACCCGCTGTTGCTGGAGCGCATGCTGCGCAACCTGCTCAGTAATGCCTTGCGCCATGCCCAGGCGCGGCATGTCTGGTTGCATGCCCGTGTCGAACAGGGCGTGGTGCAGCTGGAGGTCGGTGATGACGGCCAGGGCCTGAGCGAAGAAGAGCAGGGTCAGGTCTTCGAAGAGTTCCGCCAGCTGGATAACCCCGGACGCAATGCCGAACGGGGTCTGGGCCTGGGCTTAGCCATCGTCCAGCAACTGGCGCAGTTGCTTGGGCATCCGCTGCAGCTGGATTCAAGCCCAGGTGCGGGCGCACGTTTTATCCTGCAACTGTCGCTGGCTGAAGCCGGCGAGTGGCAAGCACCCGCGGCGGTTGCTGCGGCCTTGAGCGGAAGGGTGTTACTGCTGGAAGACGATGCCGCAGGGCGCGAGGCGTTATCCGGTTTATTGCAGCGTTGGGGTTGCGAGGTCTGGGCGTGTGCTGATCTGGCAGATGCCTTGCAATGCTTGCCGCAAGCGCGGCCTCAGGTGTTGATCAGCGATTATCGGCTGGCGGCTACCGAAGACGGCTTGCGAGCCATCGAGCGGTTACGTGAAGAAGCGGGGCGTATGCTGCCGGCCTTGCTGATTACCGCCGACGTTAGCGCGGACTTACAGGAGCGTTGCACCCGCGCTCATGTCACGTTACTTGGTAAGCCTCTTCTTCCAGCCCGTTTGCGTCAAACCTTAGCGGTGCTGATGCCCGCGGACTTCAAAGCCAGCCCCGCTGCCGCGCCGCACTGACGCAGGCTGTTCGGGTGTGCACAGCGAACTCCTGAAACAATGATTTCAGATGGGTTTTCACTGTGTCTTCGGAGACCCCCAGCTGACGGCTGATGGACTTGTTCGGCAATCCTTCGGCGAGCAACTGGAGAATTTCCATCTGCCGTGGCGTGAGCTGCGGTTTGTCGCCAGCCTGCGGTGCGGGGAGGGTTTCGCCCAGCAGTACGCGGGTTACTGCTTGGCGCAGTTCATCACTGTTGGCACTTTTCGAGATAAACCCCAGTGCGCCTGCGGCCATCGCGGCCTGGGCATCCAGGTTTGAATCGCTGGCACTAAGGATTGCCACGGGTGTCATGTGCCCCTGTTGTTGCCAGCGCTGCAGCAACTCCAGGCCCGGCATGTCGGGCAGGCGCAGGTCGAGCAGAATCAGGTCGAAGCTGGCGTGTTGCAAGCAGGCTTCGGCCGCAGCAGCGGATTCGGCGGTGTGAATCTGCAGATCGGCGCAGAGCGGGGCGAGGGCCAGGCTTAGGCCATCGAGAAAGATCCGGTGGTCATCCACCAATAACAGGCTGAGCTGTTCGGGCAAGGCAGTGCAGAGTGCAGTCATAAGGGCTGTCTCAGGCGGCGTTATTATTTTTGTGGGCGCCGCGCGAGTGTAACCCAAACCGCTGGTTGATTTAGAAGCGGTACGTCACTTGTGCGCCCAAGCCGTGGGCCGTGTTTTTATAGGTGGCGCTGTAGTCGTCCCGCTCGATGTGGGCGTCGTCTTCCATCAGGTAGGAGTAGGCCAGATCGATGGTCACATCATCATTCGGGCTCCAGGCAGTTCCCAGGCTGAGAATGGTGCGGTCGCCAGTGGGGATGCGTGGTGAGCGGTCGGTGTTGTTGGTCGGTGACTGGTCCACTGCCAGGCCGGCGCGCAGGGTCCACTGGCGGTTTAACTTGTAGGCGGCGCCTACCGCGTGAGCCCAGGTGTCGTGCCAGTT
>JAHJXZ010000039.1 GCA_018827205.1 Gammaproteobacteria bacterium | reverse complement strand
GCGTGACGGGTCATGTCCTGCTCGGAAGCGGCGTTATGAATCAAGGTACGCAGATGGTCGTCGAACACCACCAGCTCATAGATACCGGTACGGCCGCGATAACCTTGCTGATGGCACTCAGCGCAGCCACGGGCGTGATACAGGGTCGGCGGCGGCGCAAGCGCCACGCCAAGCAATTTGCACTCGGCTTCATCGGCTTGATAAGCCTCTTTGCAATGCGGACAGAGCACCCGCACCAGGCGCTGAGCCAGCACACCGAGCAAGGACGACGACAACAGAAACGGCTCGATGCCCATGTCTACCAGGCGGGTGATCGCGCCGATGGCACTGTTGGTGTGCAGGGTCGAGAGCACTAGGTGACCAGTCAACGATGCCTGCACAGCGATTTCAGCGGTTTCCTTGTCGCGAATCTCACCGACCATCACCACGTCTGGGTCCTGACGCAGGATCGCGCGCAGGCCACGGGCGAAGGTCATATCGACCTTGGAATTGACCTGGGTCTGGCCGATGCCCTCAAGGTGATACTCGATCGGATCTTCGACGGTGAGGATATTGCGTGTGCGGTCATTCAGGCTGACCAGGCTGGCGTACAGCGTGGTGGTCTTACCCGAACCGGTAGGCCCGGTGACCAGCAGAATGCCGTGGGGTTTGCGCACGGTGGTTTCCATCTGATCGCGATCACGCGCGCTCATACCTAGGTGCTGCAAGTTGAGGCGGCCAGCCTGCTTGTCGAGCAAACGCAGCACCACTCGCTCGCCATTGGCCGATGGCAAAGTCGAAACCCGCACATCTACTTCGCGGCCGCCGACTTTCAGGGAAATACGCCCATCCTGCGGGATGCGCTTCTCGGCGATATCCAGCCGCGCCATGACTTTAATCCGCGACACCAACAAAGCCGCCAGCTCCCGCTTGGGTTCCAGGACTTCACGCAGAATACCGTCTACGCGAAAGCGCACGACAAGGCGTTTCTCGAAGGTTTCCAGGTGAATATCCGAGGCGTTTTCCTTGATCGCTTCGCCAAGGATGGCGTTGATCAAGCGAATGATCGGCGCGTCATCTTCCTGCTCCAGCAGGTCTTCGGTTTCTGGTACCTGCTCGGCCAGCGCGGCCAGATCGAGACTGCCGCCGATGTCCTCGGCCAACTGCATAGACGCCGAATCATGCTGATAGGCCTTGGCCAGGGCCTGTTCGAAGGCCTCGGGCGACAGCGCCTGCAGCGGTAACTGCGCGCCAACAAAGCGCTGCGCCTCGCTCAGCGCAACCAATTCGACGCCCACGCGATAAACCAGACAAGGAACGCCGCCCTCCACAACGAGGACCACACCGTGACGCCTGGCAAAGCTGAAAGGTAAACGCCGTGATGGCACTTCTGTAAGCAACGCATTCATCCGTAATATGCCTTAAGCACAGAAAGCTGATGATGAACCCAAGAATATCAAGCGAGGGCTCAAAAACTGGGGTTTTGCAACATAGTTGTTGTAAGTTAGCCGCAATAGAGCGAAAAACAGCGCGCTATCTTTAGCACATTGAACTGGTCTACACACTACCCCAACCAGGGGCTGCCAAATGCTTGGCAAATGTCTATGATCAGCGCGCGAACCACACCACATAATAATAAGTTACGGAGTGACGCCCCCTTGCAGCTTATGGCTCCACAACGCTGGCTAAAGCGCCAGGCCACCTCTCTTGCTGGCATCGCGCTGATTCTTGTTATGAGCGTCAGT
The DNA here is from genome assembly GCA_018827205.1 of Gammaproteobacteria bacterium. Classification (GTDB taxonomy): domain Bacteria; phylum Pseudomonadota; class Gammaproteobacteria; order Pseudomonadales; family Pseudomonadaceae; genus Aquipseudomonas. The sequence goes on along the minus strand of JAHJXZ010000039.1, from coordinate 6,005 downwards.
CTGGCCTGGCAGAGTGCCGATTGGCTGCGTTTGCTGCGCGCGCCCGTAGCATCTAGCAACAACAGTTCCAACGAAGCACCAGTGGCGGCAGTTAATCCCGAGATCGGTCAACTGTTCGGCCGCAACAGCGCCGCCAACGACGGCCCCGCACCCAGCACCAACCTGCGCCTGACACTGCTCGGCAGCTTTGTACATGCAAATCCGCAACGCTCCACAGCAATCATCCTTAGCGAAGGCAGCACGGCCCAACGCTACAGCATCAACAGCGAAATCAGTAGCGGCGTGCGCCTGCATTCGGTGGCTCCTGATCGCGTCGAACTGCTGCGCAATGGTCGCCGTGAAAGCCTCAGTTTCCCGCTCAATAGCTCGACCACCAGTAGCGTACAAAGCAACACCCAGGAGGTTATGGTCGATCCGATTGAGCAGCTCAGCGAGATGGAGTCCGATGACCTGAGCCAGCTGCGTGAACGTATGGATGCCTTACGCCAGCAGATGCAGGATTCCGGCAGCCTGCCGGGCACTGCAGAACCCACCGAACAGCCCACGGAAGAAAACTGACACGATGACCCCCACTCTCTCGCGCCTTACCTTCGCCCTACTGGCCGCTGGCCTAGTCTGCAGTTCGCTACCACTGAGCGCTGCTGTTACCGCCATCGCGCCGAGCGCCAGCCAGCAGGAAGAAAGCTGGACCATCAACCTCAAAGGCGCCGATATCCGTGAGTTTATCGATCAGGTCGCGCAGATAAGTGGGCAGACGTTTGTTGTCGATCCACGGGTCAAAGGCCAGGTCAGCGTGGTATCCAACAGCCCGCTGACACTCACCGAGGTCTACCAGCTGTTTCTCTCAGTGATGGCCACCCACGGTTTCAGCGTGATTACCCAGGGCGACCAGGCGCGCATCGTACCCAATGCCGAGGCCAAGTCCGACGCGGATGCTGGGCGCAGTGCGCCAGACCGCTTGGAAACCCGACTGATCCAGGTACAGCATGGCTCGGCCACCGAGCTGATTCCGCTGATTCGCCCACTGGTGCCACAGTACGGCCATCTGGCAGCGATCAGCAGCGCCAACGCGATCATCATCAGCGACCGTACGGCCAATATTGAACGCATCGAAGACCTGCTGCGCCAGCTCGACCAGAAAGGCCAAAACGATTACAGCGTGCTCAACCTGCAGCATGCCTGGGTCATGGACACCGCCGAAGTACTACGCAGCGCCGTGGATCGCGGCCAAGCCAAAGGGGCGTCAGGCACGCAGGTGATTGCCGACGGCCGTACCAACCGCCTGATCCTGCTCGGCCCACCGGCAGCACGGGCCAAGCTGGTAGCCCTGGCACAATCGCTGGACACCCCCACCAGCCGCTCGGCCAATACCCGGGTTATCCGCTTGCGCCATGGCGATGCCAAAAGCCTGGCGGAAACCCTCGGTGAAATCTCCGAAAAACTGAAACCGGAAACCGGCGGGGAAACCACCGGCAAGCCGCAGACCATCCTGATCCGCGCCGACGAGAGCCTCAACGCCCTGGTGCTACTGGCCGAGCCTGATGTGGTGGCAACCCTGGAAGACATCGTGCGCCAGCTCGACGTCCCCCGCGCCCAAGTGATGGTTGAGGCGGCGATTGTCGAAGTATCCGGCGATATCAGCGACGCGCTGGGCGTGCAGTGGGCCGTCGATGCCCGTGGTAGCACTGGCGGGCTGGCCGGTACTAACTTCAGTGGCACCGGACTGTCGGTTGGCCGAGTCTTGCAAGCGATCCAAGACAACAAGAACAGCGCCGACAACAACACCCTAGCCAACCTGCCGGACGGTGCAATCATCGGCCTTGGCACCGACAGCTTCGGTGTGCTGATTACCGCATTGTCGGCCAACAGCAAGAGCAATCTGCTGTCCACGCCCAGCCTGCTGACCCTGGACCACCAGAAGGCAGAAATCCTGGTCGGGCAAAATGTGCCGTTCCAGACGGGCTCCTTCACCACCAGCGCATCGGGTGCCGACAACCCCTTCACCACCATCGAACGCCAGGACATCGGCGTGACCCTGAAAGTCACCCCGCATATCAACGATGGCGCCAGCCTGCGCCTGGAAATCGAGCAGGAAATCTCCTCCATCGCCCCAACCAGCCAGGGCGTGAATGCCGTCGACCTGATTACCAACAAACGCTCGATCAAGAGCACCATCCTCGCCGAGAACGGCCAGGTTATCGTGCTCGGCGGACTGATTCAGGATGACGTGACCCAGGCTGACTCCAAGGTGCCGCTGCTAGGCGATATCCCATTGATCGGACGCTTGTTCCGCTCCACCAAGGAAACCCGCATCAAGCGTAATCTGATGGTCTTCCTGCGTCCGACCGTAATCCGCGATGCGGCCGGCATGGCCGCTTTATCCGGGAAGAAATACAGCGACATCCGCGTACTTGGCGATATCCGCGAAAACTACCGCCCTGGCATTCTGCCGCGCGACCCGGTGCAGCTGTTCGACCAGGCCGCGCCTGAGGCTATCGATCTGCGCGAATAATCCCCTGTAATAAAAAGGCCCTGCTTAATTAAAAGCAGGGCCTTTTCTTTAACGCTGGCAACATCGCCTCAGAGCGCTTAGAGCGCCGCCAGGCCGCGGGCCAAATCCGCTTGCAGGTCAGCCAAGTCTTCCAGGCCCACCGCGACACGGATCAAATTGTCGCGAATACCGGCGTTAGCACGCTCGGTGGGGCTTAAACGACCGTGGGAAGTGGTCGCCGGATGGGCGATAGTGGTTTTGGTATCACCAAGGTTGGTGGTAATCGAGATCACCCGCGTGGCATCGATAAAACGCCAGGCAGCCTCTTTGCCACCCTTGACCTCAAAACTGACTACGGCACCGAAGGCACTCTGCTGACGCTTGGCCAACTCATGCTGCGGATGGCTGGGCAAACCGGCGTAGTACACATGCTCAATGCCCGGCTGCTGCTGCAGCCACTGCGCCAATTGCAGCGCGCTGGCGCAATGCGCCTGCATACGGATGCGCAGGGTTTCCAGGCCTTTTAGGAAGATCCAGGCATTGAACGGGCTGAGTGTCGGCCCGGCGGTACGCAGAAAACCCACCACTTCGGTCATCAGCTTGGCCGAGCCTGCGACCACGCCGCCCATGCTGCGGCCCTGGCCGTCGATGTATTTGGTCGCCGAGTGCATCACCACATCGGCACCGAGCTTGAGCGGCTGCTGCAGCGCCGGGGTGCAGAAACAGTTGTCCACCGCCAGCAGTGCGCCTTTGCTGTGGGCGATATCGGCCAAGGCGGCGATATCCACCAGCTCAGCCAGGGGATTGGACGGCGACTCGACAAACAGCAGCTTGGTGTTGGGCTTAAATGCCGCCGACCAGGCATCCAGATCGGCCAGCGGCACATAGTCGACCTGCACACCAAAGCGCTTGAGGTACTTCTCAAACAAGCTGATGGTCGAACCGAATACGCTGCGTGACACTAGCACATGATCGCCGGCGCTGCACAGGCTCATGACAATGGCCAGAATCGCCGACATACCGGATGAGGTTGCGACCGCCTGCTCGGCGCCTTCCAGAGCGGCAATACGCTCCTCAAAGGCCCGTACGGTCGGGTTGGTGTAGCGCGAGTAGACGTTGCCCGGCACTTCGCCGGCAAAACGCGCGGCAGCATCGGCCGCGGTGCGGAACACATAGCTGGAGGTCGGGTAGATCGCCTCGCTGTGCTCACCTTCCGGCGAGCGGTGCTGACCGGCGCGCACCGCCAGGGTATCGAAGCCCACGCCTTCAAGATCGCTGTCCAGACGCCCGGCTTGCCATTCAATCGTCATTACCAATTTCCTCAACCAGCCCGCCGTAACGGGCCGGACTGCAACCTAGTTGTTGTACAGGTCGATAATCGCGCTGACAGCCTGGGACTTGACCTTCGAGAGGTCATTACGCGCCTGTTCGATCTTATTCAGGTAAGCCTCGTCAACATCGCCGGTGACGTATTTGCCGTCGAACACCGCGCAGTCGAAGTTATCGATCTTGATCTTCTTGCTACCACTGACCGCTTCGATTAGATCCGGCAGATCCTGGTAGACCAACCAGTCGGCACCAATCAGCTCGCAGACTTCCTCGGTGGTGCGGCCGTGAGCGATCAGCTCATGGGCGCTGGGCATGTCGATACCGTAAACATTCGGATAGCGCACGGCTGGGGCTGCCGAACAGAAATACACGTTCTTCGCCCCTGCCTCGCGAGCCATCTGAATGATCTGCTTGCAGGTAGTGCCGCGCACGATGGAATCGTCCACCAGCATCACGTTCTTGCCGCGGAATTCAAGCTCGATGGCGTTGAGCTTCTGCCGTACGGATTTCTTCCGTGCGGCCTGACCCGGCATGATGAAGGTACGGCCGATATAGCGGTTCTTGACGAAGCCTTCGCGGAATTTAACACCCAGGTGATTGGCCAGCTCCAGCGCAGCGGTACGGCTGGTATCAGGAATAGGGATGACCACATCAATGTCATGCACTGGGCGTTCACGGAGGATCTTGTCAGCCAGCTTCTCGCCCATGCGCAGGCGCGCCTTATAGACCGAGATGCCATCCATGATCGAGTCCGGACGCGCCAGATAGACGTGTTCGAAGATGCACGGGGCATATTTCGGGTTGCTCGCGCACTGACGGGTATACAGCTTTCCGTCTTCAGTGATGTACACCGCTTCGCCCGGCGCGAGATCGCGGATCAGGGTGAAACCAAGCACGTCGAGGGAGACACTTTCCGAGGCAATCATGTATTCCACGCCCTCGTCGGTATGACGCTGACCGAAGACGATCGGACGGATACCATTGGGATCGCGGAAGCCGACAATGCCGTAACCGGTGATCATTGCCACAACCGCGTAACCACCCACACAACGCTCGTGCACGTCAGTCACGGCGGCGAATACATCTTCTTCGGTCGGCTGCAGCTTGCCGCGCTGCGCCAATTCGTGGGCAAACACGTTGAGCAGCACTTCCGAATCGGAGTTGGTGTTGACGTGGCGCAGGTCAGACTCGTAGATCTCCTTGGCCAGCTGCTCGACGTTGGTCAAGTTGCCGTTGTGCGCCAGGGTGATGCCGTACGGCGAGTTGACGTAGAACGGCTGCGCTTCAGCGGAGCTGGAGCTGCCCGCAGTCGGGTAGCGCACGTGGCCGATGCCCATGTGGCCGACCAGGCGCTGCATATGACGCTGTTGGAACACATCACGCACCAGGCCGTTGTCCTTGCGCAGGAAAAGGCGGCCATCATGGCTGGTGACAATACCGGCAGCATCCTGGCCGCGGTGCTGGAGGACGGTGAGCCCGTCATACAGCGCCTGATTGACGTTCGATTTACCGACGATACCGACAATGCCGCACATGTGACGCAACCCCTACTCAATGAAACACGATGATTCGCAACGCACTACGGCAGTTTAGGCTGCAGCAGTGCCTCTTTGAACGGTAACTCCACCGGCGCGGAAACGCCGCTGGCAAGCCACTCACTGGACAAACCGAGAATCAGGTTTTTCGACCAGTCAGCAACCATCAGAAAATGCGGCAGCAGAGCTGACTCCTGCCACCAGCTGTCTTGTTGCACCGGAGCCAAGCTGATCAGACCGACTAGCACTACGACCAGCAGGCCTCCGCGCGCCGCGCCGAAAACCATGCCGAGAAAACGATCGGTCCCCGACAGCCCGGTTACCCGGATCAATTCACCAATCAGGTAATTGACCAAGGCACCGACCAACAAGGTGACCACAAATAGAATCGCGCAACCGGCAATCACGCGCGCCGAGGGCGTATCGATAAAACCCACCAGGTGCTGCGACAGTGCGCCGCCAAACATCCAGGCGACCACGCCAGCAATGATCCAGGTAAGCAGCGACAGGGCTTCCTTAACGAAGCCTCGGCTCAGACTGATCAGACTTGAAACGGCGACAACGGCGATAATCGCCCAATCGACCCAGGTGAATGCCACGATGCAGGTTACCGACGAGAAAGGCGCTGCATTTTAGCAGAGCACCTGTGC